>JBDTAE010000067.1:0-7685 GCA_039924785.1 Gemmatimonadaceae bacterium | reverse complement strand
CGTTGTCGCCGTCGTTGTCGCCGTCGTTGTCGCCGTCGTTGCCGCCGGTGTCGCGACGGCAAGCGAAGGACGAACCGCGACTCCGAGCGCCGCCGACGCCAGCAGCCAAAAGCGCACTACCATGGATTGCGCTCGACGGCCCAATGCGACGCGACCGCCACAACGACGAGCGACACCGCGACGATTCGCACCCGAAGCGCCGGCCAAGCGGCGTTCTGAAGACGCGACCATTTGATCAACGCGTCAATGCCGGCGAGCGCGAGCGCCGCGACCATGAGCACGACGATCTGTCCCATCTCGATGCCGACATTGAAGCCGAACAGCGGCACAGCGATGCTCGTGACGAACAGGGCAGAGAGATACGATGCGAACCCTGCGCCGTGCACGAGTCCGAACACGCCGGCGAGGATCGGGCGATACCACCCCGCGCCAAAGCGACGGCGATGGGCGCTGTAGACCAGGTTCTCGATTCCCGTCGCGACGATGGTGACCGGAATGAGAAATTCGACGATCGATGACGGAATGCGAATCGTGTGCGTCACCGCCAAGGCCAATGTGATCGAATGGCCAACGGTGAACGCGGTGATCACCCACAGCGCGTCCTTCGCGTCACGCAACCGGTAGATGGCCGCGAGCGCAACGAGGAACAAAATGTGGTCCATCGCGCCGACGTCGACGATGTGACGAAAGCCGAGTTGAATGAATGTGAAGAGTTCGCTCATTGGGCGAGCCTCTGAGCGTTGGCAGCCTGCTTCTGCTGAAGCTCGGGAAGATGGAAGGACGGATTGGCGGCGGCGCCCTTTGCCGCGAACGCGCTGGCGACCGTTGCGTGGCCAAGGGCGCTCTCGATCTCAGCGGCGTGATAGAAGAGCTGCGCGTCCTGGGTGCCCTGCGACAGCGCGATCTGTATTGCGTCGCGCGCGGCAGCGTCTTTGCCCTGTTTGTGGAGCGCCCACGCCAGTAGATCATATGCGTAGATGTCCTTTCTCGTTTTCAGCTCCGTGCGAATTTTCTCATAGACCTTATCGACATGGCGGTCGTGGTCAAGGAGAAAGAGACTCCACGCGCGGTGATACGCGCCGGGCTGTGTGAGCACGGCGACATCGAGCACGCGCGCGAACTCCTTCGCTTGCGCGGTATCGCCGACTGCCGCGGCGGCGTCGCTCAGGATGCCCAGGGTCGCGGGATCCAGATTCTGCGCGATGGCCAATTGGCCGTAAGCGATCGCGTCGTTCCAACGACCGCGGACGGCGGCGAGATGGCACATCGCGGCGAGCACGCGATAGTCGTTCGGGTGCGCCGCGAGTCCAGCCTTGTACATCGAATCGGCCGCGGAAAGGTGTCCCGTACGAAGCTCGATGTCACCGCTCCGCAACCAGAACCACGCGAGTTGTTCGCGCGGCAGCGACGGCTCGCCCTTCGCAATCGTCAGTGCGTTGTGAATGAACATCCGCGCTTCATCGGGGTGTCCGCGGACTTCGGCCCAGCGCGACAGGCGCGGCGCGACGGAGAGATCGTTCTTCGCGTTGCCGAGTGCCGCGAAGGTGACTTTGGCCGAATCGTATTGACCGAGCTCCATTTCGATCTCGGCGACGGACGCGCGCAATGCCGGCACGTCTGGGTTGCGATCGCGCACCTGGCGTGCGACGTCGAGTGCTTCGGCGAAGCGGTGTTGCGACAGGAGCGCGGAGGAGAGGATTTGCGACGCCGCGTCGTTCCGCGCGGTGCGATTGCGAATCGATTTCCGCGCGGCTTCCTCGGCTCGTATTGCGTCTCGCGGGTCGCCAGTCTCGCGCGACCGCTGAAGATACAGTCCCGCCTGACGCGCGAGGTCGGCTGCGCCCGTTGGATCCCGATCGGCGCGTTCGCCGTAAAACGCTATATCGAGATCTCGAATTTCGGACTCGCTCTTGACCGGTGTTGTCGCCAGCGTCGGCGGCACCGGTCTCGAGCGTCCACAACTACTCGTTGCCACGGCGCACGCCAACAGCACCACGGGGAGAAATCCATTGATGCGGCCAACCGTACGCCGCGGCAAAACGAGTGTCATGGTTGGTCTCCGTTATTTCGGTGTGGCGAGATACGGGAACGTCGTCGTGAACGTGCTGTGCGAGGCGATGTTGTCCGTGCACAGCGGCAATGCACCCGGCTTGCAGACGGCCTGCGTCGGATCGAGCAAGTCGCTGAAGATCGCGGAGAGGCCGGTGTCGACGACGTCGTCGGTCAGCTTTCGTCCGCCCCAGCCGTTCGCGAGTGCCCACGTCAGCCAGCCGGCGCTCGTCTGGGCCTTGTCGGTCTGGATGATGAGCATGTCGGGCAGCAGGACCGACGCGAGCGTGGCTTGCAGCGTCGTCGCGGCCGGACGGAACGCGGCAACGAATCCCTTGACGCTGCCGGTGAAGGCCGCCGCATCGTCGGCGGGACCGATGGAGCCGTGAAATGGATGATCCTTCTTCATCAGAAATACTTCACTGACGAGCGGGTTGCCGAGGCGCTGCACCTGATTGTAGGAGCGGGTCGCTGTGACGACGGTCGGCGACGTCGTGCTGCTGTCGCCGCATGCCGCCGCTCCGATCAGAAACGCTCCGGCCGCCGTAGCGAACAGGGCGCGCTTCGCACCGGGGAAAAACGAGATGGACATTGTGGTTCCCTCGTGGCTATGAATGAAATTGAGAGTTGACGAATCGCGCGGCCGCGTTAGCGGCTGATCGTGCCCCAGACGCCAATTTTGGCGTTTCCACCCGCGGTCAGCTGCGACGTGGGGAGCTCGATCACGATCGAGAGAACGTTGAAGCCTTTGACGAAGTCGACCGCCGATCCGGCGGCGCGGAACGAACTTGCGGTTGCGGCGTCTGGCAGTTGTGACAGCGTGCCGGTCGACGGTTTGCGGTCGGGCAAGATGCGAAAGAACTGTTCGAGATCGATGAAGAACGGGTCTTCGCGAACGCCGGCGAACACTTGCATGCTGCTCGAGGAGCCGAGCACCGTGTTGATCGCGCCTGTCACGACGGGCGCCGCACTGCCGACTTGATTGTTCATCGCGCCGACGACCGGCGGAACGAACGGGCCGCGCACGGAGACTTGCTGCGATGAGCCGGTGCCGCTGAACGTGATCTGAATGACGCGATCTTCCTTCGCGTCGCCGGTGTTGTCGATCTTGAACTGATAAAGCAGGTTGGGATCGAATGAGACCGTGGACGATTGCGCCGGCGTGAGGAACGCCCAGCTGTTCAGCACGAGCACAGTGCGATCGGCGGTCGCGCCCGGGAACGCGTAGACGTCGGTCATGTCCATGGCCGGATTGAGCTCGACGAGCGGATTGTCCTGATGGTCCGACGCGCGGGCCACGCGGGCCACGGCCAGTCCCGTTCCGGCAACCAGGACTGCCGCGGCGATCGCTGCAACGACGCGGCTGCCTGTTCCGAGATTTCTAAAACGCATGAGGTCTCCCCTACGGAGGATGTCCGTGAAGCACGCGTTGAGCTCTCGATGGCTCGTCCGCCGTGCGCTCGGTCATTCGACCGAGTGGGAGAGGTACGACAACAATCTCAAAACGGATTGGTACCACCCGGAGCTAGCTCGGCTCAGCTAGCCGAGCTGAGCCCAGCTATCGGCCATCGGCTATCAGCACAGCTATCAGCTTCCGGCTGCTCGGCCTAGCTCAGCATCAGGCTATCGCGCGATGCGGCTTCGAGGGCGGCGCGCACGGTTAGCAAGCCAAGAGTGCGTAGCGAGTAGCCAGTAGCCAGTAGCCGGCTTTCGGTACCGCATTGCACAATCAAGCAACCGCCACGCGTGGTTCCGTTCGCATCCGGCTGGATCGGCGGCGTGTCGAAACGACCCTGGCGGTCGCGGACGAATCGCGGACATTCCCGACTGGCCTCTTACCCGGTGATCGTCATGCGTCTGTCCGCCGCCTGTGTCGCGTTGCTGCTCCCCGCTCTCGTGTCCGCGCAAAAACCCCGCGAACGAGACTTGAAACTGCCAATCGGGGGGACGCCCGGCCCACTCGACGCCATCACCGACGTCGCGGGCGTCGAGGTCGGTCATTCAACGATCATTTCGGGTGCCGGAAAGCTCGTTGTCGGACAGGGACCCGTGCGCACGGGCGTGACGATCGTTCATCCGCGCGGCAAGGCGAACTCGGATCCCGTATTCGCCGCGTGGTTCACGCTGAATGGCAACGGCGAGATGACTGGCACGACGTGGGTACAGGAGAGCGGTCTTCTCGAAGGCCCGATCGGCATCACGAATACCCACAGCGTCGGCGTGGTGCGCGACGCAATCATCCAATGGGAAGTGTCGCAGAAGAACGCGCTCCAGCCGTGGTGGCTGCCCGTGGTCGCCGAGACCTATGACGGAAGTCTAAACGACATCAATGGCTTTCATGTCAAGCCGGCGCACGTCTTCGCCGCGCTCGACGGTGCAACGGGCGGCCTTCCAAAAGAGGGCGTCATCGGCGGCGGGACGGGAATGACATGTCATGGTTTCAAGGGCGGCATAGGCACGGCATCGCGAAAACTTGCTGCCGCGCAGGGCGGCTACACGGTCGGCGTGCTCGTGCAGTGCAACTACGGCGCTCGCCGCGACCTTCGCATCGCCGGCGTGCCGGTGGGTGAAGAGATCCCGGATCTGGCCGCGTGCATCGCGAACGCCGACCCGTTGCCGCCCAACCGGCAGCGATGCGGCGCCACCGGCGGCGGGCGAACGCAAAATGACGTCGATCAAGGATCGATCATCGTCGTCGTCGCGACGGACGCTCCGCTGCTTCCCCACCAGCTCAAGCGCATCGCGACGCGCGTCTCAGTCGGTGTGGGTCGCGAGGGCGGCTTCGGCGGAAACAGCTCCGGCGACATCTTCATCGCGTTCTCGACAGCGAACCCGCGCGCGTGGTTCAACGACGGCCCCGTGACAAACGTCCAGATGCTTCCAAACGACCGGATCACTCCGCTCTTTCAGGCAACCGCCCAGGCAACCGAGGCAGCCATCACCAACGCGCTCCTCGCCGCCGAGACAACGACCGGTGCCAATGATCTTCGCGTGTTCGCGATGCCGGTCGACCGAATGCTTGCGGCGATGAAGAAGTACGGTCGCATGCCCTGAGCGAGCGAGACAGTCAGTATTATTCATATATGACAGAGCCAGTTCATATCGTCGGCGGCGGGCTTGCCGGAAGCGAAGCCGCGTGGCAGCTCGCCGAGCGTGGTCATGCCGTCGTGCTGCACGAGATGCGTGGTGTTCGCGGAACGCCGGCGCACAAGACCGATCGTCTCGCCGAGCTGGTCTGCTCGAACACGTTCAAGAGCACTGAGACGTCCAATGCTCATGGATTGCTCAAAGCGGAGATGCGCCTGCTCGGGTCGATCGTGCTGTGGGCGGCCGATCAAGCGCGAGTTCCCGGCGGGACTGCGCTCGCCGTCGACCGGGATGTGTTTTCAGCGGTCGTTCACGAAAAGGTCTCGACGCATCCCAAAGTTTCCATCGTCCGCGAGGAGGTGACCGTGCTTCCAAGCCCAGGCATCGTCGCGACCGGTCCGCTGACGTCCGACGCGCTCGCGACGGAGATTCGTCGTCGTCTGGGAGTCGAATCACTAGCGTTTTATGATTCAATCGCGCCCATCGTCGCGCACGATTCGATCGATGAATCGATCGTCTTTCGCGCGTCGCGCTACGGCAAGGAGACGATGGAAGATTCGGGCGACGAAGGAGCCTATCTCAACTGTCCCTTCAGCGCCGAGCAGTACGAAGCGTTTATGGACGCGCTGGTCGCGGCCGACCAGCATCACGGCCACGAATTCGACGAGGTGCCGTACTTCGAGGGGTGCATGCCCGTCGAGGAGATGGCAAAGCGCGGGCGAGATACAGCGCGTTTTGGGCCGATGAAGCCTGTCGGATTGCGCGACCCGCGCACCGGCCGCGAGGCGCACGCCATCGCACAGCTCAGAATGGAAGATCGCGCGGGGCGGATGTGGAACATCGTCGGATTCCAAACGCGGCTCCGCATTCCGGAGCAGCAGCGCGTCTTCCGGCTCATTCCGGGTTTAGAGAACGCTGAGTTCCTTCGTTATGGTTCGATTCACCGGAACTCCTACGTCAACTCGCCCGCGTCGCTGACGCCGCACCTGTCGACGCGCGACGATCCGATGACGCTCTTCGCGGGGCAGTTGACCGGCGTCGAGGGGTACACCGAGAGCACCGCCACGGGTATGCTCGCCGGTATCAACCTTTCGCGAATGCTTCACGGCGAGGAACCACGATTGCCGCCGCCGACCACCATGCTCGGCGCGCTGTACCGTTATCTGCGCGAGGCTGACCCCGCGCACTTCCAGCCGATGAACGCGAACTTCGGGCTCGTCGACGACCTGCCGGTGCGCGTGAAGGACAAGCGCGTCAAGCGCGAGCAAATCGCGGCGCGTGCGCTCGCGGACATGGAGCGGTGGCGTGACGGCTGAGGTAGACGACTACCTCGTTCACCTGGCGAAGGAGCGCGACGTCTCGCCGAACACTGTGCTGGCGTACCGCCGCGACCTCAGCGAGTTCGTCGCGTTTCTCGCGACCTACTACGGCGAAAAGGGCTGGACGTGGCAGACCGTCGATCGCATCGCGATGCGCGGCTTCCTCGGCGTGCTCTCGAAGCGTGGTCTGGGCAAACGCTCGATGGCGCGCACCCTGTCGGCCGTGCGGAGCTTCTATCGGCATCTGCATAACAACGAGATCGTCGAGTCGAACCCGGCGCGCGCGGTCGGCGCGCCGAAGCTCGACAAGCATCTGCCCGGCTATCTCGATCGCACGCAGATCGACCTTTTGTTTCAAATGGCTGAGCTGCGAGCGCAGGAGGGCGGATTTCCGGCTGTGCGAGATCTCGCAATCCTCGAACTGTTCTATTCAACCGGCATCCGTCTCTCGGAGCTGGTGGGGTTGAATCGCGGTTCGCTCGACATGCTGACCCAGCAGGCAAAAGTGCGCGGCAAGGGGCGCAAGGAACGCATCGTGCCGATCGGCGATCATGCAATCCTCGCGCTTCGCAACTACGAGCGCGCGCGAGACCAGCTACTCAGCGCAATCGGTCCGAAGGGTGACAGGAGCGCAGTGTTTCTGGTGCGGACGGGGAAGAGAATCGGCGTCCGCGCGGTTCAGAAGGCCGTGACGAAATTTCTTCATCGGATCGACGAGGACGCTGGACTCAGCGTGCACTCGCTGCGTCATAGTTTTGCGACGCATCTGCTCGACGCCGGCGCCGACCTGCGCGCGGTCCAAGAGCTACTGGGCCATGCGTCGATTTCAACGACGCAGATCTACACCCACACGAGCGTCGAGCGGTTGAAGCAGGTCTACGAGAAGTCCCATCCGCGGGCCTGAGGCGCTCCGCGGGGCGTGAAACCTGCTCTACTCGTCATCCATCCAATGAAGGCCGAGTGAAATGCGGATTGAGCTTGTTCCAATTATCGTGGGTGTGCTCGTGGCGCTTGTGGGTGCCGGGCTGTTGTTCGATGCCTGGACGCCGGATGAGTTCATCGTGCGCCGGGATCGGCGGCGCAGCCCGCGAGCCGAGCGCGACCGCAATGGCGAAGGCGCGATCGGTCTCGGTGTGCTGTGCATGGCGGCTGCGTTTATAGGACGCGATACGTGGCGATACTCCGTGGTGACCGTGATTGCCGGAACCGTGCTTTTGGTGTATGGCGCGG
>JBDTAE010000066.1:0-3607 GCA_039924785.1 Gemmatimonadaceae bacterium | reverse complement strand
CGTCTCTCGCGACCTGGGCTGGCCGGCGAAGTCGCTCGATGCGGCGCGGCAAACGCTCGACGCACACGGCGACCGCGCCAACGCCGCGTACGCGCGCTATCTCGAAGCGCGTCGGTTGCTGCTCATCGGCCGCATCGACGACGCCGAGCGGACGCTTGCCGATCTCGATCCCGCACGGCTGCCGGCGGCGTCGCGCGCTGCGCATGAACTGGTCGTGGCTGGAATCGCCATACGACGCGTGCGGACGAGCGTAGCACGCGCGGCGCTCGCACGGGCCAAACGCGCGGCCCGCGATGCAGGCATCGAGGCATTGACGGCGGAGGTCGAAGCCGTTGCGATTGCTTTGGACGCTCCCGCGGCACGAGTGATTGCAAGCGGCAGCGAGCAATTGGTCCGGCTGGATGAGGTCGCGGCGTTGTTCGAATCCAAGGTGCTGGTGGTGGACGCGCTTCGGTACGACGTGCGCGACGCTCGCACGACGATCTCCCTCGCAACGCGCCCGGTGCTGTTTGCTCTCGCCCGCGCACTCGGCGAAGCGTGGCCGCGCGATGTCTCCAGAGACGTCCTTCTCGCGCGCGTGTTCGGCGCGAAGTTCACCGATGAATCGCATCGCGCGCGGTTGCGGGTCGAAGTCGGGCGACTTCGCGCTCTGCTTCGCTCGGTTGCGAGCGTCAGCGCCACGAAGCAAGGGTTCGTGTTGGCGTCCCGCAACGGACGCAACGTGGTTGTCCTCGCACGGCCCGTGGAGGAGCAGCATGGGGCACTGCTGGCGATGCTCGCCGACGGTGAATCGTGGTCGAGCTCCGCGCTGGCGCTCGCGCTCGGGGAAAGTCAGCGGACGGTGCAACGCGCGCTCGACTCGCTGTCCACGGAAGAGAAGGTTCAGTCGATCGGGCGCGGGAGAGCGCGGCGTTGGATGGCGCCTCTCGTCCCTGGATTCACGACAACGTTGTTACTCCCCGGCCCGTTGCCGAGCGACTAGCATGAAGGAATGCGTAACTCAACGGCAGAGATCATTCGCGAGTATGGTCCGTTCCCGGGCGTCGACAATGTGGGCGGCGTGACGTACGACGGCGAGAACGTCTGGCTTGCGACGGGGGACAAACTCACGGCGGTCGATCCGGCGAGTGGAACGACGGTGCGCACGATCGACGTCGCGGCGCACGCAGGGACAGCGTTCGACGGTGAGCATCTGTTTCAGATTGCGGAGGATCGCATTCACAAGATTGATATGAAAACGGGGCGAGTTCTCGCGACGATCCCGGCACCGGGCGCCGGTGGCGACTCAGGGCTGGCGTGGGCGGAAGGCGCGCTCTGGGTCGGACACTATCGTGAGCGGAAGATTCATCAGATCGATCCGGACACCGGCAAGATTCTTCGCACGATCGAGTTGAAGCGATTTGTCACGGGAGTCACGTGGGTGGATGGCGAACTGTGGCACGGCACGATTGAGGGCGGGGTGAGCGATCTGCGCCGGGTGGATTCGGACACTGGGGCGTTGCTCGAGACCGTCGAGATGCCGCAAGGCGTGGAGGTGTCCGGGCTCGAGTCCGATGGCGGCGATCGGTTCTTCTGCGGCGGAGGAAAGAGCGGGAAGGTGAGGGCGGTTCGCCGGCCGAAACGGATCTAGGAACCCGCTCGATACGTTTGAGGAATCGGTGGCGGTGTTGTTGCGTATCAACATTGTTACAATGAGCAGTTCGTCGTGCGCATGCCGGAGTACGAATGAAGAGTTCTCGTCTGATTGTGGCCGTGTGGATTGGTGTCGCTTCTTCGTGCGGAGGCTCGGGGGAGAGCGTCGTGGCACCGCCGCCGGCTCCTGATTGCACGGCCAACGCCCTTGCCGGGATCGCCGTGACGACGGTCGACTCGGCGACCGGGTCGACGTTGACGGCCACCGGCACAGTGGTCTTTCAGGACGCGCCGTATTTCGAGAAAGCCATTGCCCTTCCGCCGACGTACTTCGGCGCCTTCGAGCGGGCAGGGACCTACCTCGTACTAGTCACCCTACCGGGATATCAGCCGTGGGCGGCGTCGAACGTTGTCGTTCGCGCTGGGCCCTGCCACGTCGTGCCGGTGCAACTCACGGCGCGCCTGGTTCGGTAAGTGAGGCGCGTCAACGCCATGCGGGTCTGACGGGAACGCCGACCCTTCCGGTCGCGATCGGCCCGGGTACCTTCCCGCGGCACAACGCAGTCCATTCGTTGTTCCCCCGCAACGGAACCCTGCAAGGTCACATGGTGCGCGTTCAAACACCTTCTTCACTGTCGCCGACGTCGGTGGGCACGCGCGCGGACTCGACGTTCGACGACGCGTGTGAGCTTCTCGAGGATGCGCTCGGTGGACATACGCGGGGAGCGATCCTCGACGCCGCAGGCCGCCTGGGGGGATTTCGCGCCGCGCTGGGGCGACTGCGCGCTGGGATGCAATCGCACACCTTCGCGACGTCCGTCGCACCGCTGGCGCTCGATCGCGTCCTTCGCCAGCTCGACGCGAGAACGCGCGCGGAGGGGTTTCATGTCCTTCAAGCCTGGGACTACCGCGCACACCGCTTCCTCGATCACACCGCACCGGCGCTCATGCTCGAGCGAGTTGCGATTCGCCGAGCGCCGGGTGTCGACGAGTGCGATGTGCTCGCGGCGCTGCTCGATCACTACTTCCTCTGGATCCTGGCATTGCTCGCGGTTCGCGCGTGGGACCGGGGCGATCCCAACGCGAACCTCGATTGCGTCACGCGACTTGCCAATTTGCTCAACGGGCCGCAGGGGAGCGGACACGCGTTCGTCGAGACTGGCGAGCTGCTCCTGCTATTAGCGATTTCGCAATATCATCCCACTGAGCCGGCGTACGACCTGCTCTTGCACCGCGTCGAGTCGCTGGACGCCGTTCATCGCCGCAGGATGGCGCTCGTTGTCGCGCCCGTGTTCGCCAGTCACCTGCGCTGGGGCTTCCGGTTCATGTACCAGCGTGACCCGGCTCGCATGCGCGCCGACAATGCGGTGGATTATCCATGGGTAATGTTCGCCGTCGAGACGCTGTTGGACGCGTACGATTGCGCTAAGGGCGCGGCCGGCGACAAGTCCGACCTCGATCACGTTACGGAAGGGCTCATCGACGTGATTAGCGTGGACCCTTCCGCGTTTGTCGACTCGATTCCGGATTGTCTGCGAGGCCATGAAGCGTCGCACGCCAAGGTGCGCGAACGCCTGGCCGGACGCCGGCATGAGCTTTGCGCCGAGTGGGAAACCCGGCGGCCCGACCAGAAGTGGTATTCGCCAATAGGGTTCGAGGTGAATTTTCTGAACAACGTGATCGTTGCGATGGTCGAGACGCTCGCGGGCCTCACCGAACCGCACGTCTCGCTCGATGCGCTCTGTCGCCGGCAAGCCGCGGGGTGCGACGGACCGTCGGCGCTTCGCCTCGCGAGAGTTCTCACACGGTATGGCGGCGTAACGGCGGACGCGGTCGGCGGCCACGCACTGGTCCTCTATGACGGCCATCACGGTTCTGCGTGCTTCAATGCCGCGCTTGAGGTTCTGCGCGCCTAGGCCTCGCTCGTTCTATATTGATTTTTATAAAGATTGGCTGTTTTATTTTGTGCAATAAC
>JBDTAE010000065.1:0-15255 GCA_039924785.1 Gemmatimonadaceae bacterium | reverse complement strand
GCTGCGTCGGGCATGTTCGTATACCGAAACTCTAACCAACGCAGCTCCGCGGTGGCGCGATCGACGAACAGCGTGCCTTCGATGTCGCGATTGTCGCGGTGCGACCGGTTTGGTTGAAAGCTGACGCCGATCAGGCCCGCGGAGCCATTGGGCGATGGTTCGAGATGGAAGCAGTGTCCCGAGACAAACGCATCGGACAGGAGCGCGTCCGCGTCGGGAGCGTAATACGTCACGACGTCGCCGTCGACGACGATGTAGCCCTTTTCGTCCAGCGTGGCTGCGGAAAGGCTCTTGAACGCGTGCGTCGTCGGGTTGCGCGACGTGCGCACCTGCTGTTGACGAACGATTCGCGCCGACGAATCAGTGGTCCGGTCATACTCGATCCACTCGGCGTAGAGAGGCGCGCCGCCGCCGTTCAATTGCGTCGTCAGCATCGCCTTGCGCGCTTCCTCCCACACGCGCGCAACCGCGAGACCCGTGTCCGCGTTGACGCGACATGTCTCACGCTCGCGCACATTCACCGCGGCGAGCGCGATCGGTTCGCCGGAGAATATGATGCGCACCGTATCGGTGGCGCCCGCGGCGAAACTGAGCGTTGGCCCTTTCGTCGGACGAAACCCGATGCGCAGCAATCGGAGCGAATATGTTCCCGGCGACGCGAATCGAATCGTGAACTCGCCATGCCGACCGGTGAGCGTGCTCGTCACGATCGAGCCTCGCGCGTTGGTCGCTTGCACGATCGCCGACTGTACAGGTGTTGCGCTGTCCGGAAACACGGCCGTGCCCACAACCGTCTGCGCGCTGAGGCGTGTGCGTCCGGCAACCAACATCGCCGCGATTGTGACCAGCGCTCGAAGCATCCGCATCACGCCCCCCGGCTGTCGACGACCCAACTATGGCCTCGGCTACGGGTTCACGACAGAGGAACGCGGCGAATTAATCGAATTATCATAGACTCGCGCGCCACGTCGGGCGTGCGACCGCTACTAGAACTAGACGCGAGCTTCCGCGACGTACTCGATCCCGGCCGCGCGAAGACGTTCGATCGCCGACTCGAGCACGGTTGTGTTGGCTACGAGCGAGACGCGGAAAAAACCCTCCCCGCCGGCGCCGAACGCATTGCCTGGACTAACCACGACGCCCGCCTTGTCGATCAAGAGCTTTGTCCACTCCTGCGACGCGTATCCGCCCGGAATCGGGAGCCACATGAACATGGTGCCACGCGGCGCAGCGGTCTGCCAACCGAGCGACCGAAATCCCGCCATGAGTGCGTCCCGACGGGCCTCATAGGTCGCCGCCATAGGACGCTTGAACTCCTCGACGTGATCGAGCGCGAACGCTGCGCCTTCCTGAATCGCCATCGGCGTGCCGTAGCCCATGTTGGTCCGCACACCGTAGAGCGCATCGATGAGCGCTTCGCCGCCCACTGCGAACCCAATGCGCGAGCCCGCCATGTTGAACGTCTTCGAGAACGAATGGAATTCGAGCACCACATCTTTGGCGCCGGCGACCTGCAGTGCGCTCGGCGCGATCTCGCCGTCGAACGTCACCTCGCTGTATGCAAGATCTGAAATGAGCACGATCCCATGACGACGGCACAGCGCGACGGCTTCCTCGTACAGGGACAGCGGCGCGACGGCGCCCGTCGGGTTGTGTGGGTAGTTGAGGACGAGCAACGTCGCCTTCTTGAGAATATTCTCAGGAATGGCGCTCAGGTCGGGCAGAAACCCATTGTCCGCGGTGAGTGGCAGCGAATATGTGCTGCTCCCAATCAATCCGGACGCGCGCGAGTGCACAGGATAGTGGATGTCCGGCACCAGCGTGACGGTCGCCTCGGTCGCAAATGCCATCGTTGCGTGGGCAATGCCTTCCTTGCCGCCGCTGAGACAGAGGATCTCGGACCCGGCGTTCGCCGCAACGCCAAACCGCCGTCGCATGTAGCTGCTCACGGAGTTTCGGAACCGCTCCGTGCCTCGGAATGGCGGATAGCCGTGCGACGCCGGATTCGCGAATGCCGCGATGATCGCGTCGATGATCGGCTTTGGCGTGGGCTGATCCGGATTGCCGATGCCCAGGTCGATCAGACTCGCACCCCGAGCTCGAGCCTCGGCCTTGAGCTCGTCGAGCCAGGCAAAGACGTACGTCGGAAGATCGGAAAGTCGGTGCGAAGGAGTGATTGGCGGCACGAGGGCGATGGTTATAAGACGTCGGCGAGTGACACGACTGATGACGACCGAAGACGATGGCTGACGACGAAATCGCGCCCGCCGAAACCACATGGCGGCGCGCGATCTGATCCGAATCGCCTACCCGGGCAAGCTAACCCAGTGCCCCAGCCGCCAGCAGTTACGGTTTCACGGGCGGGTCAGCTCTAGCCTGCTACCCTCTCGACTCCTTCAGCTCGTCGTGTTTGAGCTCACGCATGGCTGCGATCTTCGGCGGCTCGCCCGTCAACATTCCCTTTGCTAGCTGAAATAGGATCATTGGCGTCGGACGGTCTTTCTTCGAGTAGTGGACGGTGTCCGCCTCGACGAGGATCAGCGCGATGCGCGGGTCGTGTGGCGATCCATCGTGCTTGCCGTCGCCTTCGTCTCCGAGCCACATCTTCCAGTCGGGTTCGTAGAGCGAGTCGATGAGGTCGCGGTCCTTGCTCAGGATCGCGCGGCCGGCAACGCTCACCCACTCTCGCGTCCGGTCTTTGTAGTACGAGACGTTGACGTGCGGATCGAGCGCGATCTCCTCGAACTTCTCGCTCTCGGCGTTGGTCATGAACCAAAGATCGGAGCCTGACGTTCGGCGCTGCGTCGACATGGCGCGCGAGACGAGGTGACCGTCAGCACGGCGCGTGGTCACCATCGCCGTTTCGATACCGTCGATGAGCGCGTAGAGGTCGTCCAGCTTTTTCTCGAGCGGAACTTCGTTATCCGAGTTTTTCGTTTTGGCGTCTGTCATGGAGTCGGGACAAAGCAGGAACGATGCCGCACGTTCATTCCGTCGGGCGAAAATTGGCCTGCCGGCCGTTGGCCGTCAGGTGGAAATCATCAACCCGGTCTCGGCTCTATCGGCCAAGTGCCGCTTGCCCGCGCAGGCTTTCGCAACGCCCTCAACCGAATCGTTCGTGCACGTCTGCAGCGTGATCTCAGATGGCGAGCACGGCCTTTCCTCGGAATCTGTTCGCACCGGACTCGATGGCAGCGAGAGTGCGCACTGTGTCGTCGAGTCCGAAAGTGAGCCCCACGACCGGCGTGACCGAGCCGACCTCGACCATTCTCACCAGTCGGGCCAGGCGTTCCGGGGTGATCTGGGTGAACTGGGAGGTGTGAAGCGACGCGAGGTCATCGGTGGTGGGCGGGCCGGGATTCAGATCGATGTGGTGACCTCCAGCTACGAGCAACCCATCGGCCTGCTCACGGCTGAGGCTGGAGACCGTGTCGAACACGACGTCGAGGCGCCTGCCGAGACCGGCAACGTCGGTCGTGGTGTAATCGACCACCTCGTCTGCTCCGAGGTCGCGAAGCTGGTCCAGTCCCGCGCCGGAGGCGGTCGCGCTCACGGTCCCTCCGAGCGCCTTGGCGATCTGTATGGCGAAGGTTCCGACGCCGCCTGCGGCACCGTTGATCAAGATCCTGGTGCCTTGCCTGACACCGGCGGTATCGGCGAGTGCTTGCAGCGCGGTGCTTCCCGTCATCGGCAGGGCGGAGCCGGCGACGAAGTCGATCGACGCGGGCAGGTGCGCCGCATTCGCGATCGGGAGCACGGCCTGCTCGGCAAACGAGCCGCTCCGTGTCACCGGAATCGACCCCAGCACCCGGTCACCGACGCCGAAGCCGGCGGCCGCGGGCCCGACGGCGCTCACCACCCCGGCGACATCCGCGCCGAATGCCCTGGGGAACTGATCGCCCACAATGAACGCGAGCTTCCCGCTGGAGATCTTGAGGTCGATCAGGTTATAGGACGCCGCCGCGACATCGACCAGGACCTCTCCCTCGCCTGGAGTCGGAGTGGGAACCTCAGCCATCGTGAAGCCTACGGCAGGACCGAACTTCGCGTACTGGACTTGTCTCATGCGGGAGTTCGCTATTGGGATTTGTTGAACGCGTACGCGGCGACGATGCCAGCGAAGATCACGAGCGTGGCAGTGGGCGAGAAGAAGCAAAGGATCGTTGCGGCGACGTAAACCCCCATGGCGATCGCACTGCGCTGGGCCTCAACGACCGGGCGAATCGCGGAGT
The DNA here is from genome assembly GCA_039924785.1 of Gemmatimonadaceae bacterium. GTDB lineage: Bacteria > Gemmatimonadota > Gemmatimonadetes > Gemmatimonadales > Gemmatimonadaceae > JAQBQB01. The sequence continues at coordinate 11,023 of JBDTAE010000065.1, read as the reverse complement.
TCTGCGACTTGAGAAGTTCGGGGTGCCGGTGCACATGGGCCCAAAGCAGTAGGTAGCCGAGGGAGATCGCGATCATCGTCAACCCGTACAGACCCACGGCCGCGCTGGCATTGTCGCCACCGTCTTGCACGTAGCGGGCCATCAGAGCAGTAGGGAACGGTATGAACGATATGGCGCCAAGCAGGAACAGGTTCTTGTAGAGGAGACCGTGATCAAGGAACTCGAGCTCACCGAAGAGCCGATGATGGTTGGCCCACATGACCCCGATGGTCAGGAAGCTGATCACGAACCCGCCATATGACGGCCACAGTCTGCCGAGGTCGTGCCACAGTCTGCCGTGCTCGGAATCGGGCACCTTGATCTCAAGGATCAGCAACGTGATCGCGATTGCGAGAACCCCGTCGCTGAATGCCTCCAGACGCGTCGTGGAGACGAGGTGCGCGGGACGGGTGTCTGCTTGATCCGCGGCGCCCGACACGCGTCGCGCGTCGGTCATCGTCGGTCGGTTCGAGTCACCGCGCTAGTGCTGGACACAGTCATCTTCTGGGCAATGTCGCGGCAGCGCCGAGGGTGCCCGAACTGGTGATCGATCGAAGCATCGGCAACACTTCCGGCGTGATCAGTTCCATATTGTCAGCTCCATGCAATGAGATATCTCACACAAGTCGTCGTGATATGCAAGGAACCTATGATCCAACGTGTATGATGTCGAGTGTGGGTGATCGCTGTTGCTCCGAATCCGGCCGACCCTCGTGTCCAGCGAACCCCGGCCGCATCCTTGAGATCGAACCCGCCGTCGGTGACGAGGAGATGGAGGTGCGGATGCCGGCTGACGCGTGAGCCGTGCGTTTGCAGGCACGCGACGATCCCTACCGCGAGGTCGCGCTCGCCGGCCAGCGCGCGGATCGCCAGAAGTAGCGGTATTTGCACGAGAACGCCAACAGGTATTCGTGGGCACAGGCGTCACAGCGGATGCGCGCAACGCGTCTTTCGCGTATTCATAATGTCGATTGGTTGCTCTGCGGCGATGGCGCAAGTCGCGAGCGGAAGGTGGTGACGTTCGGCGATTTCGATGAATCGACCTGTGTTCCTGTTTCGTGTTTCGGCGGCTCGATCTACCAGCAGCTATTTTCGCCGAGCGAGCTGCCGTCGACGAGGTTCTTCGTCGACTGGATCACGTTTTATGTAAGCACGCCCGGGCAGTTCGACACGCGTCCCTTCTCGCTCTACCTCTCCACGAACACGAACGGGTTTCTCACCGTGAACCCCCTCGGAAATCGTGGGAGCGATCGGACGGAGTTCGTGTCCGTTGCCGGCGGCGGGTTCGACGGCGGCAGCGACGTAACGTTCCGAACCCTCGACCCGTTCTTGTTCGACCCGAGTGAAGGGGACCTGCTGATGGAGATCGACTATTCAGGGTCCAGCACGCCGCTGACCGACGCGCTGTATTTAGAGAAGAGTGATGACGAGGCGCAAATAGAAAGCGGATTTGACGACGGGCTGTTCTTTCGACTCCAACCTGGTGGTCTCAGAACCACCTTCCTTCTCACCCCGGCGGTGACGACAACGCCTGAACCGGCAACACTCGGCTTCGTCGCGATTGGTCTCGCGGGCTTGACCGCACAGCGGCGGCAGCGACGGCGGCGGCACCTTCGGCTGTCGCGGGGCCGGTACCAACGGATTGGCGCTTCGCGACCATGCGCATTATCTCTGCGGGCACGGGGAACCATCGCCTAAAGAACGGCTTCCTGTGCGCTGACTAAGAACGCCACCCGTATCGGACTATAGTTCGCCACACTCTAGCATGCCATCCAGTCCCCCTCCCTCGCCGATGCGGGCCCACGACCGAGAGTACTTCTACAAGTACACGAACGCACACGTCGCTGCGCTCATTCTCGAAAACCGCTCCATTCGCTGGAGCTCGCCCGTTCACTTCAATGACGCGTTCGATGTGGGCCGGGTCATCGATTTCGGCTACGACGCTGACGAGCTCATGGTCGCGGTGCGTCACGGTATGGCCGACATCATCGAGGCCGGCGCCGAGGATCCGCCGTTCGCCTATGAGACGGTGCGCGAGCTCCTGGCGTCCACACGGCAGTTTGCCGCCGAGGGCCGTCTGTCGTTGGCGCGCTCCGCCGCGCTGTTGCGCGACGATGTCGGGGTCAGCGCGGCGCTACCGTTCACCTACTACCAGGAACAGTGGGATCTCTTCGTCCCGCGCTTTCGGATCCTGTGTCTCACCACGGTGCCTGATTCACCGCAAATGTGGGCGTACTACGGCGAGGAATTGCGCGGCGTCGTGTTCGAGTTCGAAGCGCTCGATGCGTTTGCGAACCCGCTACTCGAGATGCGCGCGGTCACGTATCAGGACGATCCTCCGCATCTTGCGACGAAAGACGAGTTCGCGCGCCACATGCTCGGCCTGATTCAGCTGGATCTCGGCGAGCTATTCGCCGAGTACGAATACACAAAAGCCAGAAACTGGCAGCATGAGTCGGAGTGGCGCCTCGTCAACATCGCCGCGGATGACGATTCAGAAACGTACGGTGACGTCGCGTTCGATCCGAGACTGCTGCGCCGGGTGATCTTCGGCACGCATTGCGCGGACGCCGACCGGCGGTCCATTCTCGAGCGTCTCAGCGCGCCGCACTATCGCGATGTGTCACTCGCGACTGTACGGCCCGACTACGCGCATCGGCGTTTCGAGATCGACCCGATAGAGCGATCGCCCGGCTAGAGGATGTCGAGTCATTCGCAAACTACTATGTCGGTCGTCTACGCTTAGACGCCGATTCGCGTCCAAATCAAGATCACGCCGCAACCGCGATTGTAGCCCGCGAACATCGGCGGAATCGTCGACGCGCCAGAGTATACCTCGATGCCGGCGAGATCTTTCGGCGACGGGAGCAGGTCGAGGTCGAAGGGCGACGGCAGCGGCACCTGATCGAGATACACCTGCATTGGACACGCGCCGGTCTGCGGATTGCCACCCTCACGGCTGCTCAACGCGTAGTACTTGGTTTGCGCCGAGGAGTGATCGGGCGAGACGTTGATCGCGATGAAGTTGCGCATGAGCTCCGTGGTGTACGGAACGTTCTTCGCCTCGATCTCTGCCTGGTTCATGAATTGTCCAGCGCCGAGCCGACGCCGCTGTTCGAATTCTTGCATGCGCAACGCCGGCGCCTTCTCCGAGATCACGACGGTATTCAGCATTTCCGTGGACGGTTCCATCGTATACGCCAAGCGCACCGTGTCGGTGCCCGCGACGTCGACTACCGCGGAAATTGGCCGATGCCCAACATGCTTGACGATCACGAGGTACTGTCCGTCCGGAATCTTCGTGATGCGAAAGCGTCCGTTCGGACCGGTTCCGATCCGAATGGCCGTGCCAAGGATCGAGACGAACGCGGCGTGGATGGGAACGAGGTTCGTGTCACTGACAATGCCGTCGATCGTGCCGGTGGCCTTGGGGGCTGGGACGAGCGGAGTCAAACCGGCGCCGGCACGACCCTGCGCCTGAAGGCTGGGCGTTGCAAAGGCGAGGACCGCGACTGCCGCGACTGAGAGGAGCGAGCGAAATCTGAACATGGCTGCGAATTGACCTGAGTTCATGCTACCACAGAGTAGTGAAGCCGGAGACCGGGTTCTACCCCAGTCTCCGGCTTCTGTTTGCATCGTCTTGCCTACTTGCCCTACTCCAAGGATCAGGGCGCGCAGTCGTTCAGGCCGTTGGGGCCGAGAAACGTTGCACCAAGCTTTGCGCGGACCAGGCACTCGGCCTGCGAAATCGGGGTGACCTTCGGAACGAAATTCTTGTTGGCGCCAGTGCTGATGTCGAGCGGCAACAGGTTGAGCTTGCCGTAGCGGCGCATATCGATCCAACGATTGCCTTCCATCATGGTCGAGTAGCGCTTTTCGTACAGGATAGCGGTGATGACCGCATCGTCGGTCGATGCGGTGGTGAGCGTTGACGCCGGCAGACCGCCGGAGTTCACGCGCACCTGATTGAGGTCGGCGATGGCACCGGCCTTGTCACCGGTTGCCTGCTTGGCCTCGGCGCGCAGAAGGATGAGCTCTTCGTTGCGGATGATCGGGATGCTCGACGACGTGGTTGGCCAGATGCTGAAGCCGATCGTCGATGTACCGCTCGTCGGGCCGTCACCGGTGGTCGGACCCGTGCGGGACGGAAGTCCCGTGCGGATCTTCGCGAGGTAACGATTGTCCGGCGTGCCGTCGGCCTTGGTCTGGGCATCGGTCGTAAACGACGGGTGCGCATACAGGTTGGTGTTCGTCGCCTGCGTGAGGCCGTTCGGCGTATCCGGCGCCGGAGCGTACGTGTCGTACACACCAACGTCAAACTGCGCGCGAGTCGTTGCTGCGGCATTCAGGAACGAAGCGCTGAGCGCTGCAAGCGTGGCGGCCCAAGCCGTCGCGCCTCCGCCGGCCGTAGCGTAGTTCGCCGAGGCCTTGGCCTTGATCGCGCGGTTGAACAGGAGGAAGGTCGCCGGCGTGTTGAACCCAGCAAAACCCGCCGACAGCGTGAACGGGAACGCCGAGCCGCCACCGGCGAGATTCGTTGCGGCGGCGTCGAGCGTGTTCAAGACATACTTGTACATCGAATCGCGCGATACGAACGGCGAGAGATCGAACGGGTTCGCTTTGACTTCGGTGACGCCGCCGAGGCTGTCGTGGAACTGCACGACTTCGAGCAGCATGAGTCCTTCGATCGTCTGAGCGAAACCGAGCGACGCAGCCTTCTGCGCCGTCGAAAGTCCAGCGGCGGCCGCAATCGTGTTCTTGAAATTGTAGATGTCGCGATCGGCACCGTACTCACCGCCCCACGTCAGCCCGCCCGCGAAGCCCGTTGGATCGAGCTCCTGCTTGCCGGCGACGTTGATGCCGATGAGATAGTGGGTCGTGTTGCGGCCTTCCTGCGGCGTGTAGTTGTACGCCTCGCGTCCAAAGATACCGGTGTTTTGAATGAAGCCGGCGCGAGTTCCACGCTGATCGACAAGCAAACCGGTTGCGAGCAACTGCAACGCCGTCGGATCGCTGGCGACCGCCGAGGCGAGCGCAACGTTCGGGTTGTTGATGTCAATGTCCTTTTGACTGCAGCCGGCGGCGAGAACCGCGAGCAGCGCAGCGCCCAGCAGTTTATGCATCTGTGTATGAGTCGAGGTCATGGCTTAGTACCCCAGGTCGATGCTGAAGAAGAACTGACGGTTGCTAGGATACGGCGCGAGATCGATGAAGCGGTTGAAGTTCGCGTTACCGAAGTTGCTGAACTCCGGATCGAAGCTCCAATACGCCGAGTGGTTGAACAGGTTGCGGCCCTGCAGGGCGATGCGCATGTCGCGGGCGCGGGCAAGCTCAGCCCAGCGCTTCGGCGCCTGGAACGACACGTTCAGCTCGCGAAGCTTCACGAACGAACCAGCGTCGATGTACGTGGCAATGTTGCCGGCGCTCCACGTGTTGTAGCGGAAGGCGCCCAACGACGAGTAGCCGGTGGCGGGCGAGGCGTTGTCGTAGTCGCGGGAGTTGCCGCCTTCGTCGAACAGGTTCTTCGTCATGTCCGACGTATAGCCGGCCACGCGCCAATCCACGAGGGCCGTCACCGTAAAGGCCTTGTAACGGACCGTGTTGAGGAACGACGTCTGACCGCGAGGATTTGCATCGGCGATCACGGAGTCGCGAATGACGCTGCCGGCGACTGACGCGTCACCCGGATAGATGCGATGACATGCCTTGCCGTCGGCACCCGTTCCCACCACGACCTGCCCGCTCGCATTGGTCGTGTTCAGGCAGCTGAACGGTACGTTGCCCCAGATCAGCGTGGGTTTCATGCCGGCGCGAATGTAGTTGCGGCCGTACGATGCCCCGAAAGAACCTGTCGCGGGGAACGCCGGCACCGAGAGCTTGTCGATGAACTGCGTATTGTGTTGGTAGGTCGTGCGCAGCGTCCACTCGAGATCGCGCGTGCTGATCGGAGCGATGCTCAATCCGGCTTCGATACCGCGCGTCGACATCTGGCCGCCGTTCACCTGCTGCTGGGCCAAACCGGAGCTCGGAGCGAGCGGGAAGTTCAGGAGCAGATCCTTGATGATGCGGTTGTAGCGGCTGACCTCGAACGAGACGCGGCCGCGGAACATCGCACCGTCCGCACCGAACTCGGATTCGTTCATGACTTCGGGCTTGAGGGCGGGGTTGCCGACCGTACCCGACGCGACGAGCGAACCAGCGCCGCTGATCACGCCGCCGCTGGCGACGGTGATTTCACGGAAGCCATAGTTCGGACGGTTGCCCGACTGACCGTACGACGCGCGCAGCTTCAACTCGTCGAACTGCGACGTGATCTTGCTGAGCGGCTCCACGAAGCGATAGCTGGCCGAGTACTTCGGGAAGGTGTAGAACTTCGACCGATCGCCGTTCGCGCTGCCGCGGTCTTCACGAATGCCGTAAGAGAGCGCGAGCTTCTCGTCGAGCGCGATGACCTGCTCGTTGAAATAGTGCGACTGATCGCGGAACTCGGTCGAGTTGTCGATCGTGGCGATGTCCGTTCCGGACGTCGCGGTCTGCCGCGTCGGCGTAAGTCCGCGCTCGCGCACCTGATAGTTCTTGATCAGTTGCGTTTCGTACGTGCCGCCAACAGACGTCTGTGCTGAGTTGAACCACTTGAGTCCAGGGCTGAACGTCCATACGCCGTTGATCGACTGGTTGATGAAACGGCTGTCCTGCGTGAGGATCGACGAGGTTCCGAGGAAACCGTCGTTTGACTCGAACTGGAGAAAGTTCGGCGAGTACTGTGAGCCTTCGAACTGGAAGCGATCGACACCGCCGATGTACGTGACCTGCACCGTGTTCTTCACGGTCGACAGCGCGGAGTAGCCGAGGCGCAAGTTGCCGGTCTGACGCCACGTGTCTTCGTTGTTCTGGATGGAATGCACGACATCGAACGGATTCGACGTGCCGTCGCCGCCGCCGTTCATCCACATATAGACGAGACGGCCGGTCACCGGATCGATCTTCTGAATGTCGTAGATCGCCGGAGCATAGCCGAACGTGTAGATCGGGCTGATGCCGGCGTTGTCGTTGTTGCCAAGTCCGTCCTGCGTGAAGTTGTGCGAGATGACCGCACCACCGCTCACCGTCATCTTGTCGCCGATGGTCTGGTCGAGGTTCAAACGGCCGGACGTCACGCGCGAACCCGTGTTCTGCTCGACGCCGTGGGTCTGGCGATCGTTGACCGACGCGAAGAAACGCGTGGACGCAACGCCGCCGGACGACGACAACACCGTCTCGAACGACGGGCTGCTGTTGTTATAGAAGTCGCCCTGCCAATCGTAGTACGGGCAGACCGGGTTGCAGTTCGCCTTGGCGATGGAGTCGGCGTGCGGGCTCGAAGCGTCGCCCGTCGCGGTAACGGCCGCGTAGCTCTGGAAGTGGCGCGACTCGAGCAAGCGCGTGGCCTGCTGCGAACCGATCCGCTGCGTCACGTTGTAGCGCGTGGCGCCCGCCTTACCCTTTTTCGTCGTGATCACGACGACGCCGTTCGTTGCGCGCGACCCGTAGATGGCCGTCGCGGCCGCGGACTTCAACACTTCGATCGACTCGACGTCGTTCGGGTTCAAGTCGGCAAGACGGTTGACCGTTTGGTCCTGCGTGGACGCCGTCGAACCGCTCGAGCGCGAAATCGACGCGAGGCCGCCCGGAACCGACTGGTTCGAGACGATGACACCGTCGATGACGTAGAGCGGATCGCCCTGGCCGAGAATCGACGTGGCGCCGCGGATCTGCACCTGCATACCGCCGCCCGGCACGCCGCTGTTTTCAAAAATCGTAGCGCCGACAACCTTGCCGGCGAGGTTGCCTTCGATCGACTTGGCGGGAGCCACCGTCAGCTCGTCTGCCGAGACGGATGCGATTGCGGTCGACGCATTTCGCTTGTCAACCGTCGTGGCCTGACCGGTGACCGTCACACCTTCGAGCTCGAGCACGTCCTTGTCGAGCTTGAAATCCGACGTCGCCTGCGTGGCGTTGATCACGGCAGTCTGCCGCTTGAAGCCGATCGCGCGGACGAGGATAGTGGCCCCGCCGTTGGGAATCTTGAGGCGATACTCACCGCGCTCGTTGGTACGAACGCCGATCTGCGCTCCAAGAATTCCAACCGTTGCCTCGGTCACGGGTTGCCCCGTGAGGGCTTCAGTCACTTTTCCCGTGATCTCGCGTGCCTGAGCCTGGACCAACGCAGGCACGGATGCGAGAGCAAGGACCAGCGATAACACTGTGGTTCGACGACGCACTGAGACACCTCACGAGAGAGGTTGTGGGGAGAAGGACTGGCGTCTTGGGCAGGGACCTGCACCCGTCGCAGGCCTGTTTACAGCACGCACGACAACGTCGGATTACACCTGCATGCGAATCCAACCTCGCCGACGGCCATTTGGTCACACCAGCGTCACCGATTTATCCCCGATTCGATACCTTTGTCAAGGCGACTGTATGCTCCGTCGAGGAAATGGCTTACGTAAACATTGGATAAAGTTCTCTTCGTCATTCTTCTCGGCGATAATCTCCCATTGTCCCATACTTTTTTGACTTCGTGAACGCTTCATCCCAGAGCGGCGCTCCGTCTCGTCCCACACCACCCTCGAACGCTGCGCGCGCGTTCGCGCCGGGCGGCATTGGGAACCTCGGTCCAGGGCTCGACGTGCTCGGATGCGCAGTCACTGGCCCTGGCGACGCCGTCACTGCCACGCTGATCGACACAGCCGGCGTTCGGCTCGACAACCCCGGACACCCCGATTTGCCGACCGCGCCGACCATGCATGCATCGGCGATCGCGGCAACGGAGGTGTTGCGCCGCGCGGGTAAGACATCAGTCGGCGTCGCCCTGTCGGTTGAGAAAGGACTGCCCCTCGCCGGCGGACAGGGTGGGAGCGCTGCGTCCGGCGTCGCCGGTGCGCTCGCGACGAATGCGGTGCTGGGCCATCCGCTCGACTATCCAGAAATACTCATGGCGGCGCTCGTCGCGGAGGAGCGCGTGGCCGGACGTCACATCGACAACCTTGCGCCGTGTCTCTTCGGCGGATTGATGCTGATTCAATCGATCGAGCCGCTCTCCTTCGTCCGACTCCCCGTTCCTGTCGATCTCCACATCGTGCTCGTGCATCCGGCAATGCGCCTCTCGACGAGCCGTGCACGATCGGTTCTACCGGCGTCGGTCGATCGCGCGACGGCCATGGCCCAGGCGATGTCGCTCGCGACGATGGTCGCTGCGTTCTGCACTGGCGATCTCTCGCTGTTGAATGGCGCCGTCGACGATCGCATCGCGGAACCCGCGCGCGCTCCGTTGCTTCCCGGCTTCCCGCACGCCAAACACGCCGCGCTCGACGCCGGAGCACTCGGCTGTTCCATCTCCGGCGGAGGGCCGTCGATCTTTGCCCTCGCCGACAGCGAGAGCGCGGGTGAACGAATCAAGGATGCGATCGTCGCGGCGTACGCGAGTCAAGGACTGAAGTCGACCGGCCGCGTGGCGCGCGTCGACGAGCATGGCGCGCGCGTCGAATTCGTTTGACGCCCGCGGCAGACACACTCTTCGAACTCCATCGAATGACGAATCCCGGTAGCTCAATCCAGGTCTGCGAACGTTGCGGCCATTCCATCGCCGAGCTCGATCCGCGGCCGGCCTGTCCGCGGTGCGGCGGGCTGCTCGAGTTGTCGCACACCATCGTCGCCGATGCACAAACGCTGAAGCAGCGGTTCGCTGCGCGCCGGCGTGCGATGCGCGGCGCCGATGCGTCGGGGGTGTGGCGCTATCGCGACCTCGTTGCGCCATCGGCCACGATATCCGACATCGTCACGCATCCTGAAGGCAATACACCGCTGGTGTCGCGGAACGCGATCAGCGAGTGGGCCGGTGTTGAGAGTTTGCTCATCAAGCACGAAGGCCACAATCCCACGGGCTCGTTCAAAGATCGTGGAATGACCGTCGCGATGACGCAGGCCAAACGAGCCGGCGCGCGCGCGGTCGCCTGTGCGTCGACGGGAAATACGTCGGCGTCATTGGCGTCGTATGCCGCGCACGCAGGTCTACCGGCGTTCGTGTTCGTGCCGGCGGGCAACGTCGCACTCGGCAAGCTCGCGCAGACCCTCGCGTACGGGGCGCGAACACTGCTCGTCCGCGGGAACTTCGACGTGTGCCTGGCACTGCTTCGCGAAGTGAGCGAGCGACTTGGCGTTCATCTTCTGAATTCGATCAACCCTTTTCGCCTCGAAGGTCAAAAGACGATCGCGTTCGAGATGCTCGAACAGCTCGAGTGGCAGGCGCCCGACTGGATCGTTCTTCCCGCCGGCAACCTTGGAAACACGTCCGCGATCGGCAAAGGACTGCGCGAGGCATTCGCATTGGGATTGATCGATCGCGTACCGCGCATCGCCGCGGTGCAGGCCAGCGGGGCGGCGCCGTTTTCGCAGAGTTTTCGCGGCGGATTCGCCGAGCGGATTTCGGTGACGCCGGAAACGGTGGCGACCGCGATCAAGATCGGAGCGCCGGCGTCGTGGGAGCGCGCGGTGCGGGTGATTCGCGAGACGAACGGCGTCGTGCTCGACGTTTCCGACGACGACATTCTCGAGGCAAAGGCGGTGATCGACGGCGCGGGAATCGGTTGTGAGCCAGCGAGTGCGGCGAGCGTGGGGGGAGTTGCCGTGCTCCGGCGCGACGGAGTGATCGGCGCGAACGAGACCGTTGTCGCAATTCTCACCGGGCACATTCTCAAGGATCCCGGCGCGATCGTGCGGTACCATCAGGAGCTTTCGCCTGCTCCCGCTCGGGCGAATCGGCCGGTCGAGATCGATGCTACCATCTCGGACGTCGAACGAGAGTTGTCGCGGTAGCCGTCTTGCTGTCGGAGCCGAACTGTTCGTGCAAACGAGTCAACTGCAAATGCATCGGCTTCGTGAGGTAGTGCGGATTAGTGTGGCGTCGAACGCTACCACTGGCGGACCCCGCGCGGTGTGCGTTCTT
>JBDTAE010000064.1:0-18728 GCA_039924785.1 Gemmatimonadaceae bacterium | reverse complement strand
GACGGGAATGAGCTGTTCTTTCCGTTCGAACGAGGCCCGTGACGATCGCGACCGCAACACGGGTTCGATGCGCTCCCGAGCCAAACCGGATGGACATGATGGCGCTCTTGCGGCCGACGTCGGATCGTTGCCGCGCAGATGACCTGCCGCTTCGATCTACACCCCTTCCTCGGCGAACGGGAGACGACGATCGCGTATCGCTTTGAGCGGAGTGATCATGGAACGCTCATTACAGTTCGCGGAGGCGGCCTTCAGCGCGTTCGCGTGCCCAGCTCCGCGTCAAGCTCACGCATGGCCGCCTCATAGTAGCGATCGGACTGCGGCAGCTCGCGCGGGGCCTGGGGCACCGGCGCCCGCGAACCAAACAGCCGCCGCACCACGGCGAACACACCGAATCCTGCGAGCGCCAGACACGCGAGCTTCAGCGCGACCACCGCAAGACGCAGCACGGTTCCCACGAGCCCGACGGTCAGACCGAGGAGGACGAGGCCAACCGGAATCGCAATCGCGAGTCCGACGATCACTTTGAGCAAAGTCCATACGATGCGCATAACAGCCTCCGGCAGATTGCAGCGCCCAACTTTCCTTACGGGGCTATCCTCCACCAAGTTTCTACCCGCGCGGTGCGCGATCTTACATGCTTCACTGATACCAACCGACTCGCTCGCAGAGTCCTTTCCGCCCCAGAATGCCTTCTCGTTTCGACCGTGGCAGCCGTGCTGCGATCCGGATCATGTCGTCAACGATCGCCGCCGCCGCACTCGGGTGCGGGCCGGCCGCGGGTCCCGGGCCGACTCCGACCCGGGCGCCCGCACCCGTCGCGGCCGCCTCGCCCGCGCCGACGGTCAGTCAAACCTGCCCGGACGCCGCCGATGGAGCGTCTATCATCGTCCAGGCTATCGAAGACGGACACCGTGCGATGGCAGTGAATCCGACCGGCCCGGTTCCGCCGGCTTGTCTCATCACCGCTTTCGCGAAAATCGCCGTCGTGGCGGACACGCTCAACGACCACGCGCTCGGCATTGCCGCCGAGCTTGATCGCCGCGGCGCGACGCCGCGGGAAGTGCTTCCGGCGGAGATTGCGCTGCTCTCGCGCGCGCGACGGTACGCGGACCTGTCGCGCGCGTACCAGCGACTGGTCGCGGTGGAGCCGCAGCCGCCGACCGACGTCGTTCGCCTCGCGGTGGTTGCGGCGCATCAACGCGGTGATACTGCAACGTTGCTTCGACTGCTCACCGTCGCGGAAGCACGTCCCGACGCGCCGCCGGCCTTTCGCGCGGAACGCAACGTGGTCCAGCAGACGGGCGCTCTCTACGCCGCGATTGCGGAGGCGCGCGGTCTCGTGCGACAGAACCCGAGGAATCTCACGACGTACCCGAGTCTCGTTGGCAACTTCGGCACATTAGGAAATGCTGATAGCGTCGTCGCCTACATCGGCCGTGCGGTCCGACAGGGCGTGGCGCGGGCGTCGCTCGCCCCCGTGGTCGATCCGTTCGTCAATACGATGCTGCGGCATGCGGCGTTGTACGGCGACGCGATCGGTTGGGACGCGCGACTCGCGTCGGCGACGCGAGTCGATTCGGCGCTGTCGACCCCGTCGACGAAATTCTTGCTCGCGTCGCTCCTGGTGCATGCGGCCGAACCGCAGATCGCCGATCTTGGGCCGATGATCGAGGGCGGACCGGTCTCGCCGGGAGCGAGACCGGCTTGGATGCAGCAACGCGCGTCGGCATGCCGGCGCATTCCGTCGCTCGTGGCATCGGTGGACGGCGCGGCGGTGCGTCTTCGTGAAGGTGGCGACCGGTACGCGGGCGGCGGTGTTCAGACAGTCACTCGAGGCATCGAAACCGAACGCGCGCGGCTCGACGTGCTGAGTGCCGAGTGTTTGCGCTAGGCGTCGTTCTCACAGGCGGGCCTTCGATCGAGGCGCACGCATGGTGTGTTCTTGCGTGCTCATGAGATGTGACTCAAATTCGCGTTGCGACGTTGCGAGAGACGTCCGTTTTGTCGTCTTTCGGCAGGGCAATGTGCCCGGATATGATGATTGTCTAATACCGGTGCACGACTGGTGCTAGGGAGCTTCAATCCACTTGTGAAGATCAAACTCTTGAAAGCCGACATCGTTTCGGTCGTCGTAGCATTCTCCGCGTTCTTGCTCGCAAGTGACGCTGCCGCGCAAACGCCGGCCGCCTTCGGTAGATCCCACGCAATGCTTGCGGTCGCGAGCCCTATGCTATCCGCCGTGGACTCGGCGGAACATCGCAATCGCGCGCTGCGTTTGGTCGGAAGGGAGGACAGCGCGGCGAGCCGTCAACGCAGTGGCGCGATCGTCGGCGGCATCTTGGGCGCCGCGGCGGGTTTCGTCATCGCCAATAGCTATGCGGGGAACCACCACCCCGCTTGTGTTACTGTCCCAGCTGGCGGACCATGCCGTTATCTCGAGAGCGACAACGCCTCGGCCGACCGCCTTGCGGGCGTTGTTGTCGGTGGCGCTGTCGGCGCATTCTTCGGATATCTCCTCGAACGGTGAGCCGGCATCGTCCACCAGCTCCCTAACCATCGCCGAAGGATTGGGGCAAACCATCGCTGGCGCGAGTTCGCTATCTGGTCCCAAACGCGCCGCGCGCCAGGGTTGTCCCCGGTATGATGCCACAGCTCGCCCTCCTCTGAGATCGCGTTCAATAGTGAGACAACACACCAACCTCCTCCGGTTGATCCGGCGCGCCAAAGCCTACGCGCAGCGCTCGGACAAAAGTCTCTCGGAACTGGTCGCGGACTTGTTCGCCCGGTTGCAGGCCCCCACTTCGGACGAGTCCGAGCCGCAATCGCCAGCGGTCCGCTGGTTGGTCGGGGCCCTCGGTGGGAAAAACGTGGATCGTAAGGCCTATCGGGCGTACCTCGCGCACAAGCACCGCTAGGATCGCGCGTGCGCGTCCTCTTCGATGCGAACGTCGTGCTCGATGTCCTGCTCGCGCGAGCGCCGCACGCCGCGGCGGCTACTACGCTGTTCGTTTACGTGGCCCGGAAGAGCCTGGACGGTCTGCTATGCGCCACCACACTCACCACGATCTTCTATCTGGCCGCCAAGGCCAGCACTTCCGCCAAAGCGCGTCGGCATGTGCGCACCCTCGTGGCGCTGTTCGACGTGGCCGTCGTGACGCGGTCAGTCGTAGCCGATGCGCTGGAGGCCGGCTTCAAGGACTTTGAGGATGCGGCGCTGCACGAGGGGGCGCGGCAGGCCGGGACCTCGGCCATTGTCACCCGGAACCCCTCGGACTTCGCCGCGAGCAAACTCCAGATTTATAGTCCCGCCAAGCTGCTCCGGCTCATTCGCGCAGCGGAGTAACCAGCGAGATCAGTGCCTCCGTAGGGTGCTAACGAGACAACTGCACAGAAGCCATTTACGTCGATTGATCTGGTACGTCACCTTCGCCGCGCGCTCGACGAACCGGCCGAACGCGACCCGGGTTGAGCCGTGTGCGGGCGTTCTAGGCGGCCGGCAGCGTCAGGGTGAAGGTGCTTCCGGCGCCGACCCTGCTTTCCACCGTGAGATCGCCGCCCATCCCCCGCGCGAGGTCGCGGCTGATCGCCAGCCCGAGTCCGACGCCGCTGTCAGATGAGGTGAGCCGACGATTCACCTGGACGAACGGATTGAAGATGGCTTCCAGGTCGCTGGGGGAAATGCCAATCCCCGAATCGGTCACGCGTACGGCGCGTGCGCTCCTGGCTGCGGTGACTTCGCGCGGCAAGTCGCGAGTGTCCTCGCTGGCGGCGTTCGCGATGTCTTTACGAGTGTCGTGGGTGCACACGACGGTGATGCTGCCGCCGGGCGCCGTGAATTTCATGGCGTTATTGAGCAGATTCAAAAGGATCTGCCGTACCTTCGCGGCGTCCGCGTTGACGGCGAGCGACTCGTCGCAGCGTTCGAGACTGAAGCCGATGTTCTTCGCGTGCATTTGCGGCGACACGAGCGACGCGGCATCTCGCACGATATCGATGAGCTGGATTTTCGCCATCGCGTAGACGACATACCCCGCTTCGAGCTGCGCGAAATTGAGTACCGCATTGACGAGACCGAGCAGATGTGCCTGACTGCGTTGAATGCTCGCGAGATCTGTCTTCTGTTCCTCGGTGACCGGCCCGTGAATCCCCAACTCCATCAGCTGGGCGTAGCCGGCAATCGCGTTGAGCGGAGTGCGGAGCTCGTGCGACATGGTGTTGAGGAATTTCGTTTTCGTCTCGTTTGCCGATTCTGCCTGGGCACGCGCGGCGTCGGCGTCCGCCAAGGCGGCGCGGGCCGTGGCGTAGAGGCGCGCGGATTCCAGCGCTTGCGCGCAGCGGCTCGCCAACGCCTTTGCGAAGGCGACCTCGTCAGGATGGTACGATCTCGCTCCGGGTTGACCGACGAACGTGATTGCTCCGAGAAGACTGCCATGCGCGATGATCGGCACGACGAGCAGCGCACCGGACCCGAGCCACCGAAGCACACGCAACGTCTCTGGATCCCGCGCTGCCGCCACGACGGCGGTCTCGGCGCGCTCGCTGATGACGATCGGCAGCCGATCGCGCGCGATCGCCGGCACGCCAATTGGATCGTCGGCGGCGGGCGTCCACCGACCGATGAGCGCGCGAGCAGCCGATTGTTTTTCGTCGTCTGGATGAACGACGTCGAGACGACGAAGCGTTCCACCGGGTTCGATCACATCGACGATGCACCATGCTCCGGGCCCCGGCAGGGCTACAGTCGCGATTGCGGCGTAGGTGAGCTCCTGATCGAGCGAGGCGCCGAATCGGAGGCCGGCGTCGGCGAGCAGTTGCGCGCGGTTCCGCGCAAGCTCCGCCGCGGATGCCGAGTCTTGCTCTCTGAGCGCGCTCATCAGCATGCGCTCGGTTAGGAGCGCGTGCTGAATTTCGATGCTGGGTTGATCGATCACGGAGCCGTAGCGCGAGCAACCGCGCGATAGGACACACTCGCGCCGTCGGCTAGATCGATGTCGTCGATGCGCACGGCGTAGTCCAGGGCGACTAGTCGTCCAACCAGGTCCTCGACGTCGGCGCGCGGAACACCGCCACTCACGGCGAGCCGATCGAGCGAGGCCTCGCCGAGGCGGATGAGCGCATCGAGGAGCCTGGATTCCGGCTGGGTGAGCCCGGCGCGCACGGAGTCTGGAACGCCGACGCGACGGATCGGCATGCCGGACAGAATCCCGTCGTAGCCAAGGAGCGGTTCGCCGATGGCTGCGCCGGTTGCGGTCACTTGATACTTCCGGAATTCCGGGCTGTGATTGCTTCGGCGCATCTTCACGACGGCCAACAGCTTCTCGAGGCTGCCGTCGACCTCCACGTACCGCTGGACGATGACGTCGTCGGTGATGAACGAAATACGTTCGCCGGTGAAGCCGGCGTCGGGCGACATCGAAGCCTGCTCCAGCACCATGAACACCGTGACGTCGCTCGCCGTGAGCGCGCCGACCAGCCGATAGAGAGACTCGCGGAAATCCTCACGGAAGGTCGGAGCGAGCGCAATCTCGAAACCCGTGAGCGAGTCGATGATGACTCGTGTGGCGCCGGTCGCACTCACGTGAGCGAGAATTTCCGCCAGCACTTCGTCCACGGAGAGATCGAGCGGCCGGAGATACGTCACGCGGAGCTTGTTCGCCGCGATCATGGCATCCGGATCGATGTCGAGGGCGCGAAGCCGAGCGAGATAGGCCTGCGGATACTCCTCGAAGCCGGCGACGACAACGGCCTCGCCGTGACGAAGGCCCTCCGCGGCGAAGAGCATGCCGAAGGTCGATTTGCCCGTTCCCGTCGGGCCGGCAAGAATGAGTGCGTCGCCGGCGGGAATTCCTCCGCCCATCATTGCATCCAATCCTGGAACGCCCGAGGAGAGGCGCTTCTCGCCGCGCGCATGGGGGAGCGCGCGGTTTGCTTGCTGCTCCGGGATGCGCGGAAACACCTGGAGTCCATCGTCATTGATACGAAACGTGTGAAGCCCAGGTATCTGTGCCTGGCCTCGAACCTTGAGCGCCTGGAGCTTTCGCACGATCGAGTTGCGGTCGATCGCTTGCGTCAGCCGCACGATACCGTCCGCGATCGTGAAAAGGGGCTGCCGCTCTTCGGTTTCGGCATACTCACCGATGACGACGGACGTGACTTCCCACGACGTGAGATGCAGCGCGAGTTGCTGCGCAAACTGATCGAGTGCCATGCCGCCGGCGTTCGGCGCGCCGGAGACGTTGAGCCCATTCCAATTGGGAAGGATGGTAAGGAACGAGTCGACCACGACGACGGCGGGAGTCAGACGTTCGACTTCCCCGGTGACGCGCTCGAGTAGGGCGCTGAAGTCACCTGTGAGCATTTCCTGGCTCAGGTTGATGAACTGCACGGCCGACCCGACGAGCTCAGGCCGGAAAAAGCGAAACTGGCGGTGATATCGAAGCATCTTCAGCGTTGGCTCGCCGAGGACGGTGAAATACAAGGCCGGCCGCTGGATGCTGGCATTGGCAAACAGAATCTGCTGCGCGAGCGTTGTCTTGCCGGCGCCTGGGCCGCCAGCCAACATGTTGAATGAGAATTCCGGTAACCCTCCGCCAAGGATGGCGTCGAGCCCGGGGACGCCTGTGAGAAGGCGTTTGACGACGCTTCCCGGATGTGGCTCGGGAGCCGGGGATCCGAAATCCTGAGGTGCAGGAACGCCGGCCGTCTCGCTGTCAGTCATGGCTTTCCACCGAGTTAAGGACACCCGTCGACGGTGCGGGCTGAGTGCCGGCGCGGTCGGAGACATCGATCGGGGTGGGACGGCTTTCCTGCTGCATTTTGCTGCCCTGCTGAAGGAGGGTTGTTGCGAGGTCATCGCCGATGAGGCGCCCCATCAACTCGGCGAGCGCGATCAGCGTGGCGATGGCGCCCTCTACAGTTGCGTCTGCTCCGTACGAGGCGGCGCTTTCGGAAAACCCGGTCAACCCCGCCGTATCGCCGGCGATTACGCTGACGCACGCCAGAGACGGCCGGCCTTCCGCCGCGCGAGCCAGCGCGCGCGTGAGCAGCGCGTTGGACCCGTAACGCCCGAACCAACGGGATAGTCCCGCCGAGATGCGGGCAAACAGTTGTTCGCATGCGCCAGGCATGGTTTCGATATTCGCGACGTCGCGAACTTCGTTGGAGAACAGTTGCTCGACGAGGACGGACGTTGCCGTGGGGTGTTGTACGGTGGGCGTTCTAGCCTGCGCGGCAAGTCCCGCACTTGGATCGGGTAATCGTGGGTCCATGACTGGATGGCGCGATAGCGAGGTGATAGGACCGTGGACGCGGTCGTTCAGCGGCGATCGGCGCCGGCCCTGTCAACCGTACGCGTCAATATCGCATATCCCGGTCCAGCGGCAGGGGCGTCGTGCGCCGTCCACGCCCCAAGCATTAGAAGGATCTAACCAAGCGAGCCAAAGGTGTCCGCGACGAACTGACTTTGTGACCGTTTGTGAAGGCGACATCACACGTGTTGCCGCCCCGGACGAGCGGCTTCCGCCGAGACGGGGTCGCTTTATCTCGACGCGGCCGACGGGCACAGGGGGTGCGCTCGCGATCGTCGGTACGGGTTGCATTGCTACGCGCGGCGACGCACTCGCAAATGGCTGATAGGGGTGGCAACCTCTATGGTGTCAGAGGACGCCGGTCGCAGTTGGTCGCGCATTCAACGCGCAGGTCGCACGCACCTACGGATTCCATCGGTCGCCACGATTGGAGCGCACCGAGACGATGCCGGGTTGCCGTCGAACGCGACGACGGTGTCGTTGTCGAATCCGCGGGTGGCGCCGGTGGAATCATCGTTCCTCACGGGCCGTTCGCCTCGGACGCCGTCTTGAGACGGTCGAGGACGTCCGCAGGCAGTCCTGCGTCGACCGACGTCTTTTCATAGGTGGTTGCTGCCGTCGCCATGCCTCAGTAGATGATCGTTCCCGTCGCATCCGCGTTGATGTTCGTGACGCGCTGCACGTTCTGCAGCGCGTTCCGGACGGTGGCAGTTTGCGATTGCATCTCAGTCGTCTATCGTGAACGCGCGGTGACCTCGCGTTGGATCATGAGAGTTCCTGGTTGCGGCGATATTGTCTCGCGTCGCATCGCGCTGACGTCGGCGCGGAGGAGCGCAGTGCGAGGTCCAAGCGGTGCTCCCTCACGCCGAGGCAACGGCACCTCGGGCCGAGGAGTCGCTGTCTCACCTCGAATCACCGCGATCTCGGCTCGATGAGTCGCAGCCTCACCTCGATGCAGCGTCGTCTCGCGTCGATGAGTGGCAGCCTCACCTCGATGCAGCCGCATCTCGCGTCGAGGAGTCGTCGTCTCAGGTCGAAGCGGTGCTACGTCAGGTCGATGCAGCGCGATCTCGCGTTCGAGCGGCGCAACGTTTCCTTGGCGTCGTACGGCGTGATGTCGCATCGGATCGACGTCCGGTGCGAGCGGTGCGGCGTAACCTCGAAGCGCCGCGACATCGACACGCAGCACTGCCGTCTGCGCTTCGCGCAGCGCGATCTCGTGATCAAACATCAGCGCGTTCGCAGAGAGCTGTGCCAGGCGAGCAACGATCAGCGCGAACTGCCGTGCGACGGTGCGCAGCTGACGTCGAGCACGCGCGATCTCACGTGGAACGGCGCTCGTCTCGTGGTCGATCGGCGTAACCTCGGCTTCGATCGCCGCAACCTGACGTCCAACAGGCGCAAGCTCACGCCGAACGAGCGCAAGCTCGCGTCGACCACCTGCAACCTGATGTCGCCCTCGTGCGATCCGGGCTTGATAGGGCGTGCGCTGATGGTGCGAGAGTAAACACTGATGTCGCGCAATCGGCGTGTGCGGTTGCTCGATTGGAACATGCGATTGCCCTTCGATATAATCGCGTCGCGCTTGCCCGATCTCACGTGTGCGCAATGCGTGGTCGCCGATGTGATGCGCGAGATGAAATCGATGAGGGAGGAGTTGCATTCGGCGTGCTGCTCCGTGGAAGTCGAACGACGGTCGCGAATCATTCTCCGTCGGCGTGTCTAAATACCACGTCGTAGCAGCAGCCCGTTTACGTGCACGCCAATTTTCGCATTGGCACAACTCATTGCAGATCGTACCAACATGACGAGAGCGCGACCAGCGCTGAATAGGTTGCGCGGCGATGTCGGCAGGAATGAGTAAAATTGTATGACGCTTCGAGCGTCATCGCGCCGTTGACCACGCACGCCGTCGCGAATACTGGCATGCACGTGAACGAGGAGCTCATTCGACGATCAGGGCGGACGCGCCCTCAACGACGTGTGCGCCAGCAGCGCGCTATCTGCCGGCGCGATGCGAAGTCCATCGTGATACGCTGTTCGCGCAGCGCTCGAATCGCCCATGAGGTCGTACGCCATCCCGATGAACAGCGCCGACCGAGCGCTCGGCGCCCGCGCGTTCAAGCGCTCGGCAGACGCCAGCACGGAGTCGACACCCCAAACGCGGGCCGTTGCATTGAGGAGCAAGGTCACCGCACGCGCGTCGGTCCACGCGTCTGGATGCGTCATCAGCCTCTCGCCGATCGCGAGCGCGTACCGTGGGCGGCGCATCTCCAGCAGGTATTCCCCGTAGTTAGTGAGGAGTGTCGGCTCGGACGGCAGAAGCACGTATGCTCGCGCGTAGAGCCGCGCAGACTCGTCATATTGGCGGCGATCTTTCGCCTCGATGGCGAGCATCTGATATCCACGATAGTTGAGTGAGTCGACCGCCACGATTCGCGTGAACAGCGCGTGGTGGTCCCTCCATACGCGCGCATATTCTTTCGTCTGGGTGTATCCGCGAACACATGCGGCGACGATTACCGCCGCTGCGGCAACGGTCGGCAACGAGATTCGCGACAACGAGGCACTCCGCGCAGCACGTTGCTCGAATAGATGCTCCAGACTCCAGCCGACGAGCATCGCGACGCCGGCCGACGTCATGTACAACGTTCGCTCGGCGAGAATGGGGCCCGTGGCGCCGATCAGGTTTGAGGCCGGAAAATAGGCGATCAAACACCAGAGGACCCCGACGAGCGGTCGGGAATCGGGACGGTCGGGTCTGAGCGCCAGCCGCATCGCCCACGCGACGCCAAGGACGATCACTGCAACGGTGGCGGACGCGGCAAGACTGCGATCGATCCCGGTTGGAAGCGTGGTCGGACCGTAGTCGGGCGTCTGCATTGTGGGCCATAGCAGAAGGCGCGCGACGTGCCCGCCGGTAGACAGCATGGCCCACACGCGCTGCGGCGCGCTCAACTCCGCCAGTCCCGGGACGGCAAGCGACGATGTCCCGGTGAGTCCACCCAGAACGAGCCGGCGAACAATGACGACGCCGATGACCACGACGACGAATAGAGGAATCACTCGGATCCATCCGCGCGCCTGCGCGATTGCCTCACGTGGCGAAGGTCCTGGGGGTGCCCGCCACGCGACCGCCACCAGCAACGCCAGCGCGGGGGCGATGCCGCCGGATTCCTTGGTGAACAGCGCCGCCGCATACAGGAGTGCCGCTACCGCCGCCTGTCCCCACCCGGGCGCGATCGATGGCGCGGATACTTTGTCGCGCGCTGGGAGGAGCCATAACGCAAGGAGAATCGTCCACACGCATACGAGCACCTCCGACGTGTTGGAGATATTCGCAACCGCCTCGACGTGAACGGGGTGCAGCGCGAACCACAACGCGGCCGCGGTGGCGGGCCAACGCCCAACGGCGCGCCTCAACAACTTCGCCACGAGTAGCGTGGCCGTGACGTGCAACGCGATGGCGAACGCGTGAAAGGCGATCGCGTATTTGTGCGCGCCATTCAACAAGATCGCAAAGCATTCCATGAGCAGCGGGCGATACAGCCCCGTGCTTCCGGTTAAATTCGCCGGCCAATAAGGATGCTTCCAGACTTCGACGATCGACTGCCAGCCCGCAAGCGCCGGGTTCTGGAGAATGATTACTGAATCATCATAGACGTAGCCGTAGAACAACGTGGCCACGAACGGCGCGACCGCCGCGACCACGAGGGCCACGCGAGCAACGCGATCGAAAGGAGAATCGGAGTCAGCCAACCGCGGACGCGGCACGATATTCGTTACCGCTGGGTGCCCGTCGCGATCGCGCGCGGCACGGCGCGTCCGCCGATCTCGCTGTCGGCAGAACCAGACTCGTGATACTCGGCGTCCTGATTGACGCGCCACGGGTCATACAGTGGTTCACCCGCGACGATGTTTCGTGCGGTGAGCATCGCGGTCATCATCGCGTGATCCTGATTGTTGTACTTGTGCATGCCGTTCCGCCCAACGAGGTGGAGACCGGGAAAGTGCTCGGCCAGCTCGGTTCGAAGCGTTGCGACGTGCCGGGAGTAGTCAGCGTCGTACACGGGATACGCCTTCGGCTGTCGGACGACGCAGGCGTCTTGGACGTCGCCGACCTGCGCGAGTCCGAGTTGCGCGAGCTCGCGCGTGGCAAGCGCGATGAGCTCTTCGTCGGAGGACGTCCACAATCCGTCGCCCTCGAAGCAAAAGTACTCGAGGCCGTAACAGCACATCGAGGGATCGGGCACCAGCTCGGGTGACCACGATTTGAAGTTCTGAATGCGACCGACCCGCACCGACGGATCGTGCACGTAGATCCAGTTGTCGCTGAGGCCGAGGCGATCGGGCATGATCAGGGCGATCGTGATGAAGTCGCGGTACTTGAGAGCGTCGGTGGACGCGGTCACACGCGCGGGTAGCGCCGGCTCGATCATTCGTGCCAGCTCGCGAATGGGCGCCGAGCTGATGACGTGCGGCGCGGTGAATCTTCGCTCCTCACCGCTCGCGGCGCGCGTGATGACTTCCCAACCCGCGTTGCCGCCGAGATATCGGCACTCGGTGACCCGGTGTCCCAGCAGGACCTCGCCCCCCATCTCGACGATTCTGTCGCGGCAGCGTTCCCACATCATTCCGGGACCGAGGCGCGGGTAGCGGAACGATGTGACGAGCGTTTTGATCGTGTCCGACGACGCGGGTTTCTGCTTCGACGGCATGAGCGCCTGTCGGATTGCCGAACCGAGCGACAGCCCGCTGATGCGTTGCGCAGCCCAGTCCGCGGAGATGTCGCGGCAGCTCATTCCCCAGACCTTTTCCGTGTAGGTCTTGAAGAAAGCGCGGTAGAGTCGCGCGCCGAACTGATTCGTCACCCAGTCCTCGAACGACCGGGGATTCGGGACCGGAAACAGGCGCGCCTTGAGATACGACAGGACCGAGAGCATTGCCTCGATCGGACCAAGCTTGGTGAGTACCTCGCCTGCCCTCATTGGGTAGGCGAGGAATTTGTGATTGTAGTAGATGCGCGAGAGGCGTGGTCGCTCGAGGAGGTCGTCACCGAGCAGTTCGGTCCACAGGGCCTCGATCTCGGCGGATTTCGAGAAAAAGCGGTGGCCGCCGATGTCGAACCGGTAGCCGTGATGTTCGGCGGTCCGCGACAGTCCGCCGACGTATGTCGCGTCGCTCTCGAGCACAACGACTCGCTGCGACGCCTTGGCGAGGAGGTATCCTGCCGTCAGTCCTGCGGGCCCAGCACCGATAATGATCGCTGTCGTATCCGGCATTACAGTTTTTACATCCGAGACATCGAAGAACGTGGACGAGACCACGCGTGGGCGACGACCCGGCGGCGTTTGACGTAACCGTCACTCTGGGCGGTTGCGAGGTCCCCGGGGCGGAGTTGTATCAACGCGCTCCGAGAAACACGCGAGCTATCGAGAGCCCCGAAGCTCGGCGGCCGGCCACGGAATGATTCAAATGAGGTGGCGGATCAAGTGTTCACAGATCCGCTGCGGTTTCCCACTTAGACGATAAGGGGCAGTAGCTCTACACCACGGACCCGCCTTCGAGGCGACAATTCGTTGTCGCCTGTGCGAGCGAATGCGCTATGGTACCTCAAACGATTGGAGGTGCGAGAGTCTGAGGGGAAGTACGCTAGCTGATTCTGCCACGCGTGGCATATTGATTCCATCACTCCATCCGATGAGACATCGCCATGCGTCTGCCCGTTCGTGCCCGCGTTGCCGTTCTGGTCGCCACGACTGTCGCGGCCCCGGGGCCTGCCGTCGCACAGGGTATCCCCGGCGATCTGCTCGCCCGCGTCGACCGCGTGTTCGCGGGCTTCACCCTCACCACCCCCGGCTGCGGCGTGGGCCTCGCCAAGGACGGGCGCCCGTTATACACGCATGGCTACGGGTCGGCCAATCTCGAGTACGGCGTGCCGAATACCGACAGCACGGTGTTCGAGAGCGGGTCGGTCGCCAAGCAGTTCACGGCGTCGGCGATGATGCTGCTCGTTGCCGATGGCAAGCTCCGTCTGGACGACGACATCAGGACGTACTTGCCCGAAGTGCCGGCGTTCGGCGGACAGAAGATCACGATCCGAAATCTGCTCACGCACACGAGCGGGCTCCGGGACCAGTGGGGGTTGCTCGGCATCGAGGGTCGCGGGCCGGGACCGCAAGTCCACTCGGCGTTGACGACGCTCGATCTCGTGGCGCATCAGAAAATGCTGAATTTTGCTCCCGGGAGCGAGTATTTGTACAGCAACACCGGGTATGCGCTTGCGGGTCTCATCGTCGAACGCGTCAGCGGCAAGACGCTCCAGGCGTTCACGCAGGAGCGGCTCTTTCGTCCCCTCGGCATGTCGCACACGCAATGGCGGGACGATTTCACCAGGGTGGTGCCCAATCGGGCCACGGCGTACTCCGGCAACGCAACGAACGGATTCCGCCAGGACATGCCGTTCACCAATATGATCGGCAATGGCGGTGTGTTGAGCACGATGAGTGATCTCTTACGCTGGAACGAAAATCTCGACCATCCTGTGGTTGGCGGTCCGGCGTACGTCGAGGCGATGCAGACGCGGATGCGGTTGACCAACGGCCGGACGATCACGTATGCGTTGGGACTCGAGGTCGTCGATTACCAGGGCGTGCGCGAGGTGGGGCACAGTGGATCGACGGCGGGCTACCGCACCTTCCTCGCGCGCTATCCCGACCAACACGTCTCCGTGGCGGTGTGGTGCAACTCGGCAACGGCAAATCCTACGGCGCTCGCGCATCAAGTCGCCGACCTGGTGCTCGCGAAGCCACCGGCGCGCGCGGAGAAGGCCCAGTTGCCCGCATACCGCGCAGCCCCGGCCGAGTTGGCGAAAATGGCCGGCGTGTACAGAGATCGGCATACCGATCAGACCCTCGTGCTGTCGGCGACCGATACGTCATTGTCGACGACAGGGGTGGGCGGCCGTGGCGCGGCGTGGATTCCAACATCACCCGTGAGGTTTCGTTCGGCACAGGGAGATGCAGAGTTTGCCGGGATAAGGATTTGTGAAACGAGCGCGTCGTGCCCTTCGCCCGCATTCGTGCTGGTGCGCAAGGACGGGGATACCGCGAGCTACGATGCGGTGCGTCGCGCGCCTGCCGTTGTTCCGGTGAACGACTATATCGGCACCTATGCCAGCGATGAACTCGACGTGCGGCTCGTCTTCGTCGCGCGCAACGGCAAACTTGTGCTTCGCCGCCGGCCCGCCGACGAGTTCGAGCTGACGCCCGTGTATGCCGACGACTTCCAGGCCGGTGGTGGGCTCGGCACGCTTCGGTTTGTGCGCGACGCAAATGGAGCGGTCACCGGCTTTTCATTCTTCGCGGGACGGGTTCTCGATGTGCGGTTCACGCGAGTGGAGCCGCACTAAAGGACGCGGACGTCGACAAACAAAATCGGACTGCTGTGCCGGGCAACCCGACCTCCACACGACGGCGCGCGGCTGGTCTTCTTGGTAGACCGTTGCGGTATACAGGTGTGGCGGATAAGTTGGCTTGCGCCATCTTGCGTCCTTCGACTACAAACCGAGTTTGGGCTACCGTGCTAGATAAACTTCCTCACCGCACGAATTCCGGGCCTGCCCATCCGACGCCCGCACGGGTCGACACGCTGGACAGTCCGACTGCGTTCCAGATCCGACCCATCGAGTCGCTCGCCGATTTTCGGACCTGCGTTGTGATTCAGGAAGAGGTGTGGGGACGCGGGTTCATCGACATCGTTTCGGCCTCGGTGCTGCAGGTCACGTCGCACATTGGAAGCATCGTGCTCGGAGCATTCACGCCGACGGGCGAGCTTATGGGATTCGTCGCCGGCTTCACCGGCCTGGAGGATGGACGCCCAGTGCATTGGTCGCACATGCTTGGGGTGCGCGAGACGGCGCGAAACGCGGGAGTCGGGCGGGCGCTCAAGGAGCATCAGCGCGCGGAACTGGCGCGCATGGGTATTCCCGAGATGCGCTGGAGTGTTGATCCGCTCGTCGCAAAAAACGCTCATTTCAACCTGAATCGACTCGGCGCGCGCGTAGTCAGGTACGTGCGGGACATGTACGGTGATACGGGGAGCGCGCTGCATGGAACAATCACGGACCGAATCATCGTCGCATGTCCGACGGACGCTGCGGACGCGGAGGCAGAGGTGCCATTCGAGACCGACGCCGCAGTTCCAATCCTGACGTGTGATCCGCAGGAAGGCGACCTCGTGCTGGCTGGCGATTCGTCGCGACCGCCATCCGTGTGGATAGAGGTCCCCTCCGATATTGTCAACGTCATGAAGGAATCGCCGGATGCCGCCGCCTCGTGGCGCCTGGCGGTTCGGCGTCACTTCGAATGGGCGCTCGAACGTGGATACGTCACGACTGGCTTTCACCGCGATGCGGCAACCTCTCGCGCGTTCTATGTGCTGAAACTCGGTGAGGCGCGCCCGTGACGTACCCGCATTCTCAATCTTCGGTGGCGACTGCATTTAGATGCTCATTATAGAACGTATTATAATGCGCGAGATCCGGCTGCCGCTCAAGGAGCCGTTTCGCATCTCGTCCGGGCTGGTTCGCGAACGACCGATCCTCCTGCTCGAACTGACCGAGCGGTCGGGCGCGACGGCGTGGTCGGAGTGCGTGGCCATGGAGCTTCCGAACTACACGGCGGAAACGACGGATACGGCGCGGCTGGCGCTGCGAGAGTGGCTCGCTCCGCGCGTGCTCGGCCGCGAATTTCACGGGCCTCAGGAAGTTGCAGCCGTGTTAGCGGAGAACATTCGCGGTCATAACATGGCGAAGGCAGCCGTTGAAATGGGTTGCTGGGGCATGGCCGCGGAAATGCAGCGAGTGCCGCTCGCCGGGTTGCTGATGGTCGATGCGAATTCCGCGTACACGCTGGCTGACGCCGACCACCTAGCGGAACTCGATGAGTTCAATCTCATCATGCTGGAGCAACCACTCGGCGACGATGATCTCGTTCGGCATGCACAGCTGCAAAAGCGTCTCTCCACTCGGATCTGTCTGGACGAGTCGATCACGAGCGTGGAGCGTGCGGAAGACATGATCACACTTGGAAGCGGCAAGATCATCAACATCAAGCCGGGCCGTGTGGGCGGATTCAGTGCGTCGATCGCAATTCACGACATTTGTCGGCGCGCGGAAATTCCGGTGTGGTGCGGCGGAATGCTCGAGAGTGGCATCGGGCGCGCGTACAACGTCGCGCTCGCGTCGTTGCCGAATTTCTCATTGCCGGGTGACCTGAGTCCGAGCGCGCGCTACTGGGCTCGGGACATTGTGACCCCGGAGTGGACGATGAACAGCGAAGGAATGGTGCACGTGCCGCGCGAACGTCCGGGCATCGGTGTCGACGTGGACTCCGACATGATCGAATCACTTTCGCTGCGAACCGAGGTGCTCACCGCGAAGAGCGTCGCGCGCCAACGCAGCCCGGTATGACCTAACTGGCACCGGTGTACGGGTCCGGTCTGTGGGCGTACGGCGACAAGGGTGAAATAAGTCTGACTACAGTGCGAAGGAGTCTGGCATGACCGAGACGGCGCAGCTTCGACGAACGCTTGGAGTGACTGATCTCACGCTCTTGGCGATGGGTACCGTGATTGGTTCGGGGATCTACCTGGTGCCAGGTGTCGTGTTGCGCGAGATGGGGATGCAATTTGGTTCGGCGTTGGTCGTGTGGGTCGTGGCCGGGATCCTTTCGTACCTCGGCGCGCTGACTTACGCAGAGATGGGGGCAATGAAGCCCGATGCCGGCGGGCTGTACACGTACATTCGCGATACGTTTGGCTCCCTTCCCGCGTTTCTGTATGGATGGACCAGTTTCTTCGTCATTGCGAGTGGTTCGGTCGCTACGCTTGCGGTCGCATTTTCGGGCTACTTCAGCCAGATCCTTCCGATTGGTGCCGCAGCGGCGAAAGTAATTTCGATCGCAGTGATCGCGGCGATCGCGGTGATCAACGTTCGCGGTACGCGCACGAGCGCGACGGTGCAGAACTGGACCACGGGAGCAAAGCTCGCCGGTCTCATATTGTTCAGCGTGCTGATGATCGTGTTCGGGCGAGGCAATCCAGTAAACTCGCTTGCCGCTGCTTCGGCGTGGCCCCACGCGCTTACTCCGGCGCTCCTCTCAGGCGTCGGGGTTGCCATGATCGGCGTGCTCTGGGCGTACGAAGGCTGGCAGTATCTGACGTTTTCCGCCGGGGAAACGCTGAATCCGCAGCGGACGTTTCCGCGGGCGATCACGCTCGCTACCGCGGCTCTCGTTGCGCTGTACGTGCTTGCGAACTTCGGCTACGTTGCGGCGCTCGGTGCCAATGGCGCCGGCGCGAGCGACCACGTGGCGGCAGACGCTGGAATCGTCGTTCTGGGTCCAATCGCCGGCCGCGTGGTCGGCGTCCTAATTCTCGTGTCCATCTTCAGCGCGGCGAACGGCATCATGCTCACCGCACCGCGCATGTATTTCTCGATGGCGCGTGACGGAGTGTTCTTCAAGCGACTGGCGATCGTCAGCCCGCGCTTCGGCACGCCGGCGTTCGCAGTGGTGGCCATCGCGGCGTGGTCTGCGGTGCTGGCCGTCACGGGAACGTTCGAGCAACTCCTTACCTACGTCGTGTTCACGGGCTGGATCTTCTACGCGTTGGGCGCGCTGAGTGTGTTCGTGTACCGCAGGATTGCGCCTGACGCGAATCGGCCATTTCGTGTGCCTGGGTATCCGGTTACGCCGGCGCTGTTCGTGATCGCCGCGGCGGCGCTCGTCCTCAATACCATCGTCACGCAGCCGGGACGCGCGGCCGCAGGTATTGCGGTGGTTCTCATCGGCACGCCCGCGTACTTCGCCTGGCGCGCGCGCGGAAACACATCGACACCTCGAACATCAACCACGATCGAGAAGGCGGCGACTACAGAGTAGGGTCAGATGCATTCGGCAGACGATCAACGATCTGTAATACACATCACTGAGAGAGAGTCACACATGCTTCACTCGCTATACCGCGGACGCCTGGTCTTGGCGCTTGCGCTCGGCGTCGTATCGTGCAAGCACGACGCGAACGTGGCGTTGGCCAACAAGGGTGCGAGCACACAGATCGTTGGCGGCGACACGACGATTGCCGCATCGGCCTTCGACGAGACGGAGGTTCAGATTGCGATGCGCGACAGTGTCCACCTTCACACCTCCATTTTTGTCCCGAAGGGCAACACTGAGAAACTTCCGATCATCTTTTCGCGCACGCCGTACGGCATCGCGGCGAGCGGAAAGGCGCTCGACAGTCCGGTGTTGGCTGACCTTGAGAAGGACGGCTACATCTTTGTCTTTCAGGACATTCGCGGTCGCTTCAAATCGGAGGGTGACTTCGTCATGCTCCGACCGATGCGGAACAGGAAGG
>JBDTAE010000063.1:0-6990 GCA_039924785.1 Gemmatimonadaceae bacterium | reverse complement strand
CATCGGAGCGCTGCTCGGCGCGGAACAACAACGACTTGCGAAGCGATTTGCGAGTGAGCGGCACGAGTTTCTTCGCGGCGCGATCCCTCGTGCACGCGAAATACTCGATGCTCGACTGATCGAGATTCACGGAGCGTTCGGGCCGTCACTTCGCCGCGCCATGATGCGCGCCGCTCAAGATGTAGCGCGCGAACTTCTCGGCCCGTGGCTCGAGACGGAGCAGCGAAGCGCGGACACGGCCTATCGCGAATCCATGGCCCGCTTCATCGCGATCGCAGACGGAATGCTCGACCGTCTTGCGGACTCTGGTATGCCGGAACTAGAGTCTCTTCGCGGCGCGCTTGACGCCTACGGTGGTCTCCGCACGGCTCCGGCCTTCGTATTCAACGAAGTGATGCACGTCGCCGAGCCGGCATCGCCTCTTCGATTCGCCGCCGACGTATTACTCGGGCTGTTTGCGCGATCCGCTTTGCAAAGCGCAGCACACGAGTTTCTCGGCTGGCTGCTCGAGATGAATAGCTCGCGTGTGCAGAGCGACGTCGATCGCCGCGCCGCCGAAGACAGGCGCGCCCTCGAGTCCGAGATTCGGGTGCTGTTGAGAGAAGTAGAATCGAGCGCAAAACGCGCTGTTGCGCGGGCGACTGAGGCACGCGCCGCGGGCGCCGAGGGTGTTGATCGAGCTGTGCGTCGAGTTCAGGATCTCGAGGACCGGCTTACTCGCTGCGCGGATGCACGCCGGTGATGTCGATGGGCCAACTGCCCGTTCGTTGTTCCGGCGGCAACGCGGCGCGGTACATGATGACTTTTGCTCTTTCGAGTGTAACCAGTCCGCCGCCCAGCATGCGGTCGAGCTCAGGGAGAATCGCATCGATCTTTTCTTCTGTTTCGATGCACTCGATCACGATTGGCAAATCGACCGATAGCTCCAGAAATCGGTCGGTATGTAGCTTGGATGACAGGCCGAACCCCATGATTCCGCGAAGCACAGTCGCCCCAGCGTATTGCCGAGAGCGGAGGAGCTCGACGATTTGCGGGTAGAGCGGTTTGCCATCATATCGGTCTGCTTCGCCGACATGAATGCGCATCAACACGCGTTCGCCCTTGAATCCCTGCATGACCGACTCCTCTTGCTTATGCCGGTGCGCGTTCTGCCGTGCCACTCCGATCGGGAACATGTCGAGCCGCGCCTATATCCGCCATCGGCGTTACGCCGAACGCCGGAGCGCCAAAAGGCGGTCGGCCGCTGCGAAACCAAGGAATGTGCCGGCCAGCGCGATGCCGACACTTAGCCCGATGTAGAGCGTGGCGCGCGCGTATTCGCCATCATCGAGCATGAGTGCCGTCTCGTAGCTGAACGTCGAAAACGTCGTATAGCCTCCGCAAAACCCGGTGGTCAACAGCGCGCGCATTTCCGCGCTGACCACGCCCGACTGGAGGGCGTAACGCATGATGAAGCCGAGGACGAAGCTTCCGGTAATGTTGATCAGCAACGTACCGGCGGGGAAATCCAGTCCCGCGCGTTGCTGCACAAAACCCGCGAGGTAGTATCGAGACAGGCCGCCGATTGCCGCGCCAAGCGCCACCGACCAGAAGATTCTCACGACGAGTTCCTCTCGAGGTACGTACGACGATACACCTCAACCGAGCGCGCGATTTCGCTCATCGCGATCTCGCGCTTTTCGCATTCCTTGATTTCGACCGTTTTGCCTTCGAACGTCTTGTACGTCGCAAAAAAGTACTCGATCTCACGCAAAGCATGTTGAGGGATGTCCGCGATTTCGAAAACTCCTCATAATACGGGTCGTGAACCATGACGGCGAGAATCTCGTCATCAGGGTCGCCGCGAACAAAATCTCGCTCCGCTCGCCAAATCCATCGCAGAGGCCTACGGCTCGTACGCCAATCGCGTGCGCGCCTGCTCCGTGGCCGTGGCGACGCCGGTCAACTATCGCGGAGCGCCGCGAATCGCTCCGAGAACCGACCGACCGCGAGCATCCGCCGGCGGACGGATGTCGAGCCATGCGGAAACCGTCGGCGCGATGTCGATCGCGCGCACCATGCCGAAACGGTGCGCGACGGCCGCTCCGCCCAGCGCGCAGAATGCCGGCTGCATGTCGCGATCAGTCGACGGAAAGCCATGCTCGCCCATCGGGTGCGCCATCGGCGTTACAGCGCCCCCCTGTGTTCCCGCATTCTGATACAGCCCCGGTTTCAAGCCATAATAAATGTCGCCGCCGGCTGGACCACCGAGCCCAAGCGAGTCGGCGGCAGTCGAGCCGGCCCGCCAGATCTCCGTCACGATTTGAGCGCCGGCGCTGTCGCGTGCGCCGCGTAACGCTCGCTCGACACGAGCTAGCACGTCGGGCACCGAATCTACTGGAACGATGCCGCCGAGTCGTGTGCTGCGGTTGACGGAGATCCACGATCCCGCCGTCGCCGCCGCACGCGTATGCGCAAGATCGATCTTGCCGGCGGAGTCTAACGCGACCAGCCCGGCCGCGTGGAGAATTACGTTTGGCTTGAACTGCGCCCAGACCGCGCGCATCCCGTGCTCGCCGGTGACGAACAGCATGGTGCCAGGCGTCTCAGAGGCGAGGCGTCGCAACTGGGCGAGGCGAATGTCGACTAGCGCGTACGCACGGGTCAGCATCGACGCCGCGTAACCGCGCACGTCCGCCGACACGCCCGGCGTGGAGGGATCCGCGTAACCGAGCCAGGTATGCAGCGCTTCATCCGGCTGCGGGAGATAGTCTACCTGCAGATCGGGGCGATACGTCCGCCAACCCCACTCTGTCCCCCGCATGAACTGCCGTGTGAGCAGCTCGGCGGTCTCGAGGTATCGCAGCTCGGCGGTTCCGTCGCCGCCCTTGGCGCGTTCGAGTCCGAGCTGGCCGCGCTGCAACAGAAAATCGGAGCCGTTTCCGGGAACGCCGTGGACGGCGTTGTCGTACGCCGCGGCGATCTCGGGGCGATTGCCCTGAATCACCCGCGTTTCGGATGCGTAGAGCATGAAACTCGAGAGATCAGATGAGATCTCGAATAGACGAAAAAACACGAACGTGCGGCGACCGCGCGCGAGGTCGATGCGCAACGGCTCGGAAAAGAACCGCGCGAGAGCGCGTCCGTGCGGGCTCGTCGTGTCCGTGGGAGCGGCGTGGACAACGACGCCACGTGCAACGTCGCGCTGAGTCGCGACGATCGCAGCCCCGCCTGAATCGGTTACATAGAAGAGTGCGTGGAGCGAGTCGCCCTCAGTGGATAGCGCCCACGACACCTCACGAGGTGGAACGCGGCTGCGGCCGAGTAATGAGAGGCCCTGCCATCCAACCGGTGGCCGCGATTGGGCGCTGCTCGCCGTCAGGACGCGGGCTTCGGAGACGAGATCGTTGTAGATGTTCACCGCCGCGATCGTCGACCGTTGCAACGTTGCTGCTGCCGCTGACCGCGCCGGTGCGAGCCGCGGATCGGGTGCATCGATGTCCGGATATCCTGGCGGCCCGGGTGACTGCGTCGCCATTTGACTGAAGACGCGCAATCCCTGTCGCGCGGCAGCGATCCAAATCGGCTCGGCGCGCAACGCCGACGCGTTGAACCCATTGATCGCGTCGAGAATCGAGGTCTGCGACAATGGGAGGCGGCCGTTGGCTTGGGCCCCGATGCCGTTCACGTTGGGATATGCGCCGGTAAAGATCGCGGCGTGGCCAGACGGCGTCACACTCGGAAATGCCGGGCGCGACGCCTCGGCGCAGGCTCCCGTGCGGAACATCGACCACAGGGTTGGGGCGGTCAGTGAATCAGAGAACTCTCGTAGGCGGAGCTCGCTGAATCCGTCGAAGCTGACGAGGATGGCGCGATGCCGCGCGGCTTGGGCATTCAGCGGCGCGGCGAAAACGGCCAGGGCAATCATCGTACGAATTAGACGCGTGTCAGCACCCTCCATCCATTGTCAGCGACTAAAAAAAGATATGCTCGAAGTGCGCCGACCGCTGCCACCGCGCCACCCTCGCTGGCCCGTGACGGGCGTGAGCGGTCGGCAGGCCGTGGTCGTTCGAGTAAAGCCGGCGTTGAAGGCACACGTGAGCGCCGGCTGTAGCCGTTGCTCCTGTTCAACCGACGGTTCGCGGTTCAGCTTTCCCGAGTGCCAAATTCGCAGTTCCTCCGCGGAAGAGCCCCCGACTGGACAAACAATATGAGTTATCCAATAGCGAAAATCGTCAACCTCGTATCGCCGAACACACAGCGCTTCTGGTCGATCAGTGAAGCCGAGGCGACCGAGCGGGTGCGGGCTAACGATGTGGGTGGCGTCCTCGCGATCGAAGGGTCTTTCGCGCTCGTCGCGCAGGAAGGCCAGCGCGTGATGCTCGCGCGAAGTCTCGATCGTCCGCTCCGGTATTTTCTTGCCAAGGCGGCCGAAGGACCTGTGCTCATCGTCGCCGAGCGCATTGCTGAAATCCGTGCGGAACTTGCGCGCCGTGGTTGGACCGACCAATTCCATCCGAGCTATACGCGGATGGTGCCGGCGCACCACGTCACCACGCTTCAGTTGGTCGGTTGTCCCGATCCGAATCCGATTCACCTCCGCTTCTTTGACCCGCCGCGCGCCACACTTCCGCCGGACCTCGACGTCATCGGACGGCATTACATCGAAGCGCTGTACTCTGAGCTCAGGTCGTGGCTGGCGGCGCAGGAGACAAGTGCGCCTATCGGCGTTCCGTTCTCCGGCGGAATTGACAGCGGCGCGGTGTTGATCGCGCTCAATCACCTGTTGCTGAACGAAGGACAATCGCCGGCGCGGCTGAAGGCGTTCACGCTTTCGATCGACGGAGCTGGGCGCGACGCGGAACAGGCGCGCGACTTCCTTGCGCAGACGGGTCTCGAAATGCTCGGCGAGACAATCGACGTCGCATCGTCGGCGATTGATCCGCTCGGCGCGGTCTCAGTCATCGAAGACTACAAGCCGCTCGACGTGGAATGCGCCGCCGTCAATCTCGCACTGCTCGCCGAAATACGGCGGCGGTATCCGGATTGGTCATTGCTCGTCGACGGCGACGGCGGCGATGAGAACCTCAAAGACTACCCGATCGAGGACAACAGCGAGTTGACCATTCGCAGCGTTGTCAACAATCGCATGCTGTATCAAGAAGGGTGGGGCGTCGAATCGATCAAACATTCGCTCACGTATAGTGGGGGCTACAGCCGCGGCTGTGTTCGCGGGCATGCGTGCGCCGCTGAGTATGGGTTCTCTAACTTCAGCCCGTATACGCGACCGTCGGTCATCGCGGTTGCCGAAGCGATTCCGTTTGCGGAGTTGACGGAGGGGTCGCATGAGCGTCTGTACGCACTCAAGGGCGAGATTGTCGCGCGCGGGCTTCGCTCCGTGCTCGGCGTCTCCATGCCGGTGTTCGCGAAGCGCCGCTTTCAGCACGGGTCGGCGGACGCAGATGCCGCGGTTCGACTGTTTCCTCCAGACGAAGCACGATATCGACGACACTTTCAGAGTGTCTTCGCGGCTTGACGGGATCGCAAGCCGACGCTGATGCGCGCATCCGCGCACTGCGGCCGCCGAAACCGGTCGTTGACCCGTGGCGTGCGCATGGAACGGTCGTCGAAGAGGAGCGTCGTCCGAGTGGGCTGATCGAGCGCGCGCTAAC
The DNA here is from genome assembly GCA_039924785.1 of Gemmatimonadaceae bacterium. Lineage (GTDB taxonomy): Bacteria > Gemmatimonadota > Gemmatimonadetes > Gemmatimonadales > Gemmatimonadaceae > JAQBQB01. The sequence goes on along the minus strand of JBDTAE010000063.1, from coordinate 1,339 downwards.
CGTGTTCCTTTCGGGCAGCGAGTGTCCGTTCACCTGTTCGTTCTGTGATCTGTGGCGGTGGACGATCGACGGACCAACTCCGGCTGGCGCGTTGCCGGCGCAACTCCGCGACGCTCTCACGTTGCCCGACGCGCCGCTTCCGCAGCGATTAAAGCTTTATAACGCGAGCAATTTTTTCGATGCGCGTGCTGTCCCGGTGAGCGATTGGCCCGAGATCGCCGAGCTCGCGGCGCCGTTCATGGGCGTCACGGTGGAATCACACGCCGCGACGATTAGTCCGCGCTTGCTCGACTTTGCGCGTCAACTCGATGGGCGTCTCGAGATTGCGATCGGGCTCGAGACAATTCATCCCGCCGCGATGCGTCATTTGAACAAGAAGCTTGACTTGGAACGGTTCGAACGCGCCGCCGGCTTTCTCACCGATAATGACATCGATCTCCGCGTGTTCGTGCTGTTGGCCGCGCCGTACGTTCCCGCGAGCGAGTCTGTCGAATGGACGGTGCGGACGGCCGAGTATGCAGTGCGCAATGGTGCGGCCGTGGTTGCAATGATTCCTGTCCGCGGCGGGAATGGAGAGCTCGAACGTCTTGCGGCAGAAGGGCATTTCGTGCCGCCGACGTTGGGGCAGCTCGAACAGGCGCTCGACTGCTGTCTGGATTTGTCGCCGGCGGTGATGACGGCTGACCTTTGGGACGTCGCGGAATTCTCGGCCTGTGAGAGTTGTCTCGCGGACCGCATCGCGCGGCTCGAGCGAATCAATCTCACCGGGCGACGCGAATTAGCGATCTCATGTCCGGCGTGCGATGATCGTCCGCACGTGCACCTTCGGCTCGTATGACCGTGCGGCAGTGCGAGGTCGCGATCGTTGGATCTGGATTCGCCGGATCGCTCTTGGCTCGGATTCTCGCGACACTGGGCTACGACGTCGTCTTGGTCGAGCGCGGTGCGCATCCACGCTTTGCGCTCGGCGAATCGTCAACGCCGATGGCGAATCTGACGCTCGAACGGCTTGGCGCGCGCTATGGGCTTGGCGACTGTCGCGACCTGGCCGCGCACGGGCGCTGGGCGTCACGTCATCCGCAGTTGATGCGAGGACTGAAAAGAGGCTTTACGTATTACAGGCATCATGCCGGAGAGTCGTTCGCCGATCGCGGCCTGGAGTCGGAACGGCTGCTCGTCGCGGCGAGTCCCGACGACGGCATTTCCGACACGCATTGGTTGCGCGCCGATGTCGACCATCACTTCATGCGCGAAGCTGTTGCGGCGGGAGTGGAGTATCGTGATCGCATCGAGCTGACCGATGTAACGTTCGACTCGGACGGCTCTCAGCTCGAGGGAC
>JBDTAE010000062.1:0-4953 GCA_039924785.1 Gemmatimonadaceae bacterium | reverse complement strand
TCGGATAGAACACTCCCGAGATGACCGCCGATAGCGTTCCAAAAATGAAGAAATCGTACCACTCGATGACGGTGCCGGCGGATGATGCCGCGATCACCCCCCAGATGTTTCGCTCGGCGTCGGCTTGGATCGCGTTGGTCGGTGCCGGCGTCATGGCTCGAAGGGGGTTTCGGTGATCATTGCCTGCCATGCTTTCGCGACGCGTGCCGTGGGAAGCCATGCTGTCGAATAGTTCGGAAGCGGGCCATCGGAAGCGGATTTGAACGTCTTCAACCGTGGGTCGCCGACGAAGCCGCTCTTCTCGTCGAGCGGTTTGAGCGTGCCACCGTCGCCGATGCGCATCGGAAGCACGTCGTCGAAGAAGATGATCGACATGTCGCGCGACCGTCCAACGACGTGCGAGGCGGCGGGTTCTTCCGTGAGTGCCCACAGCGCCCCACCGCGACGATTGACGGCGAACAATCCTGTGATCGTGCTGACTCGCGATTCGAGATCCTTTCCGCCGATGAACAGGAGCGCCGGCACGGCGCGCGCCGCGCGCGACGTCAGCGCCGTGTAATAGATGCCACCCTTGTTCACCACGAACGCGGCGACACGCTCCGGCTTCCACGCGGCAAACTCGTAGTCGAACTGGCCGCCTGCCGACATTCCCCACAAGACGAGCGGGGCAGTCGCGAGCTCAGGATGATTCGATCGAGACGCGAATTTGTCGATGGCCCACAGCAGCGCTTCGCCGCTGCCTTGCGCGACGTTCACGTACGCTTCGATGAAATTCTGATCGTGCGGTTTGTCGGTGAGATGACATCCGACGATCGCGAGCTTGTGCCTCGTCGCGAAGGCTTGCCACACGGTGTCCTGCGCTTGCTGTCGCCCCTCGCCGTTCGATCCCGGCACGAGGACCAGCGTGCCGCGCAACGGTCCAGCGATTTGCGGCGCCCAGAAGCGGAATTCGGCTTTGTCAAAGTTTGCGCCGGGCGGAATCGTCTCCTCGAGCGTCCCAGGCGGGGCTGCTTGCGCACCAAGCGTGGCGGTCCCGAGCGATAGGGACGCCACTGCGGCGCAGATAGTCGCGAGTCTCATGGCGCGAGAAGCTGCCGCCGCAGTCGTTTGGCGTCAATGCACCGGGGAAACTCACTCTCGCGCTGGCCGCCAGGGTGTCTATCTTCAACGCATGGCTCTCCACATCCCCGCGCCGATTCGCCGTCATCCGTTGGTGACTGGCCTTTCCTTCGTCATTGTCGCTCCGATCGTCCTCATGGCTCTGTGGACGACGATCACGCTGCACTACACGTATTCGAGCGGTGAGCGATCCGGCTTTCTTCAGAAGACTTCAAAGAAGGGCTGGATCTGTAAAACGTGGGAAGGCGAGCTGCAAGTCACGGCGATTCCTGGATCGGTGCCGGAGAAGTTCACATTTTCAACGCGTTCGGATTCGATTGCGGACTTGTTGAACAAGATGAACGGCCAGCGTGTGGTGCTGAATTATGCCCAGCACGTTCACGTTCCGAGTTCCTGTTTCGGTGAGACGGAGTACTTCATCACCGGGGTGCGAACCGTCGCTGGCCAGTAGCGACGCTTACGACAACAGGCTCGATATCGCGTCCGGATGAATGTGCCAGCCGAGTAGTCCGGCCAGGCCCATGAGGACGCCGAGTCCGGTGGGAACCAACGCGAACCAGAAGAGCCAACGTTTGTGCGTCAACGCGGTGAGCGCCAGCATCGAGATGGCGAGCGCGATGAGCGTATCGGAAAGATCGAATTGATCGTCGCGATAGTTCAGGGAGTCATACGTCTTCTGGTCCGTTTCCGCCTGGACGCGCAACGAATCCTTCTTGGACGCTTGATCGGCGGCGAGCACATTAAATTTCGCGATCGCGGAATCGACTCGAGCCGCGGATTTGGGATTGGAGGCCGATGCGTCTCGCGTCACCGTCAACTGCGCGGCGGTCGACAGCGCGATCTCCTGGCGGATGTTGCGCGCTTGGTAGAAGCTCCAGTGATCGATCTTGTCGGCCTGCGCTTGCTGCATCGCCTGGACGATGTTGTCGTCCTTCACCTTGCAGACGCCCATGAACGTGGCGAGTAGGGCGACCGTAATGGCGACCCACGTGTTCAGGCGTGCGTGCGCCGGATTTGCCGGCACGTCGCCCGATTCGGTGGATTCGAGAGGATCGATTTCCATCGCATGAAGCTCGAGCCGCCGAGGCCGCCGCGCCAGCGATGATTTTCTTAGTGCGCGGTCGCCGGAACGAGTGGATTCGTTATCGGCGCAAGAAAAGCCTATTTGGCTGCAGAGACGTGATCCGCGCGTTCGACAATCTGGCGAGCGCACAACAGGTTTGGCCCGTGCTCGATTCCCTCAACGGAACGCAAGATGAATAGACATTTTCACACAGGTATCCTCATCGCCGCCGCGGCGATGCTCCCCGCAAGCACGTGCCTCGCGCAGCGCGTCGACCGCGCCGAACATCACGAGTTCACGATTGAAAATTTTCATACCGAGAGCGGAGTCGTCCTCCCCAAGGCGATCGTGATTTATGGGACGTACGGACACCTCGATGCCGCCCGGGACAACGCAGTGCTGCTGCCGTCCCACTATATGGCCAATCATCACGGGTACGAGTGGCTGATCGGGCCCGGACGCGCGCTCGACACGGCGACGCTGTATGTCGTCGCGACGGAGTTGTTCGGCAACGGCCACTCGTCGTCCCCGAGCAACACCCCGGAACCGTTTCACGGCCCGCGCTTTCCCATGATGACGATCCGCGACAACGTCGACGCGGTGCACCGATTACTGGCCGATGATTTAAAGATCACTCACGTCCGCGCCATCATCGGCTTCTCGATGGGAGCGCAACAGGCGTTTCAGTGGGCCGTGAGCTATCCCGACTTCGCCGATCGCGTCGTGGCGACGTCCGGGACCGCCAAGACCTACGGTCATGGGGCCATGCGTCTCGAGGGTCAGATCGCGGCGCTCACGGCGGACCAGACCTTTAACAACGGCGACTACACCTCGCCGCCGAAGAAAGGACTCGAAGCGTTCGGAATGGTGTGGGCGGGATGGCTCTACTCGCAGGAGTGGTGGCGGAAGGAGCTCTGGAAAGCCAATCAACCCGCCGGCACGACGCTCGAACAATACATGGCCACGTTCCGCAACTTCATCCCCGGCGCCGACGCGAACGACCTCATTCTGCAGGCGCGCACGTGGGAGCATCACGACGTCGGCGGAACTCCGGGCTTCAACGGAGACGTCGAACGAGCATTGAGATCGATAAAAGTTCCGTTCCTCTACATGCCGTCGGCCACCGACCTCTACTTCCCGGTGAGCGATGCCAAGTACGAGGCTCAATTCATGTCGACCGGCTCTCTTGTGCCAATCCCGTCGCTGTGGGGACACCCCGCGGGCGCGGGTGCCAGTCCAGAAGACCGCGCGTTCCTGAACGAGACAATCAGCAAGTTTCTCTCTGGGCAAAAAGTATCGTCGTCACCGCGGTGACGTGTTGTGCATCGGGCTTTACCGCTAGCAAACAACGCGTCCGTGAAGTCTCTTCAAGCGATGAACCTACGTCGCCATTTCTCCTTGCTCGCAGCCGCGATACTGCTCACGAGTTGCGCCGCGCTGACACCGGCCAACATCGTCGAGCAGTTCAATCCCGATGCGACATCCACAGCGGTCCGCATGGCCGTCGAACGTTTTCACAACGGCCTCCGCCAGAAGGACGTCGAGGTGATTCTGAATTCGTTCGTTCCGGATACGTCGTTTCGCGCGTACGACGGCGACGAGGGTTGGTTGACTTTCGACAACATGCGGCTCCAGGATGCGGTGGCGTTCAAGCGCCTCCGCACCGTGGACATCTTGCTCGACTCCATTCACATCGCGGTGCTGAATCCAAGCGCGGCGGTGGTCTCGAGTAACTTGCACGAATCGTTCGCCGACAGCGCCGGCCATGTGCAACGCCTGCGGGTGACCCAAACCATGGTGTGGACACGGCGCGCGGACGGCTGGAAGATCGCGCACCTGCACTCGTCGGAACGGCCGGACTCAACGAGATAGTCGACGATGACAGACGACACGACTCCACACGCCGGAATCACGCGTAAGGATTTTCTAAACACCGCCTTGCTCGGCGCCGGCGCGGCGTTGCTGGGCGCCGCGCCGCCGGTCGAAGCAATGACCTCCGGCGCGGTCGAGGCTCCAAGGTTCGACGCGTGGACCGGACCGGGCGGCACCGGTGACTACGCGAACGCCAACGGCAACACCAAGGCGGTCATGGACGCGGCCCATCGCATTCGAGACGGCGCGTACGCCAAGCAGCCAAGAGCAACCGACACCGGCGAGACGTTCGACCTCATCGTGGTGGGCGGCGGCATCACAGGACTTACTGCGGCATATTTTTTCGCGAAGGCGAACGGTGGCTCGAAGACGTGCCTCGTCCTCGACAATCATCCGATCTTTGGCGGCGAGGCGAAGCAGAACGAGTTCGTCGTCAACGGCGTTCGCCTAATCACGCCGCAAGGCTCGAACGACTTTGGCGTGCCGCGGCAAGGCAGCGGCTGGGCCTCACGCTCGACTTCGCCATCCGGCATCTCAACAACGTAGCCTGGGAGTTCGGCGTGTTCCTCGAGGTGGATAAGACCCGACAGCGCAGTGACAAGCAGCTTCCAAGGCGTGAGTTCACCTATGGCCGATCGTAAGGCGATGACAAGGAAGATGATGAACCCGTACAAGACCCAGCCAGTCCTCAACAGTCATATGCTAACGCTCGACTGTGTAACGAAGCGGAACTGCGGTCAAGCGGTCCACATCGTCCCAAGACCGGACCCGCCGCACGACCAAGAGGGCCACGAGTACAGCGAGCATTGTCTGTGGTACGGTTGCGAGGCTAACAATGGCTCGTCCCAAGAAGGCTGAGACTCCGACCGTCAGACCGCAAGGACGCCCAACGCTGTTGG
>JBDTAE010000061.1:0-7107 GCA_039924785.1 Gemmatimonadaceae bacterium | reverse complement strand
TTCGGATTCTGCGCCTGCGCGAGCAGCGACTGGAACTTGGTGTTCGTCGAGTCGAGATGCGACAGCAACCGATTGCCATTGGCGGCCACGGCTCGCAAACTGTCGATCGACGCCGAGATCTTCGCGGAATCCACCGCGCTGGCGAAGCGGCCGGCGGTTTCGCGGAACGATGCCATCGTGAGCGACAGATTCTTGTTCTGCTCGATGAGCACACCGCGCAACTCGGCTGACGCCTGCGCCGTGCTGGCGACGATCTTATTGATGTCCTTGAGCGTTCCTGCCTCGACAACCTCCACCTGAATCGCTTTCGCGAGGAGTTGAACGCTGGTGCCGATCGAGTCGACACGACTCAGAATCTGATCGAAGTCGGCGGCCGCCGGTCCGGGAGGAACGGTGTCGTTGGGGCTATAGTTGGTCGGCGGCACCGGGATGGACGGCGTGAGCGAGATCGCCACGTCGCCGAAAATTCCGATCGACTTGACGGTCGCCGTCGAACCTTTTGGAATCGGATACTTGTCCTCGATCCGGAGTAGCACATCGAGGTATCCGTCCCGTCGAAGCGTGACGTCACCCACGTAGCCAACGCTCACTCCGGCGAGCAGCACTGGCTGCCCCTGCTTGAGGTTTTGTCCCCAGGCGAAACGGGTGTGCAGCGGATATCCCGAGCTCAACCCGCCGCGCAGGAGCCACAGCGTCCCGAGCAACAGGACGACGACCGCGGTCGTTATGAGAATTCCGACGGAAACTTCGTTGCGACGTTTCATTGTAGGAGGTACCGGGCGAGCACGAGCGCCGTCAACGCATCCAGCACGAGGATCGTCACGGAGCCGATGACGACCGCGCGGGCCGTCGACGAGCCAACTCCCTCTGCTCCAGCCTCGGTAATGTAACCCTCATAGGAGCAGACCAACGCGATCGCGACGCCAAACATGACCGCCTTGAGCAGACTGTAGGCCACTTGAAAGGTGTTGAATCCGAGCCGCACGCCTTCGATGAAGTCCTGGGGCGTGACGTCGCTCATGTGGACCGACACCAGATAGCCGCTCATGAGACCCGTCGCGTCGGCGAGGATCACGAGCGTCGGCAGCATGATGGCGGCAGCCAGCAGGCGCGGCACGATCAAGAACGCGACCGGGTCGTACGCGAGCGTCTCGAGCGCGTCGATTTGCTCGGTCACGCGCATTGTGCCGATTTCCGCGGTCATTCGGCCGCCAACCCGACCTGTGAGCACCAAGCCGGTGAGGAGCGGTCCGAGCTCCAGCACGATCATTAGTCGGGTGGCCAAACCAATGATCGACAACTGCACGCCGGGCAGAAGCTGATTGCGGGTTTGAATGGCGATGACGCCGCCGATGAATGCGGCCACCACCACGGTGAGCGGCACAGAATCGACGCCGATGTTCTTCATCTGGCGAATCGTTTCCGGGACGTACGTTGCCGGATCGCCGAAGCCGCGCGCGATTTCACGAAAAAAATACGCGCGCAGGCCGATCCCGCGAAACAGCTCCATCGTGTACCGGGTAACGCGCCGGAAGAAACGGAGCGAGGTGCGCTGAACAACCGGGTAGGTTGAAGTCTCCCGCCCGACCGCGTCCGGCTGGGTCAAGTGCGCACTCGGGCCAGGAGAATAAGGCCGATCGTGCCGAAAATGGCGCCGGGAATCCACGCCGCGTAATCCGGCGGAATCACGCCTTTGCCGCCGATTGCTCTCGTGAGCTGGATCATCAGGAGAAAGATGATTGTGGTCGCAAGGCTCACGGCAATTCCGTAGGCCGAACCGCCGCGCTGGGTGCTCGTTGCAAGCGGCGCGCCGAACAGAGCAATGATGATGCAGGTGACCGGGACCGCGATCTTCAACGCCCGCTCGACGCGCGACAAACTTGCGTCAGTTCCGGATCGCTCCATCGCCGCGATGAATTTCGTGATCTCGCGATAGCGCATGTTGTGCGGATCCGGCGACTTGGACATCATCTCGGCGGGCTGTTCTCGGAAATCCTTGTCTCGCGCCCCGGCGAACGAGACGGCGAGGTCTGCGCCGCTGTCGCCGATCACGTGCATCACGCCGCGCGACAGCCGCCACGGTCCCCACATATCGGGCGGCGCGCTCCGGGTCGCGGCCGCTCCGATCTTTGGACCGGAGTAAATCGCGGTGTCAGCCGTCAGGAGATACGTCGGAAACTTCGGGCCGGTGCCTTTTCGCTCGATCTGTAAACCGCGAATGCGACCGGAATCCGTGCTCAGCTCGTACGCTTTGTAGACGCGGCCACCCTCGCCCGCATACGCAAAGTTGTAACGGTTCGTTCCTTCCTGCTCCTTGTCTTCGCGAAGCAGATGGCTGCGCCGGAGATTGGTGATCGGCGCAACCTCGGCGAGCACGAGATCCAGTCCGCACGCGATGACCGCACCGACCAGCACCGGCAGCATCATGCGATAGAAACTGATCCCCGACGCTTTCGCCGCCGTGACTTCAGCGTACCGGGTGAAGGCACCGATGGAGAAGACCGTCGCGAACAACACAGCCGCCGGGAGTGCCATGAACATCGAGTCCGGCATCCAATACACGTAGCTGAGCGCGATGTCCGCTACCGGCAATTGGCGGCTCAGGTAGCCAGCCAAATGATCTGTGAGATCGATGACCGTTAGCAGAATTGGAAAGCCCAGCGCGGTGACCGTGAAGATCTTCCAGAATTCACTGAAGACGTAGCGGTCGAGCGGGCGGAAGAGCCACTTCGTCATCTGTGGCTCTCCTTGGCGCGCTTCGAGAAGCGATCGCGCAGCGAGTCGACGATTTCACCCAGACGTCCGCCGCGATTCGTCACGCCTTCTCGGCCCATGCGGGTTATCAACAACACACCGATGATGAAGAAGAGGATGTTGTCGATCCACATCGCGAGGAACGGCGAGACGATGTTCTTGTCCGACAGCGCTTCGCCGCCGATGAGTCCGACGTAGTAGACCGCGAATGTGAAGAAGCTCGCGCCGATCACGAGTCCGACGCCGCCTCGCGGAAAGCGCAGGGCGATGGGCGCGCCCACGAGCACGAAGACGATACACGCGGCGGCGAGAGAAAACTTCTTCTGAATTTCCACGCCGTACCGATTGCGTTGTCTGCGCGCATCGTCGAGCCGCATGGCGGCGTCTCGGATTTCGGGCGGCACGAATTTGCCCGGGGCGACGACGGGACTGGCCAGTGCCGGCACCCCGGGATTCACACTGACCGCTCCTGGCACAGACGCTCCGGGAGCGGGCGTTGCCACGGCACCGGGCGCCTTCGGTCCGAGCTTGCGAAGCGAGTCGGCGCGTTTAGCCTCCGCGCCGATTGGAATGCCGCCCGGCAGGTACGCGTCGGGGGGAATCTTGTCGCGCGGCACTTTCACGTATTGGCTGCCCAGCATTACGAAGATCGATCCCGGCTGCTGCGCGGGAATGGGATGCGCCGCCGCGGGAGGAAAGGACGGCACTGGCGCCTTGGCCTTTTTCGACGTGTCCTGCGACAATTGCGCCGGCTGTTGCTTGGGAAGCTCGTCGGCGTGAGCGACCTGCACGCGGAAATATTTCGTGAGGAGCGTGCAGTACACCGCCCCGATTCCGCCGGCCGGCTTGGGCTTCACGTGCACGGGTGCTTCGACATGATGCCCTGGCGTATCCGAAAGGCGCCATGCGGCGGTGAGGCTGTCCCATCGTGCGAATTCCACGCGGGCATTCGCGATCTCATATGCCTTCTGCATCTCGCACACCGACATTTCGCGATCGCCCTTCATCGACGTGTCGGAGTTGATCTCGGTGAAGATGTTGGCGACATCGCGCACCTTGAGCTCGTCGCGTTGGTAATACACACGCGTCAGCTGCTCGGGCTTATCGGTTGGCGTCGAGATGATGACGCCGTGGAAGAGACTCATGTTCAGGTCTCGACGATTTGGCGCAAACGCGAGAATTCCGCTGTCCGCGTAGATGGTGCGCCGGCGCTGCGGGTCGGCCATGTCGTAGATGGTGACCTCGTGCATGTGGTCGGTCGCCTCATCGATCCGGCCCGCGCGCAGATACAGGCTTCCTTCCTTCACGTTGTTGATGACCTGCGGGCGGAGCGCGAACGTCGGCTTGGTCCGAAGAATGGCCATTTGCAGCGTCGCGAGCTCGTGATTCGCCCGTGATTCGATCTGGTCGTTGAACCAGAGCATGATGCAGGCGAGAACGGTCGCCCAAATGATCGACGGGATCATCAGCGAACGCGTCGACACGCCGCCGGCTTTCAGCGCCGTGACTTCATTCTCCGAAGCGAGACGGCTAAAGGCGTAGAGCACGGAGACAAGCACGGCCATGGGCACCGTGAGCTCCACCGTCAATGGAATTGACAGCAGCAAGAACTCGGTGATCACCTGCCAGGAGAGTCCGCGGCCGACGAGGTCCCCGAACTTACGAGCGATGTATTGGAGCAGCAGCAGGGATGTGAGCGCGGACAGCGCAAACACGAAGGGCCCGACGTGCTCCTTCAAGATGTAACGATTAATTATTTTCACGAGAATTCCGGAGCGCCGCACGACCTCGGAACTTCAAGAATGCCACAGGGTTGTACGACCGCGTCACGCCTGTATATTCCACCCGCCATAGGCTGGAATTCAAGGGTTTCCTACACCGACGATCAGTGTTTGGTGCTTCGCACTGTCCACGAGGCCGAGCAAAGTCGCTTTGCCTGATGGTTGTCGGCGCCGTTTTCTGGCTTCCGGCACTCCTCTCTGCACAAAATCCTCCCCCACCTCTTCCCCGAGACTCCGCTCGCGTCGCCGACTCGACGCGCAAAGCGGGCGCGATCGTCATTCCCGGGCTCGACCTTCCGATTCAGGTCGACCTCCGCATTGAAAGCAAGTTCGAGCGCGACCGGAATCTTCGCTGCAATTCGCTCGAAGCGTTTCAGGTCAGCTCGTTGTCCGGCTGCGGCGGCGGATTTCTCGGCCCCAGTCCCGACTTCAAGTTCTCGCTGAAGAGCGCCGGAAAGATCGGCGATCGCCTCAACGTCAACGTCGACTACGACGCGCAGCGCGAGTTCGACGCGTCCAACAACATAACCCTTGCCTACCAGGGGGCGCCCGGCGCGAGCCTTCGTCGCGTCGACGTCGGCAATATCAATTTCACCCCGCCGCAGTCGCGCTTTCTCACGGCGTCGCTGCCGAGCGGAAACTATGGAGCGCAGGCGTCATTTCAGATTGGGCGGCTGAGCATCAAGCCGATCTTCGCGATCCAGACCGGCAACCTCGTGCAAGACCGCCAGTTCACGCTCGGTCACGTCGCGGAACAGCGCACGGATCGCGACATCGACGACTACCAGATCGAGCCGCGGCGCTTCTTTTTCACCGTCGATCCAACGTTGTTCGGCAGCGCCTATCCAAATATTGATATTCTGGATCGCGCACAGCTCGGCCGGTTGCGTCTGCGATTGCCCGAGACGATGCGGCCCACGCGCGTGCTCGTGTACCGGTTGCAATTTGGAACACAGCCGCAAAATCTGAGCGGCCCACAGTTTCGCCTGCAGAGCGACGGACCCGGCGGCGCGCGACAGACGTACGACCTGCTCCGCGAAGGCGTCGACTACTTCATGGACCAGTCGCTGCTCTGGTTCGCACTCGTCCGCCCGCTCAACTCAGCGAACGAGCGGCTCGTCGTCACCTACAATGTCCGTGTCAATGGTCGGGATACGGTGATTGCGTCGACCGGCGGCACGCCCGATCTCAAAATCGATCGCACGCACGACCAAGTGGCGAACCTCGTGAGCGATCCGAGCGTCGGCCCATCGTCGCCGGCGTTTCGCAACGAGATTCGCTCGGCGTATCGCCTCGCGGGCCCCGATTTGATTCGCAATACGGCGCAGGTGCGCGTCGTGACCGGCGGCGGTTTGCTCGAGCATCCACTCGCCGGCAGCGACGCGACGTTCCTTCAGATGTTCGGACTCGCGCAATCGACGAACCCCGCGGAGTTCGACTACAACAATCGCATCTGGCCGCGGCCGAGCGACGCGGTGCTCGACCTCGGCGCCGGTGCGCCTGATGTGCGAACGCCGGGATCGATCGGGTCGACGCACGTGATTCGCGATCACTTCATCGTGTTCCCGTCGCTCCAGCCGTTCTCGCCGCGCGACTCTGGATTGGTCACTGTGGGCAATCCCACCAACTCGCCCATCTATTCGACGCCGGGCGACTATCTCTATTCGACGCAGCATCCGACGTCGGTCTATCGCATTCACGTGCAGTATCAAACGTCCGCGACCGACGAACCGGGCGTCGTCACACTCGGCGCGACGCAAATGCGGCCGGGCTCCGAGCGAATCATCATCGGTGGAAGGACCCTCGTTAAAGATCTCGATTACCACATCGACTACGATCTCGGACGCATCGACTTCGTGCGACCGGACACGCTGTTTTCGACGGAGCGTCTCGTGTCCGTTCGGTATGAGGACAATGCGTCGGCGTTCATCGCGTCGCAAACGACGTTGGGTGGAATCACCGCCGAATTGCCGGTGAGTCACGGCGTCTTCGATTTCAGCGCGATTCGTCAGTCGCAAAGCTCGCCGTTCACGCGACCGCAGCTCGGCTTTCAAGACAACGCGATGTTGACGGCCGGCGTTACGGCGCAATTCAGTTGGAATGCGACTGCGTTGACGCGGTGGGCGAGCAAGCTTCCGTCGAGCGACGGCAAAACGGCGTCGCACTTTTCGCTGCAGGGTGAGATCGCGACGAGTAAGCCGCAGTTCGGCAGCAGCGGCGAAGCGTACGTGACCGACTTTGAAGGGTCCGGTGGATTGTCGATCGCGCTTGGCGATGGTGCGTGGCACTACAGCAGCCTGCCCGCGTACGGCCACACTTTGCGTTCGCCCATCTTCGGCGGGGCGCTCTTCGAGCTGAATCGCGCGTCGACGATGGTGTGGCAGACGTATGTGCAAACCCTCGGCGGCACGCAGATCAAATTCACGCAGAGCAGCATCGATCCGCTCGTCGTGCTGAGCGGGGCGGCCGTCGAGCCGAACGAGCCCGTCATGTGGCTGACGCTGCTGCCGCTCGATCAGCGTGGCCGATTCAATCGTGCGAAGAAGGGGTACGACTGGACCGTCGCGAATCA
>JBDTAE010000060.1:0-16481 GCA_039924785.1 Gemmatimonadaceae bacterium | reverse complement strand
GCCGACGGCGGCGACGGTGAGCGATTCGCCGACGGTGAGTCCATCGTGTCGCGCGGGCGGCGCCGAGGCGGGCACCTGCGCATCGATGAGCGCGGGGAGTCCCAAGTCGCGGGCGAGCGTCCAGACGGCGGCGACCGCGCCGTGGGTCCGCGAGTCGAGGACCAGGGTCTCTCGCTGGTCGAGGAGCTGGAGGATGTCGTCCGCGCGCCCGAGGTGCCGGAGGACGCGCAGCTTGGGGCGTTTGGTGACGGGATCGCGGAAGGACTCAACGATCCGGATGTAGCGGTGGCCGCGGGCGGTGACGATCTGGAAGCTCGCCATAGCGTTGTATATACTATCAAGCACCATGGCGCGCAAGCCCTCACTCCTGGGCGCGGTCACCACTGATCGCGACATACCCGGCATCGTTTCCGGACGCCGTGTCCGCTATTTGTTGTATATACTGCACTCTACTCGCCCGATACACAGCGCGCCAGAGGGAAATCCCCTCTGGCGCAGTCGACCGTTCACTCCGTCAACGTCTATTTCGGGAAACTCACGCTAGGCGGAACCCAACCGCGGGTTGATCTGATCGAGAAACGCTCCGACCGCGGGCGGCCCCGAGCCGACGCCCTCATCGTGTTTAAAGAACACATATGCTTGAGACCAACCCTGGCCGGCGACCTTCGCCGACCAGTCGTCGAGCATCGCCGAGTCGTAGTCGAAGCGATGCAATCGCACATACCCCCACGACGCCGTTGCAACGACGGGCGACGAGAAATCCGGCTGCTCGATGATGCACATGGGAATGTCGCGCTCGCGCAACGCGTCGTACGTCTCGTCGTCGAACCAGCTGTCATGCCGAAACTCGAACGTGAACTTCCGGTCCGTGGGCAGCATCGCGATGAAGGCGCGCAGCCGCGGAACATCCTTCTTGAGATTCGGCGGAAGTTGAAACAACACCGGCCCAAGCTTGTCGCCGAGCAACGCGGTGTTCTTGAGTAGGAACTCGAGCGCGCTCGCTGCTTCGGGCTTGAGCCGGCCGTAGTGCGTGATGCGCTGGCTCGCCTTGATCGCGAAGGTGAACGATTCTGGGGTACGCGCGGCCCAATCCTGAAGCACGTGCTCCTTCGGCAAACGATAGAACGTGTTGTTGATCTCAACCGCGGGAAACTTGCTCGCGTAGTGCGCGAGCATTCCGTCATCCTTGAGGCCGGCCGGATAAAACGAGCCCTTCCACTCCTTGAATGCGTACCCGCTCGTTCCGGCCGACAGTTTCATGACGCTTTGGCGGTTTTGGCGTTCTTCGTCGCTGCCAGGCTCGCCTTGAGCGCTTCCATGAGATCGATGATTTTGCCTCCACTGCCGTCGGGCGTGGTGTCCGCGGTGATCTCCTGGCCTTCGACCTTCTGCTGAATCGCTTCGAGCACGCGCTCGCGCACGGTGTCCTTGTACTTCGCCGGCTCGAAGGTATCGGTAGCCGATTGCTCGATGAGCTGCTTCGCGAGCTTGAGCTCCGTGTCCTTCACATCGCCTTCGGGAACCGTCACTTCCGTCGTCGGACGCACTTCTTCGGCATAATGAAGCTGTTCCATCACGAGCACGCCGTTGAGCGGCCGAAGGAGCACGAGGTGCTGTTGTCCACGCGCTGCATATTGGCCGAGCGCGGCGTAGCCGGTTTCTTTCAGAGCGGCTGCGAGCAAGCGGTACGCGCGATCTCCGCCTTTGTCGGGGCCGAGATAGTAGACTTTCTCGAGGTATTCGCGATCGACTTGCGCGAGCGGCACGAACTCGAGAACATCGATCATTCCCGTCGCTTTCTCCTCGAGCGCCTTGAGTTCTTCGGCGCTCAGCACCACATACTGATCCTTGGCGAACTCGTAGCCTTTCACGATCTCGTCGCGCGGCACGACCTCGTTGTTGTCCTTGGGACAGATCAACTGTTGTTTGAGCCGCGTGCCGCATTTCTTGTGAAGCTGGTTGAACGACACGCTCGACTTCGATTCCGACGACGAGTAGAGATTGACGGGAACCGACACGAGCCCAAACGAGATTGTGGCGTTTCCGATTGAGCGAGCTGGCATATGAGGTACGCGAGAGAGTCGAACGCGAATTTGAACCGCACGGGGAACACTGAAAAGTTCTATGACCTACGCTCGTGACCGCAAGTAGCGGGGACGAAAGCACAACGCCGCCGGAGACCGACAGCCTCAGCACCTATCGTGCGAAGCGGTCGCCCGACAGCTCGCCCGAACCGGTCGGCACCGTCTCGCCGGTGCCGGGTCGCCTGTTCGTCGTCCACAAGCACGCGGCCCGACAACTTCATTACGACCTCCGTCTCGAAATGGACGGCGTGCTGCGCTCGTGGGCCGTTCCGCGCGGACCATCGTACGACCAGAACGACAAACGTCTCGCCGTGCGAGTCGAAGACCACCCGCTCGAGTACGGCGACTTCGAAGGAATTATTCCGGCCGGCAACTACGGCGCGGGCGGAGTCATCGTTTGGGATCGAGGCGAATGGATTGCGCTCGAGGATTGGCGCGAAGGCCTCGTCAAAGGAAAACTCCTGTTTGAATTCCACGGCTACAAGCTTCACGGCAAGTGGACGCTCGTGAAAATCAAGAAGAGCGAGAAGGACTGGCTGCTGATCAAAGAGCGCGACTCGTGGATGAAATCGCCAAGCGATCAATTCGACGAGACCTCCGTGCTGTCGGGCCTGACGGTCCACGAAGTGAAGGAAGGCAAGAGCCACGCGAGCGACATCCGCCGTGCCATCGAAGCCGTCGGAGCGACGCGAGCGCACGTCGATGCAAGAACACTCGACGTCATGCTCGCCGAGCCGCGCGCGGACGCGTTCACCCGAGACGGCTGGGTGTTCGAGCTCAAGCTCGACGGCTATCGACTGATTGCGGCCAAGACCAGAGGCGAGGCGCTGCTGCTCACGCGCAACGGCAACGACTACACCGCGGTGTTTCCCGAAATCGCGCGCGCAGTGAAAGCGCTCCCCTTCGACGAATGCATCGTCGACGGCGAGGTCGTCGTGCTCGACCCGCAAGGGAAGCCTGATTTTTCTCGCCTCCAACGTCGCGGCCGACTGTCCTCGTCAATCGATATCAAGCGCGCCGCCGTCGAATTGCCGGCCACGTTCTTTGCCTTCGACCTGCTCGCCTTCGACGATTTCGATCTTCGGCCGCTGCCGCTGGTCACTCGTAAGAACATACTCATGCAGGCGCTCCCGACCCTCGGCGCGCTCCGTCCGCTCGATCATATCGAGGCCGAAGGCCAAGCATTTCTCACTCAGGTCAAGGCGATGGGACTTGAAGGCATCATCGCCAAGAAGGCCGACGCGCCGTATCGCGGCGGCCGCAGCGACGTGTGGTACAAAATCAAAGCCGAAGCCACCGGCGACTTCGTCATCGTCGGATTTACCGACCCGAAAGGCAATCGCGGACACTTCGGCGCGTTGCAACTCGCCGACATGGTACATGGCGAGCTCGTTTACGCGGGTCGCGTAGGCACCGGCTTCAACGACGCGCTGCTCGCCGACCTGAGCGCAAAGTTGTCGCCGACCGTCCGCGCCGATCCACCGTGCGCGCCACCGATCGGCGCCGGCGCCACCGAAATCCCCGAAACGCGAACCACGACGTGGGTCGAGCCTCTATACGTTTGCGAAGTTCGATTTCGCGAATGGACGCCGGACGGCCTGCTGCGCCACGCCGCGTTTCTCACCATGCGGTTCGACAAGGGTCCGCGCGACTGCGAGCGGCAACCACACGCTCGTTCGAGCGCAGGCGACGATGGCGAAGCACCGCCGACGCCGGAAACCGTGCATCACGGCGAACCCACGACCGCGACTGAAATCGATCACAACGGAATGGTCGGTACTGACCCCGTCGAGATCGCCACCGGCGCGCCCGCATCAACGTCCGCTCCCGGCGCAGCCGACAAGACTTTCAACTTCTCGAATCTCAAGAAGGTTTACTGGCCGTCCGAGCGCTACACGAAGGGCGATTTGATCGATTACTATCGCGCGATCGCGCCGTGGATGTTGGTGTACACACGCAACCGTCCACTCGTCATGACCCGCTTTCCCGACGGCATCGACGGAAAGTCCTTTTACCAAAAGGACGCGCCGGAATTTGCGCCGAGCTGGATTCGCACCGAACCAATTTGGAGCGAGGACACGCAGCGTAACGTGCGGTACTTCGTCTGCGACGACGTCGAGTCACTGCTCTACGTCGCGAACCTCGGTTCGATTCCCATGCACATTTGGAACAGTCGGGTCGGATCGCTCGAGCTCCCAGACTGGTGCGTGATCGATCTCGATCCGAAAGAGGCGCCATTCGGCGACGTCATTCGAAGCGCATTGGTCCTGCGCGAGCTGTGTGAGAAGATCGGACTGCCGAGTTACGTGAAGACCACCGGCAAGACCGGCTTGCACATCCTGCTTCCGCTCGGCCGACAGGTGACCTACGCGCAGTGCCGCACGCTCGGCGAGCTGATCGCGCGACTGATGTTGCGCGAACTCGGCGACGTTGCCACCATAACGCGTCACGTGACTAAACGCGGCGACAAAGTCTACCTCGACTATTTACAGAATCGTCATGGGCAGCTCATCGTCGCGCCGTTTTGCGTGCGCCCATTGCCGGGCGCAAGCGTGTCGATGCCGCTGCGATGGGATGAGGTGGATCAGTCGCTCGACCCGCGAAACTACACCATCAGGAACGCGGTGGAGCGCATGGAACGTTTCGGCAGCGATCCGGTCGTTGCGGTGCTGGAGGATAAGCCCGACCTCGCCGCCGTGCTCGAAACGCTCGCCGCGCTGATGGCCGAATAGATCTGGCGAGATCAGCGTGCGCCAGCTAAAGCGGTGGTTTGACCGGCGGCTTCTTGGTGCTGTCAGCAGCGGCAGCCGGTGGAGCGGGTGGTTCGTATTCTTTTTCAGGAATTCTAAATCCTTTCGCGATCTCCGCGTCGCCTTGGATTCCCATCACGCGCTGCGCCGCGTATTCGCCGACCACCGGGCTGAATTTGAAACCCTCGGCGTTTCCGCCCGCCACGATCCATGCGTTGGACATGTGTGGATGCACGTCGATGATGAAGTTTCCACTCGACGTCTGCTCGTAGTGGCACGCGTGCGTCTGCGAAATCGGCGCGTCTTTGAGCAAAGGAAAGCGATGCGCTACGAATCTGCGCGATCCGTCGATGCGAGTTTGGTCTACCCAGCGATCGCTCGTATCGGGGTCCTGCTGCGCCAGTGGGACCTCCGCTTGTTGCCCGCCCCGTCCCCCACCCGCCGGTCCTGCACCAGCGCCACCGGTTGCACCTGCACCACTTCCGCCACGACCACCGGCCGCACCTCCCGCGCCTGCGACTTCGCCGGGCGGGGTGGGGAGACGTTCGGTTCCCCGCACGCGGAATCCACGATTGTCAACCGGCAGTGCGGGCCAGCCCGTCACGCCGGGGAAGTTGAAGCTCGGCATGTTGGGGAACGTGAACCGCTCATCGTTGATCGGAGTTCCGAAGTAGCACACAGACCCAATCGGCACGCGCGTCTTCTTCGCGAGAATTTCCGGGAATGTCTTGCCCATCCACGGACCAATCGCGAACACGAACGTGTCGGCGCGAAGCTTAGCGCCGGTATCAAGCGAGATTTCCTCGAGCCTGCCATTAGAAATCTTTGACGGCGTCGCGCGGCCGATGACGATCTTTCCATCAAGTTTTTCGAAGACATTCGCCGCGGTCTGCGTGGCGCGGCGCGCGCGAACTACGCCGGCGTCCGGCTCGTAGAGCACTGCGGTGATATCGTCTATCGAGATCACCGGAAACGCTTTTCGAACGTCGTCGGGATTGAGAATCTGATACGGAATCTTGTTCTTGTCCCACCAGACCTTCGTTCGGAGCTGGAAATTGTCCCACTCGGTGCGCATGATGAGATCGCCCGTCGTTTGGAACAAGTTCAATCGAAATTCGCGGCCCCACTCGTCGTCGAAGGCGGCCCAGCGCTTCATTGCCTCGCGAGCCCACAGCGTCCAAAGCTCGCCGAGCTGGCCGGTCTTGTCGCCGTACGACGAACGGACACCTCGCGTCTCGTCGCCCGAGGTCGAGCGAGCGTTGCCTGGACCATACGCGTCGACGATCGTGACCTTCGCGCCCATCTTCCGAAGATTCATCGCCGTGAAACTTCCCCAGGCGCCGGCACCGATCACGACGACATCAGGCGACGCTCCACCCGTTCGAATCGCCGGCGCACGCCGCAACCCCGGTACGCTCGCGGCCTGCGCGACGGTGGTTCCGCCAACGAGCAGCAGACCAGCGCCCGCGCCGGCGACTTTCAAAAACTCTCGTCGCGGCAGATCCGGCTGCGGATTCGCCTGGAGTGCACCCGCCGCAGCGGTCGGGTCGTTCGACTCTGTCGTCATGATCCGGATGGGATGAAAGGACGCGAACAAGATGCGGCGGCGTAGAGTCGAAATCAAACGCATACGCAGATTCCGCCCGGCCAGCGGTCGCGGAAACCGTAGCACGCAGTATAATTCTCCCTCGAGGGCGATCTCCGCGATTCGGCCCACGCGCTCCCGGCGATTGGAGGACGAGCATGCAGCTTGGCCGTTTGACTGCGATTGTGGGAATTCTGACACTCGCCGCATGTGCGAGTGTCTCCACCAACGTGCGCCCGCCGCTCGGCGCGTATCTGACGTCGGGTGCATCCACCGGCGCACAGGTTCCACTTCGCTTCGACCCAAACGCAAAAGTCATTCTTTCGAGTGCGGCCGGACTGCCGCCCGCGTCGTACTTGAATTCTCAAGCGTCTCGCGGACAGCGGGTCTACGAGGAGACATGCGCGACGTGTCATCAGTCCAGCCAGTTCATCGGACAGGCGTTCGTCGAATCCTGGAAGGACCGTCGCGTCTACGATTTCTACGCGCTCGTGCGGGGCACCATGCCGCTCGACAAACCCGGTGCCTTGAAGGAAGACGAGTATCTCGACGTCGTCGCTTATCTACTAAAGGCGAACCACGCGCCCGTGGGCACTGATTCGCTCAAGGCGGACACGGTGGCGCTGCGCAAGACGCGCATCGCCGTCAGCGTGCCGTAGCCAGGAACCGGCCCCTAGCCTGAGGACGCTCGTTGTGCGCCCTCGCGCGGAAGAGTGCGCGTGGCACGAATCGCGTCGACGTTCGCGCCAACGATGAACCGAAAGATCTGACGCGCCGATTCGGTCGAAATGGTTCGCGCCGCGGGGAGAATATGACCGCGAACCGGCAATCCGCAGAGTGCGTCGCGCACGCGGTGCGTGACGTATGTCGGCGCGCCGTCGGGGATGACCGAGAGATCGTCGCGACCGTGCACGAGAATATGAAGATTCTCAACGCCGCGCACACCCGCGAAAAACCGCAGCAGCATGTCTCCGAATTCCTGCGTGCCGACCACCGCCCATACCGGGTGGCGCAACAGCAACGCCCACTCACCCACGACAAGATCTGACCGCACGTCGATCATCGCGATCGGTTTGGAGAGCTGATCGCCAAGCCGCCGGGCCAATGCATCATGCGCGGCCGTCGCGACGACGAGGTCCGCGCGGCGTACAGCAGCCGGCAACACTTCGGAATTCAATAGCTCGTCCGCCGTGAGGCCCTCGGCGATCAGCCCGAAGTCGTCACGCAGCTCACGCGCGAGCCCGGCCGTTTGATCGGAAGTAGTCGAGATGACAACCGCGCGGAGCCGCAGCGTTTCGATCGATCGTCGTAGCCATTCATGAAGCTCCGGACCCGGAATCTCGCGCGAGAATCCGTCGGTCAGCACGCTCACGAACCAGTCGGTGGAAATCGTCGAGACGCTCCCTTGGCCGCCTGCGACCGTCGGCGATACGTAGATGCCGCCGCGCTCGCGAACCTCGACGAGATGCTCCGCGGCAAGCTGACGATATGCGGCGAGAATCAACCGGTGATCGACGTCAAACTCGGAGACGAGATCGCGCGCGCTCGGCAGGCGGTCACCCGGTGCCAGCGTACCTGCGTGAACGCCGCGCAAAACGCGGCCGCGAAGCGACTCGACAATCGACGAAACTTTCAGATCCACTGCCGCCGCCTTGCAATACGGAGTCTTGGAACCAACGATGCCTAAAGAAACGCATGTACGCGGGCGTTGCGCCACGCGCTAGCAAGTAAACCGGCTTCTGCAATATACCGTGCGATCACAGCATAAAACTCTTCTTGTCTGGTACAAATTTTTTGAGCAGAGTGGCGCACATTCTGCTAATGGTTTCCGGCTGAAACGGACAATTCACACACGGAAAACTCCGGCTGAGTACGTCGACTCGGGGCGGGCCGGAGGACACGTGTGTCGCTACAGGCCCAACTTGAGGAGGGGGAGAACATGCTTGAGAATAGCAAGAGGCTGGTGATCGACCATCCCGCGCAACTGATGAAGATCTCGACCCGTCGGGATTTTTTGAGAGTGCTCGGGATTGGCGGCACAGTCGTGATGTTGCCCGCGCTGTTCACTGCGTGCAACAAGGATTCGAGTCTTACGGGAGTAAACGCGGGAGGCACAACCGTAACGCTGAACCTGGGAACCGACGTCGGCATCCTGAACTATGCGTACGCCCTCGAACAATTAGAGGCGGCGTTCTACACCGCCGTCGTTGCGTCGACTCCCTTCGGTGGAGCGACGGCTGAACAGCGAGAAGTGCTGTTGGACCTTCGCAACCACGAAGTCATTCATCGAGAATTTCTTAAACAGGCGCTCGGTTCCAACGCGATCGGGACGCTGAATCTCAATGCGTCGGCGGTCGCCTCGACGATGACCAGCATGGCGGTCATCCTTCAGAACGCAGAAGCGTTCGAGGACCTCGGCGTGGCTGCTTACAATGGCGCCGGTAAGTAC
Source organism: Gemmatimonadaceae bacterium (assembly GCA_039924785.1). Taxonomy (GTDB): domain Bacteria; phylum Gemmatimonadota; class Gemmatimonadetes; order Gemmatimonadales; family Gemmatimonadaceae; genus JAQBQB01. Next base: position 7,613 of record JBDTAE010000060.1, on the reverse strand, counting down.
CTCACGTCGGCCGATTACCTCACCGTGGCCGGAAAGATCGTGTCAGTCGAAGCACGGCACGCCTCCGCTATCCGCGACATGCGCGACGCGCTCGGCATCACGGGCGGTGATACGATCGGAACGCGTTTCGCGGGCAACAGCGTCGTAGGCGCCACCACTGGCCTCGACGTCAAACTCGAGCCGAGTGCCGTCGCCGCACGCGTTATCGCGACGGGAATCGTCGCCGACTCGCTCAGCATCGGTACGCAACCGACCGCAAAGACCGGTACGCCGGACGCGGGCCCGCCGTCGCCCACGCCATGATCATCGACCCGATTGGAGACTGAGACACCATGAATATGAACGAGACAATTCTCGGGTCGATCGAGCCGGAAGTCGCCGATCGTCTCGCCAAGAGCGGAGAAGAGATTGCCGCTGGACGCACGACCCACTCGAACATCGCGGCCGGACTTGCGATGGCGTCTGTTCCGATCGCGCTCGCGGCACTGTCGCGCGATGCGTTTGGCCAGACGACCTCCACGGTCACTGACGTGCTGAATTTCGCGCTGATGCTCGAGATCTTCGAGAACGAGTTCTACAAGGCGGTTTTGGGAAAGAGTTCGTCGACCGCGCAGAACAACGCGTTCGCGACGGTCCGCGCAATGGTTCCGGCGGCGGCGCTGCCGACATTCGCGATCATTCAACAGCACGAAACGTCGCACGTGGCTTATTTGCAGAGCGCAGGCGCCACGAACATTCTGAATCTCACCGCCGACAGCTTCGACTTCACCGGCGGCCAAGGCTCGGGAACGGGACCGTTTGCGGGAGCGGCGTCGGATCTGAATTTCCTGTTGCTCGTCGCGCAGGGCGCCGAGGATACCGGTGTTCGCGCGTACAAGGGGCAGGCGCCGAATCTGATGTCGAACCCGACGGCACTCGAGTCGGCGTTGCGAATTCATTCGGTCGAAGCACGTCACGCCTCGAAAATTCGTCGTCTCCGGCGCCAGAATGGCGCGACCAACGTCAAATACAGCGGCACCATCACCGGTGACAGCCTCGCGGCCGCGGGCGCGGACAACATCTCGAGTCCGCCGGCGGGCGCAGTCGCCGGACTGACGGCGATCTATGCCGGCGAAGGCAACACCACGCAACTCAACATCAACATCAGCGGTCTCGCGAATTTGCCGACCACCAACATCAATATCGCGTCGGCGGCCACTGAGGCGTTCGACGAGCCTCTGACCAGAGCACAGGTCGTGGCGATCGTCCAGCCGTTCTTCAAGGTCACATTGAGCTGATCGTCGGTAAGAAATTTCCTGGTCCGCGTCGTCGTGACGGAGTATCGTCGCGGCGACGCGTTCGTGTTTTCCGCCCCGAATATCGGAGGTATATGTTGTCGATCGCGCCGCGGTCGGACACTGCCGTCCAACATGGCGGCGAGCCCGACCGTCTGCGGAGACACCGTCGCGAGCCCCGATCGCGCGACGCCAACCAGCGCTTCATTCCACCGGTTGTACTCGGGAGCCCCGAGCCGCGGAATCGCCGGCGCCACCAACGCCGCAATGAGACTTCTCATACGTCGCCAGTGAATCGCAAAATGCTCGACCCACGGTCAGCGCGCGCGCGTCGAGAATTGCCAGACGGTTCGAGATGAGAGCTCGACACCTGGGCGAAGAATCGTCGTGGGGAATTCCGGTTGATTCGGTGAATCGGGGAAATGCTGCGTTTCGAGCGCGAACGCTCCGCGGCGCGGATAGTCAAAGCCGCCCTTGCCCAGCGGCCCACCGGCGAGACCGTTGCCGGAGTAGAACTGCACGCCAGGCTCAGTCGTGAGGATTTCGAGAACGCGACCGCTCGTCGGCTCGTACACTGTTGCGGCGTGCCGCAACGAACGCTCGCCCGCGCGGAGAACGAAGTTGTGGTCGAAGCCACCCGCGATTCGAAGCTGCTCGTCGTCGCAATCGATCACGCCGCCAATGCTGCGCGACGACGTAAAGTCGAACGCCGTGTTTTTGACCGACCGAACCTCACCCGTCGGAATGAGGTCGGCGCGAACCGGCGTGAACAGGTCGGCGTTCAGCAACAGCTCGTGATCGGCAATGCTGCCCGCATCGTGACCCGCGAGATTGAAATACGCGTGCTGTGTAACACTTACCGGCGTCGCCGCATCGGTCGCCGCCGAGAAATCAATCGAGAATGCATTGCCGTCGGTGAGCGTATACATGGCGCGCGTCGACAGCTTCCCTGGAAAGCCCTGGTCGCCGGCTGGGCTCTCAAATGAGAGCACGGCGCCAGACTCTCCGGCTCGTGTGAATGGCTCCACCGCCCATACCGTGTTGTGAAATCCGTGATGGCCGCCGTGCAGTTGATTCGCGCCGTCGTTGCGGTCGAGCTGATGTTCCACTCCGTCGACACGAATACGTGCTCCCGCGATTCGGTTCGCGTAGCGGCCGATCAGCGCTCCGAAATAGCGTCCGTCGCGCTCGTAGTCGTCCGGCGTGTCGTAGCCCGGTGCGATATCGGCCACGACTCCGTTTCGATCGGGCACGTGCATCGACATGATGACACCGCCGTACGCCGCGAAGCGCACGACCATGCCCGTCGCGTTGGCCAGGGTGAATACATCGGCGGTCATTGTGCGGGGCTATATGCGTACGAGAATGTTTTCGCTAACGCCGTTGATCGTTCTCGCGCGCGCGACCACTCGAGCGAAAGCACGGACCAGAGTGATAGCGTGATAACAAGCGCACGATACCAACCCCATGTCCGGGCAACAAAGAAATTAGCTGTTAGTGGAGCGGCGGCTTTCGATCGCCGGGTTTGCCGGACTCCGAACGCGTCGACACGTAAATCACGCCCGCGCCGTGGCCGAGTCCCCAGCGGGCCGTCGCGGCGATGCCGTCGTAGTGGCGAATCGAAACCACGGTCGGCGTCCCGATCTCGCGAAGCGTTTCCACCCCACCGAGCAACGTGCCGTTCAGATAGACGCGAACTTCGGTTGGATTCGTGAAACTGTCCGGTCCTTTGGCGTTGAGCCAGTTGGAACGCAGCGACTGCACCGCGTCGTATGCCGTCTGGAAATGATTGTCGATGAGGGTCTGCTGTGTCAAAACGCTGAGATCTGTGCGCGGACGAGGCGTTTCATCCGACGACGATGGATGTGCGCACGACGCCGCGAGCGCGCCAAAGCTGAGGACCGCGACTCTCGAAGAACGAGCAACGTGAAAGCGCATGGCGTCACCAGATGCGGGTGGACGGTTGTCCCCTATCACCGAATCATGAAGCCAACCTCGAAAGTCGGCAAGACGTTCCCGGCGAGGCCCGGGACCGCCGCTATTCGGTCCCTACGACAAGCCGAACAGGAATCCCGCCGTTCTTCGTATGAAATTTCTCCTCGAATCGCAGACCGATCTGCCTCTCGAGCATCTTGTCCGCCGACAGGAGCGCAAGCGTCCAGCCTTGCCGTTTGGTTCGAACCACGTCGCCCAGCCGCGCGTACAAATTGCGCAGCGGATTGCTGTCGCCAATGCGAACGCCGTACGGTGGATTCAACGCGATGAGTCCCGGCGCCGAAGCGGAATCGACGGCGGACAGCGCGAGCGTACGAAGATCGAGATCATTTAGCACTCCGGCGCGCTCCGCGTTCGCGCGCGCCGCGGCAATCGCCCCGTCGTCTCGGTCCGACCCGCTGATCAGCACCGGTGCCGCGGGCAGCTCGCCGGAGCGGGCGTCGTTCAACATCGACGTCCAGTTCTGTTCGCTCGCCCCAGGCCAATTCAAAAATGAGAATGAGCGGTTTCGTCCCGGAGCCATTCGCCTGGCAATCATCGCTCCCTCGATCGGAATCGTTCCAGACCCGCACATCGGGTCGAGCAGCGGCGTGTCGCCCTTCCACCCCGCGCCGAGTAGCACGGCGGCCGCGAGTGTTTCCCGAAGCGGCGCCTTGGCAAGTTGCTGCCTATAACCGCGCCGGTGAAGCAGCGCGCCGGAGGTGTCGGCGCTCACGGTACACACATCCTTGACGAATCGGGCGATGAACAGCTGCGTGACTCGCGTATCAGTTTCCTCATCGTCAGCGTCGTCGACCGCCGCCGCGGTCGCGCCCTTCACCTTTCCCTCGAGCGCCTTCATGAAACGCTCGGCGACGGCGTCGCTGTGATACAGCTTGGACTTGCGACATGTAACCCGGAATTCCGCCGTGGTGCCCGCCGCCACATATTGGCTCCACGCAATCCGCTTTGCGTGCAACTCGAGCTCGTAAAATGCCGTCGCGCGAAACTCGGCGATCCGAACCAGCACCCTGCTGGCCGTTCTCAGCCAGAGATTTGCCTTCGCCACCGAGTCCAGCGTACCCGACCAGGCGACACCGCCATCCTCGGCTTTTCCGCGAATACCGAGCGCACGCAGTTCGTCGGAGCAGATTTGCTCCAGACCCGGCGCGGTAACTGCGAAACAAGACAGGGACGATCGTGGCATGACCGAAACAAGCCGCTTGGCGCCTCGGGCGCCAGTCGACGGCACCCATCGGTGACCGGTCGGCTCGATTCCCGGTTGCGCTGAGAAGACTCGAGGAGCTCGAACGAAGAATGGAGGATTCTATCAGCTACAAACTGCTTGCTTCGCTGCTCACGGCCGGCGTCGTTGGATGCGCCGCAGGAAGCACCGGTCCGTCCTCCGATCCGCGCGCCGATTTCGGAACGCTGAACGCGGCGAGCCTCGAATTGACTGCGCAAGGCGGGCTGGCCGCGCTTCAGCAGCATCAGCTGGTGCGACACGATGACCGAAGTTACGTGTCGACCAACCGGCACTTGTGCGCGCCCGCCTGCGGCGCTCCGTTCGATTCAACGTCGGGCACCCTCTCTGCCGCTGCGACGGATTCGCTTTTCAACATTGCGTGGCACCAAACGCCGTACTCATTGAAGGACGACTACGGCACCACGCAGTACGGCGCCGACATGATGACGTACACACTCCGCGTGACGTTCGACGGCCGAACGAAAACGATCACGGCGGACGACGGATCGATGCCGTCGCAAATGCGCGCGATCGTCAGCGCGATGCGCGGAATTATCGCCGCGACCAGGTAGGTGACCGGCGCGCGCGGCGTACGGTGCGCACGCGCCGTCCAATACCCGGACGGATATCGCCACTGGACACATGTGCGAAGTGGAATGATCGGGCCGAGCAACCCCGGTTTCGCCAGCTTTGGCGGCATTCACCACATCTACGCAAATGACGCGGCGATGCGCGGTTACGCGGCGGGTTCGTTTCCCGAAGGATCGGTCCTCGTGTTCGACCGCTTCGAGGCATTGACGTCGAAAGACGACCTGACCACGCATGGCGCGCGACAAGTCGTAGACGTCATGCAAAAAGACTCATCGCGGGTTACCGCTGTGGGCGGCTGGGATTTCGAGGAGTTCGTGGGAAGCACGCGCGCGCGCACAAGCGGTTCACGCGACGTCTGCGCGAAGTGTCACTCGACGCAACGGTCGCACGACTTCATGTTCAGCGTCTACAAAGACTAACGCGCGATGATCGGCGATCGTCGCTGTGCCGCGATCAATCGATAGATCAGCAGCGCCGCAAACACGCCGAAGTACACCAACGGAAAGAAGGTGTCCTTCTTAACCGCCCACAGGTAGTGAATCGTTCCGGTGATCGCAGCCACGTACACGAGTCGGTGAAGCTTCGTCCAGTTCTTTCCCAAACGCCGAATCCATCCCTTCGTCGACGTGAGCGCCAGCGGCAGCATGATTAGCCACGTCGCCATCCCGATGAAGATGTACTTGTGCTTGAGAATCTCCTCCCACATGTCGCCCCAGGCGAAGAACCAGTCGACGCCGGCCCACATGCTCAGATGTACGGTCGCATAGAAGAATGTGAACAAGCCCAGCATGCGACGATACTTCGCGACGCCGTTCCAACCGGCGATCTTGCGGATCGGCGATACCGACAGTGTGACGGCGAGCATCCGCAACGTCCACAATCCCGTTTCGATTTCCAACTCACGAATCGGATTGGCGCCGAGTCGGTGACGAACAAACCGGAAGGCAATCCACGCAAGCGGCGCGAGCGCCGCGACGAAAACGATCGACTTGCCCACGGAAAATTTGAATGTTCGCGCCCGTCCCGTGTCGGGACGGGCGCGGCGTTGCCGTTGGCTCAGAAGTTCTTCCTCAGATCCATTCCGGCGTACATCGATGCGACTTGCTCGGCGTAGCCGTTGAACATGAGCGTTTTCTGACGACGGAACTGCCCGATGCGGCGCTCACTCGCCTGCGTCCAGCGGGGATGATCCACCTCGGGATTCACGTTCGCGTAGAACCCGTACTCGTTCGAGTTCGAGATCTGCCACGTGTTGCGCGGCTGGTTCTCGACGAACGAGATCCGCGTGATCGCCTTGATGCCCTTGAAGCCGTACTTCCACGGCACAATCAGACGCAGCGGCGCGCCATTCTGGTTCGGCAGCGTCTTTCCATAGAGTCCGGTGACCATGAGCGTCAGCGGATTCAGCGCCTCGTCCATACGCAGGCCTTCGACGTACGGCCACGGCAAGATTGCCATGCGCTCGCCGGGCATCTGATCCGGCGCCATGATCGTCGTGAACTGCACATACTTCGCGCTCGGCAACGGCTCGAAGCGTTTGATCATGTCGGCAAGCGGAATGCCTTGCCACGGAACCACCATCGACCACGCTTCCACGCAGCGGAGTCGATACGTCCGATCCTGGAGCTTGAACGGTTTGACGAGATCGTCGAATTGGTAATCAGCCGGCTTCTTGACCAGACCGTCGACCTTCACGGTCCACGGCTTGGTTCGAAATGCCTTCGCGTTCTTCGACGGATCCTCTTTGTCGGTGCCGAACTCGTAGTAGTTGTTGTAGGTCGTGATCTCCTCGTACGTGTTCGGCTTGTCGTCCTGCCGAGCGGACGGCATCGCCGACGCCAAGCGATTCGCGCCAAGCACGCCGGCAGCAGCAACTCCCGCGGCCGTGAGGAATTTTCGGCGGTCGATGTAATCCTGCTCGGGCGTGATTTCCGAAGATCGAATGTCGTTTGGCTTTTTGATGAGCATGGCCGCATCAGGTTGAGGATTGTCCCTACGAAACTAAAGACACCGGTCGGGACGGGCAGTTTCACCCTGTCGAATTGAACGTCTCCCCTCTCAAGCCCGTGTCAATTCGACCGGGCTGGACGGCATGCCGGCTGCAAGTTGCGCTGGCCGGTCCGATACGAGAAAGCCGCACCGGGCGGCGAACCCGTAAAGGAGACACTACTGTATGAACGCGACTCGTTCTTTGAACTCGACGCTCGACCGCGTGGTCACGCTGAGCCGGCACCCTCGCCCAGGCCCTCGGCGGTGCGCGTACCGGCGCACGCGTTTGGTTCCCCACAATGTTGTCGAGAAGAATGACGCCTACGTGTTATACGCCGACCTTGCCGGCGTGGATGCGTCCGCGGTGAACATCACCTTCGAGCAGAACGCGCCGGAGGCTCCGAGCAACCACTAAAGGTTCTTCGTCGAGTCGCCAACGGAGCGTAAAAGGAAGGTTCGAAGAAGAGTCCAAGCGAGGAATGCGTGAACGAAGTTTCCAAAGGATCGCGACACGCGTCTTGAACGCGGAGCCGGGCCGG
>JBDTAE010000059.1:0-22527 GCA_039924785.1 Gemmatimonadaceae bacterium | reverse complement strand
CGCTTGTCCATGCATTCTCCAAGCACGCGCCGGACGCAAGTCCTGCGCGACAAACGCGCATCGACCTGAATCGGGGGCAGCTATGGCCGGAACCAAAGGTGTAAGTCGCAGAGGATTCGTTGGCGGCGCCGCAACCGCGCTCGGCGCGCTGGCTCTGAAGTCACCGGCGCAACTCTGGGCGGAAAGCCGCAGGGTTGCCGAGGCTCCCGGTTTCCTACCGCCGCCCGCGCTTCCGCTCGACGAGTACGACTCGTACGCCAAGATCTCGTTCAACGAGAATCCGTACGGGCCGCCCGAGTCCGTGCTCAAGGCGATGAACACCGCGTTCAAATACGCGAATCGCTACAACTATCCCGACGGCGGCATCGTCGACGCGATCGCGAAGTACCACAACGTCAAGCGGGAGTACGTCCTCCTCGGCGCGGGCTCAGGCGAACTGCTCGACGTCATGGGCTCCGCGTACTCGCAGAACGGCAAGAAAGTCATCGGAGCATCGCCGTCGTATGAATTTGTGTATTCGCATGTGAGCTCGGTGCGCGGCGATTCGCTCACGGTTCCGCTGCTGCCCGACTACCGCCAGGACATTCCGGGTATCGTGCGCGCGACGAACATGCACTATCGCGACGTCGGCTTCGTCTACCTCTGCAATCCGAACAACCCCACGGGTCGCATCGTCACCAAGGCGGAGATCAAGCAGTTGATGGACGGGATTCCGCAGGACGTGCCGGTGCTCATAGACGAAGCGTATTACCACTTCGTCGACAACAGCGAGTACGGCACGTCGGTGCCGTATGTGCTCGAGGGACGTCCGGTCCTCGTCACGCGAACGTTCTCCAAGATCGCGGCGCTGGCCGGCATGCGACTCGGCTACGGTATCGCAAATCCGGAGATGATCAAGCAGCTGGAGCCGTACATCTCCGATTCGATCAGCGCGGTCGTGAAGTGGGGCGGTGTCGCGGCGCTGGACGACGGCGATTCGCAGGCCAAGGTGAAGAAGATCACCCTCGATCTTCGCAAGAAGACGACGACCGAGCTCGAGTCGCTCGGCTATTCGGTGATTCCGTCGGAGACGAACTTTTTCATGGTCGGGCTCAAGCGACCCGTGAAGCCGGTCGTCGACGAGTTCAAGAAGCGCGGCGTGCTTGTCGGTCGCCCGTTCCCGCCGATGATGGAGCATCTCCGAGTGTCGGTTGGGTCGGCGGACGAGATGAGCCGATTCATCGTGGCGTTCAAGGACATCATGTCCAAGCCGGTTGCGGCGGCGGCGAGCAGCGGCGGCAACTGAGATTTTGCCCCAAACGAAAACAGCCGCCAGCATCGAATGCCGGCGGCTGTTTTCGTTTCACACAGGAAAAAGGCAAGCGAGTGCGTGCTCCGTCACGGCGGCCGCGTTCTTGTCGAAGGCAGCTCACGATCGTCTCCGCGGTCTGGAAGCAATAGCCGGAATCGGCGCCGTCGCGCGCCGCGAGGTCGAGAGTCGGTTTGCGTAAAGTCTGATCGATCCATCCAGGCTTCACCTGACGAGCTGCGCGAGATGCGCCAGCGGAACAGACTTCGGATGCGGCTTCCACTCGGCTCTTTCGCTCGGAGCGCGCTCGAGCAAGCGGCGAGTGCTGGCCATTTCCGAGTCGAACTCTTTCAGCGGGATCCGGAGAACGTGCTCAGTCATAGTGGTCGTGTTTGCGGTTCGAAGGAGGCAATGCTTGCCGCAGATTGGTCCATCTGCCAGTCGATCGATCCGGCTCGGCGTCGCGGCGGGCGCTGAAGCGGACTACGCCGCGACCGCGGCCGCGACCGGATCAGGACCAGCTGGGATCAACTCCTTTCGCCCGAGATCGATTTGTACGTTGAGCCCTTCCAAGCCGATTGCGGCGAGCAACGCCATGTCGCCCGCCTCCGCGAACGCCACAACCGTTGCGGTTGACCACCCACCCGCGTACAACAGCGCGACCCCGATTCTTCTTTCGAGAATACGTCCGTCTGCGGTTTCAAACCGATCGACGCGAACGGGTGTGATTCCTATTTCCGCGATCACCTCCTCCGGAATCCAGTTGTACTCGCTGGCTGTGTCGACCACGACGTCCGCCAGCTCGAATCGATTGTGATCGTTGAGCGCGGCGACCGCGATTGTGGTTCGAAATATTCCCGTGGTATCGATCATCGTTGCGCCCGAAGAATCATCATCATCGAACTAACGCGACCCGTACCGAATGGCAACATGGGTCTCCAGCAGGTAGTTTCTCCCGCGTAGCCGAACGAGCACTTCGTGGTCCCCACGCATTCAACCCGCCCATGTCATTCAAACGCTCACTGCCCGTCGTCGCGGCGCTTGCCCTCGCCGGAACCGCCCCGCTCGCCGCGCAGCACGTCACGCAGTTTCCAACCAGCGACCCGAACCTTCAGCGCATCTGGCGGCTCGGCATGGACAGCTCGCACGTCCAACAGCTTTCGCAAACGCTCTTCGATTCGATCGGGCCGCGCCTCACCGGCGGTCCCGGGATCAAGTCGGCCAGCGATTGGGTGATCAACACCTACAAGTCGTGGGGGGTCGACGCCAAGCGAGAGCAGTACGGCACGTGGCGCGGATGGCGACGAGGAATCTCTAACATCGCGCTCGTCGCGCCGCGCGTTCGGTCGCTCGAAGGACTCATGCTCGCGTGGAGTCCCGGCACCAAGGGCAAGCCGGTCACCGCGCAGGCCATCGTGCTTCCGAAGTTCAACGACAGCACCGAATTCGTGAAGTGGCTGCCGCAGGCGAAGGGCAAGATCGTCCTGCTCTCGCCCGCGTGGCCGACCTGCCGTCCGTCGGAGGACTGGCTGCGGTTCGGAACGCCGGCGTCGATCGCGCACATGGACACGCTCGTCGGGCAGATGCAGGAGGATTGGGCTCAGAGTCCGGACAGCACGAAGCTCTATCGCGGCACGGGTTATAGCCTCGCGCTCGGTACGGGAACGCTCGGCATGCGTCTCGAGAAGGCCGGCGTGGTTGGAATGATTTCGTCGCGCACGAAGCTCAGCGGCTTCACGAATCCATTCGCCGCAGCGAACGGCGGACGCGGCGGTCCTGGTGGCGGACGCGGAGCGGCCGGCCCGGGCAGCATGAGCGGCGGCGGCGGACCCGGCGCGAACGCGGGCGGTGGACGCGCCGGAGTCGGCGCACCTCAGGGTAGCGGCGGCTGGGGCACGATCGAGGTATTCGAGACTTATAACAAGGTCGCGCCGGCCGTCACGCTCACCTGCGAAGACTACGGGCTCGTGTATCGTCTCGCCGAGAACAACCAGAAGCCGATGGTGCGCCTCGATCTCGATGCGTCGCTCCTCGGCGAACAGCCGGCGTTCAACACGATTGCCATGATCAAGGGCACCGAAAAACCCGACGAATACGTCATGCTGTCCGCGCACTTCGACTCATGGGACGGGTCGTCCGGCGCGACCGACAACGGCACCGGCACGATGATGGCGATGGAGGCGATGAGGATTCTCAAACAGGTCTATCCGCATCCGAAACGCACGATCATGGTCGGCCACTGGTCGAGCGAAGAGCAGGGACTCAATGGCTCGACGGCGTTCACCGAAATGCATCCCGAAGTCATGAAGGGACTGCAGGCGCTGTTCAACCAGGACAATGGCACAGGTCGAGTACAGTCGATCACCGCTGCCGGTCTCACGGCCATCGGTCCGCATCTCAAGTCGTGGTACGAGAAGCTTCCGAGCTTCTACACCGACAGCCTGAGCCCGAACGTCGTGTCGTGGCGATTCAACGACGCGCCCACGGGCAACCCGGGCGGCACCGACGGCGCCGTGTTCGCGTGCTTCGGCACGCCGTCCTTCGGCATGGGCGCGGTGGGCTGGAACTACAGTACGTATACGTGGCACACCAACCGCGACACGTACGACAAGATTGTGTTCGACGACCTCAAGCACAACGCGACGCTCGCCGCGATGATGGCGTACCTCGCTTCGGAAGATCCGGAGTTCATCAACCGCACGAAATCGCCGGGCACGTGGCCGGCGAATTGGCCGGCGAACTGCGGTAAGGCTCCGAAGATGACCAAGCCGCGTCTGTAGCCGCGCTACGTTTCTATGATGAACAAAAACTCTCCATACCGAACCCTGTCACCCGATCGCCGGGTTGCGATCGTGACGCACGCCATCAAGTCGAGCAAGGAAGTGCGCGAGCTGTTCATCCAACGACTCGCGTCACGACCAGGCGGCTTTCGAATTGTCACATTGCGCACGTGGCCACCCGACAAGATCGCGAAAGAAGTGGTTCGCACGAACGCACAGACCGCGGCCGATGAGCTCGACTTGCTGCACCGTTTGTACGTCGAGATGGAACCGCAGATTCAGGCGACGTTTCTCGACGCGGCCGGCGTGAAGAACAACGCCGGCCAGATGCCCGACGACCTCGAGCCGCCATTCGCGGACGAAGCCGCCGTCACGCTTGGCGTCGCCGCCGTGCGTGCGCAGCATGGCGACGACGGTGAGCGCTATTTGCAAACGCTCGCGCGCTACAACTCGCACGCGTGGCCCGGCATCGTCGAACTCGCGGCGCAGACCGAGCCGACCGCGTGAGCGAAGGGAAGGGACCGCGACTGCGACGTCGTCGGGCGAGCATCGCGGTGATCATGACGCGCGTCGTCGGATACTTCGTGCTCGCGTGGGGAACGGTGATCACGCTGGCGGCAGGCGCATTTCATGGCGGTGCGATCATCGCGGCGCTGATTGCCGCGTACACGATGATTCCGCTGGTCGCATTCGCGCGGTGGCGTGGCTGGCCGTTCTACCCGAGCGCGGCGTTCCGACTCCTGGTCGTTCGTCCCTTCTGGTATACACAGCTTGCCCTTCCGCTCGTCGCGGCCGGCGGATTGCTCGGCGTTCTCGGTGGGCTTCCTTTCGGCCACGCGCTGCTCGTCGGGCGGATCGTGGCAGGCGTCGTGCTGGCGATCGCAATCGTGATTCTCGTCGCGGGCTACATCGGCTCACGCAGCCTCGTGGTTCGCCACATCGAGGCCGACGTTCCCGGGCTGCCCGCGGCGTTCGAGGGGCTGCGCATTGCGCAGCTGTCGGATCTGCACATCGGGCCGCAGACATCGAAGCGGTTTCTGTCGCGGGTCGTCGCGACGACGCACGAGTTGTCGCCCGACATCATTGCGGTGACCGGCGATCTGATCGACGATCGTTCGGAGGACGTCGCCGTCTATGCTAGAACACTCAAATCGTTGACCGCTCCGCTCGGCGTGTTCATGATCGCCGGCAATCACGACATCTACGCCGGATGGGAGGAGGTCGAGCGCGATTTACGCGCCGCGGGATTAGGAACCGTGTTGGTGAATGACGCGCACATCATTCGCCGCGGCGGCGATTCCATCGCGATCGTCGGGACCGGAGATCCGGCGGGCGGCCATCGCGGGAGCGCGCGGGCGGCCCCCGACATCGAACGCGCGCTGGCGCGGGTGCCGCAGCACTCGACCGTAATCGCATTCGCGCACAACCCGGCGCTCTGGCCGGCGCTCGCGGCGCGCGGCGTTGCGCTCACATTGAGCGGACACACGCATTGGGGACAGTTCGCCTTGCCGAAGATCGGCTGGAGCTTGGCGTCGCCGTTTCTCGAACACGCGATGGGCGCGTACACCGAGAGCAATTCGCTGCTCTACATCAGCCCCGGTACCGGCTACTTCGGCGTTCCCTTCCGACTTGGCGCGCGCCCGGAGGTGACGCTCGTGACGCTGAGGCGTGCAGAGACGGCGGCGGCTCGCGTGCATCCGGCCAGGGCGGCGTAGCGGCAGATTTCGCAGAACTGATCGTTCGAACATTGGCAGAGTCTGTGTTTCGCGTCGATCGTGCGCTCACCTCGAGCATCGAACCAGCATGCATATCTCTCGATCGGTGGCAGCGGCCGCCATCTGCATTCTCTCAATGACCTCCTTCGCCACGGCTCAATCGAACCGGGGCGCGACCGGCACGTTGATCGTCAGCAACATGAACGACAATACGGCGACGATCGTCGACGTCGCTTCGAGCAAAGTGCTCGCGACGCTCCCGACCGGCGAGGGCCCGCACGAAGTGGCTGCGTCGCACGACGGAAGGCTGGCTGTTGTGTCGAACTACGGAGTGCGCGGCAAGCCGGGCAATTCGCTGACGCTCATCGACGTGAAGAGCCTTTCGGTCGTAAAGACGATTGATTTGAAGGAATACCAGCAGCCGCACGGCGCAAGGTTCCTTCCCGGCGACACGATCCTCGTGGTGACCGCGCAAGCCGCGAAGAAAGTCCTGTTCGTCGATGTGCGGAGCGGCACCGTGGTGAAAACACTGCCGACGAATGGCCGCACGAGTCACATGCTTGGTCTGTCCGCGAACGGCGATCGGATCGTGACTGGAAATATTCCCGACGCCACGATGTCGCTGCTCGATCTCAAGAATGGCGGTGAGCCGAAGATCTTCCGGGTGGCGAAACAACCCGAGGGCATCGCCATCACACCCGACGGATCGTTGTCATGGGTCGGCAGCAATCGCGACAGCGTGGTGCTCGTCGTGAACAACAACACCGGCGTTGCGTCCGACACGCTGCGCGGGTTTGGCCTGCCGTACCGTCTCGCGATTTCGCCCGACGGCAAGCGTGCCGTGATCACCGATCCGGTCAACGCGAACGTGCGCGTGTTCGACGTCGCGACGCGCAAGCAGTTGCGATCCATTGAAATTCCGCGCGACAGTCTCGTCGCGACCGCAGAGGTTCCGGGCTCGCCGTCGCCGGAGGGCGTCACGATTTCTGCAGACAGCAAGTGGGCGTTTGTGACACTCCAGGGACGCAACCGCGTGATCACGATCGACATCGAACGCGGGGCGATCGTCGCGTGGGCGGTGACTGGCACATGGTCCGACGGAATCGCCTATTCGCCGATGATACGGCCGCGTTAGTCTCGCCGTACTCAACTCGCGAGCGACGGATCGGTGGTGCTATTCAAGAATACTCAGAACCGCAGCGTGACCCGATTCCGCCTCTTCCGTCGCTCCTGACCTCAGGAGCCGATGTATGTCGTCTTGACGATCGTATAAAACTCTTTCGCATACGCACCCTGCTCGCGCGGGCCGTAGCTCGACAACTTTCGCCCGCCGAACGGCACGTGATAGTCGAGTCCCGCCGTGGGGAGATTGATCATCACCAAGCCGCTTTCCGAATTCCGCTTGAAGTGGCTCGCGTATTTGAGCGACGTCGTCACGATGCCCGCCGACAGCCCGTACGGAGTCGCATTCGCCACCGCGAGCGCTTCCTCGTAGTTCTTCACGCGAATCACTGCCGCGACCGGCCCAAAGATCTCTTCCTGGTTGATTCGCATCTCGGGCGTGGAATCCGTGAAGATCGCCGGCGCCATATAATACCCCTCCGTGTCTCGCTTCAGGCGATCGCCGCCATACGTCAGCGTGGCTCCCTCGCTTTTCCCGATCTCGAGATACCTGAGATTCTTCTGCAGCTGACGATCGTCGACGACGGGACCCATCTCGGTTCCAGCCTTGAGCGCGTCGTCCACTTTGAGTGTTTTCAAACGCTCAACTACCGCCGCGACGAACTTGTCGTGAATTCCCTCGGTCACGATGATGCGGCTCGACGCGGTGCAACGCTGGCCAGTCTGGAAATACGCTCCGTTGACAGCGACCGAAACGGCCGTGGGCAAATCCGCGTCGTCGACCACGATGAGAGGGTTCTTACCGCCCATCTCGAGCTGAATCCGCGCGCCGTTCTTCAACGCCGCCTCGGCCACACTCGGACCAACGCCGCGCGAACCCGTAAAGCTGATCGCGTCGATGTCGGGCGACGCTGCCAACGCCGCGCCGACAGTCGGGCCAGTGCCCATCACCAAGTTCAAAACGCCCGTCGGAAGCCCCGCGCGCTGCACGATGTCCGCGAGCGCCCACGGCGTTCCGGGAGCGATCTCCGATGGCTTGAATACAATGCAATTCCCAAACGCTAAAGCCGGTGCAATCTTCCACGCCGGAATCGCGAGCGGGAAATTCCACGGCGTGATCATTCCGACGACGCCGACCGGCTCACGCGTCACTTCGATCTCGATGCCGGGGCGGACGGACTCCAGCTTATCACCCGTCTGACGCAGCGCTTCGCCCGCGAAATATTTGAAAATGAGACCTGCCCGACCCGCCTCGCCGATTCCATCGGCGAGCGGCTTGCCCTGTTCGCGCGACAACAGGCGCCCGAGCTCTTCCTTGCGCGCGAGAATTTCCGTCGCCGCACGGTCGAGAATGTCGAAACGCTCCTGCGGATTCGTTCGCGACCACTTCTTCGACGCTTCCCTCGCCGCGGCGATCGCGGTGCCGACGTCGGTCGTGGTTCCGTGCGCGAACTGGCCCACGATATCACTCGTGTTCGACGGGTTGATATCGTCCGCCCACTCGGCGGATTCGACGCGTTGGCCGTTTATGAGATTCGGAAAGGTCGTCGTCATGGTGTCGGAGTTGAGCTTAGGCGAAACGCGGCTTTTCGATTCCAGCGAGCCCACACAAGATATCCACCATCGCGGAAAAATCCTTTCCGCCCTCGCCCTGGCCGCGCGCGGAGCTATACGCCTCCCGCGCGGCAGCAGCGGTCGCGACTGGAACTCGCGCGTTGTTCGCCGCGTCGAGAATGAGCGACAAATCCTTGTGCGCCAGGTCGATCGTGAAGCCCGGTTCGGTATCGCCTTTGAACACCTTCGTGGCCCACGCCATCTTGAGTTGGCCGTTCGTGGCGCTCGTGCCGTGAATGACGTCGAGTGTCTTTTCCAGGTTGAGGCCAAAACGCTGCGACAACGCGATCGCCTCGGCGTTCATCTGACAGGCGACGATCGCGAGGAAATTGTTGACGAGCTTCGTGCGCATTCCTGTGCCGACTCCGCCGCAGTGGTGGATCGTCGTGCCCATCGCTTCGAGCAGCGGTTCCACACGCGCGAACTCCGCATCGCTTCCACCGACCATGAAGAGCGACTCGCCCCGCACGGCGTGGCTTGCCAGTCGTCCGACTGGCGCGTCGACAAAACCAATGCCCTTCGCGAGGGCGGCTTCCGCGAGACGATCGGTCACATGAGGATCGATCGTGCTCATGTCGAGAATCGTGCTTCCCTGTGCGGCATTCGCGAGAATGCCATCCGGGCCGGCGACCACCGCGTCGACAACAGCCGAATCGGGCAACATCGTGATGATGACATTCGATTTGGCCGCGACATTCGCAACACTGGTCGACGTGGCTGCGCCGAGTGCCGCGATGGCGCGCATTGGTTCGGGGTTGACGTCGCACGCGAGCACGCTGAAGCCCTTGCGACAAAGATTCGAGGCCATGGGCAGGCCCATCTTGCCCAAGCCGATGAAACCGATTTGGTCCATGAGTTTGTCTGATGAGTTTGAAGGCCGGACGCGGACGCTGGACGATGGCGCGCGCGGGGCCTTGCCGCTAGCCGAAAGCGGCGGCGCGAAGTCGGTCGTCGACCGTCAGCAGCTCGAGTCCGTCGAAGATCTCGCGCGCTTGGAGAAAGGTGGCGAGGTGAAGTGCTTCGAGGCTCCGCAGCATGCCGCGGGGAGCGACCTCACACGCGAGTCTGCAAACCGCCTTCGTGAGCTCCCACGTCTCGCAATGCCCGAGAAGGATCCCGACCTCTCGGCTGGCATCGGCGAGCTTTACCTCGGGAACCACGCCGAGTGCGCGCAGGCGAAGTAGAGCACGCGAGCATTCGACGTGGGTGAGGCGCGATGTGACGAGAAGCGACGCGCCGCTGATCTGCGACTCGACGTCCGGCGTCATTCCCGTTTCCAGAACGGCGCGGAGAATTACGGACGTGTCGAGATACAGCCCTGTCGAAGCCTTCACGGCAGGGGCGCGTCGGCGCTGAGCTCGTCGAGGAGCGTGGTTGCGGTTCCGGCGGGCAAGCCCAATCCAGCGGGCGCCCAGGTCCAGCCTTTCTTGCGCGCGGTCGCCGGGCTGATCTCGCCGCTCGCGGTTAGCGCGACGAGCGCGTCTCGGGTGTTCACGACCATTTCTTTCTCCTGTCTGGGTGCGCGCAGTTCCGCGATGATCTGGTCGCGCTCGGTGACGACCACGACTTCGCCGCGTTTGACCGCGCGCAGGTATTCCGAGAGATGGGCTTTGAGCTCTTTCACGCCGACCGTCTTCATGGAATTAAGGTAGTCACCGGTGGTCACACGCGCAATTCCGGTGAGTCGTTACGGCGACAGGATACCATGCGTTCGACCGTCGAGCGCCACCATTTGGTCGCACACCACATCACGCGAGCGCACCTTGCCCGAACGCCCGCCTGGGCGCATGATCCCGCCCATGCTCAAGCTCACACTTTCTTTCTTGCTCTCGCTGCTGCTTCCGTCCAGCGCATTCGCGACGTGGTCGGTGATCGCGGTCGATATGAGCACTGGACGCGTGGTGATCGCGTCTGCCACGTGCGTCAACAACAACGACGCGTTCTTGATGAACATCCAGGCGGTCGTCGTGCCGGGCAAAGGCGTTGCCGCGTGCCAGGCTAGTGTCGACGGAACGCACGCCAACCAGATGCTCGTGTACGAAGAACTGAAAAAGGGAACGTCTCCCGAGCGCATCATAGAGCTCTTATCGGAAGATCCGGCGTTTCAGTCTCGCCAATTCGGCATTCTCGACCTCAGCGGCCGCTCGGCGGGCCATTCCGGGCTGACGAACGGCTACGTGTCGCAAGACATTCACGGCCGCGTTCCGGGAACGCAGATCTTCTACTCGATTCAGGGCAACATTCTCCGCGCGGGCGAAGTGGTGCCGAATGCGGTGAAGGCATTCCTGAGCAACAACGGCGCAATCACCGATCGCGTGATGGCCGCGATGGAAGCCGCGGACGCATCCGGCGGCGACAGCCGCTGCGCCTGCCCGGCCGCCCCCGCCGATGGTTCGAACCCGGCAATCACGTGCACGCGGAAGACGGCGCATGTTTCGTATATTCTCATGGCCGAGCGAAGCGATCTCGCCGGGGCGGCGCGGGGCGATAGCACGTGGGCGCACAACAACGGCAAGTACACCATGTACCTGACCGTCGCGCAGCCGGAGGCAGGCGGACCCAACGCGATTCACGCGGGCGAAGATTTGAATCCTGTAAAGACGTTGCGCATGCGGTACGACGTATGGCGCAGAGCCCAGCCCGCGTCTTTCAAGTAACCGACGACCATGCGAATCTCTCGAGTGAAACTCGGAGCGGCGATCGTCGTCGCGCTTGGATCAGCGTCTACCGCGATCGCGCAAAACCCTCCGGCGGGAGCGCCGCCGGGTCAACGCGGCGCGGCGGGCGGACGCGGCGGCGGCCGTGGTGGAGGACGTGGCCGCGCCGTCGCGGTGATGACGTTGTCGACCGGGTGGAATGACGGCGGCACGATTCCCGTGAAGTACGCGCAGCCCGGGCATGAAGTCTCGCCGCCGGTGACGTGGACCGGCGCGCCGGACAGCACCGTCAGTTTCGTTCTCCTGGTGCACGATCCCAACGCGCCCATCGGCAACGGTCTCGACGACGTACTGCACTGGCTCGTCTGGAACATCCCGGGCACGGCGAAAGGGTTGCCGGAGGGATATCCGCAGGGACCAGATCAGCCCGACGGCGCCCGGCAGATCAGCGTGACCGGACCCTACTACCGTGCGCCCGCCGCGCCGGCATCAGGGCCGCCGCATCACTATGTCTTCGAACTGTTCGCGCTCGACGCGATGGTCAACGTCCCCGCGGTTGGCGGAACGTATGAAAAAATGCAATCACCGGCGGACACACGCGCGGCGGTGATGGCGGCGATGGCCGGGCATATTCGCGGAAAAGCTGTCGCGGTCGGAACATACAAACGCTCGCCGTAAGAAATCTCATACACCATGGCGCTGTCGAGCGACACCGAGGAGCTGCAGGCCTGGCGGCGAGCGAGGCCAACACGCTTCCGGGCCGCGCGCGCGTATTGGCTAACGCTTCGAATTCTCGCCGGTTATGCGTGGCTTCGGGTGCGACGCCCGCTCCTGAGCGACTCCGGGTACGAAACGCGACTGCTGGCCCGACACCGGGCGAACTCGCGCCGGGTCACGCGCGCGATCCTCGAGCTCGGCGGACTATTCATCAAGCTCGGACAACTCATTAGCATTCTCGAAAACGTCCTTCCTCCCGAGTTCATCGCGGAGCTCGAGACGTTGCAGGACAGCGTTCCCGCCCGCCCGCCGAACGAAGTGGCGGCGAGAATTCGCAAAGAATTCGGCGCGTCGCCCGATGTGCTGTTCGCGAGCTTCGACCCCGTGCCCATCGCGAGCGCGTCACTCGCGCAGGTGCACCCCGCGCTGACGCACGACGGCAGGCGCGTCGCGGTGAAAGTGCAGCATGCCGACATCGAAGACATCTCCAAGCTGGATCTTCGCATCCTCGGCGGCATCCTTCGACTAGTCAGGCTGTTCGTGCCGTTGAAGGGGCTCGAGTCGTATCACGCCGATATTTCGCAGCTCATCCGCGAAGAGCTCGACTTCGGTCAGGAAGCGCGCAACATCGAGTTGATCCGGGCGCATTTTGTCGGAAATCCGCTCGTTCACTTTCCGGAGGTCGTGCCGGAGTTGTCGACGGGTCGCGTATTGACGACGATTTTCGTCGACGGCACGAAGGTGACCGACTATCCCCGCCTCGCGGAACTGCGGATCGACAGGGCCGCGTTGGCCGAGCGAATCTTGAAGGCGTATTGCCAGATGGTGTTCGTCGACGGTGTGTATCATGCGGACCCGCATCCGGGAAACATTCTCGTCGGCAACGATGGCAGCATCACGTTCATCGACTTCGGTGCGGTCGGCAGAATGCCGCCTGCGATGAAGGCAGGTGTGCCCGTTCTTTGGGACGGCGTGCTGCGCCGCGATCCGGCGCGGATTGCCTCCGCGCTTCGTCAAATGGGCATGATCGCGCGCGACCAGTCCCTCGACGATGACGGCGTCGCTGAGCGGGTGATCGACTATTTCCAGAAGCGCGTGCTTGAAGAAATCGACATGTCGTCGCTCACGCTCAAGGACTTTGCGGTCGACACCGACACCAAGCTCGCGGCGATGGCCGACCTCAAGCGCATCGACGTATCGTTTAGAAATCTCACACGAGCGTTTCAGGTGCCGAAGGAATGGGTCGTCTTCGAGCGTATGGCGATCCTGCTGCTCGGGCTGGGAATGCAGGTCGATCCGAATCTGAACCCGTTGGCCGTGGTCGGTCCCTACCTCAAGGAGTTCGTGATCGGGCCGGGTCAAACTGTTCGCGGGCAATTGGGCACCGCGGTGCGCGACATGGCGATGTCGGCGCTGACGCTGCCCGATCTGACCGGTCGAATGCTCGAACGGGCCAATCGCGGCGATCTTCAGCTGCGGATTCCGAGTCTGGCTGAGAGTGCGCTGTTACTCTATGCCGCGTTGCATCAGGTGCTGTTCGCCTTTCTCGCGCTGGGGGCGGCGGCGCTCGCGTATGCGTTTGGCGAACATGGCGACACGCGTGATGCGAGGCTCGGGTGGACGGCGTGCGCGGTGCTCGTGTTCGCGCTATTCGTTGCGATGCGTCGCGGAAGTCGCTTGCGTCGCGGCGTTTTGCGGCGGGCGCGCCGGTCGGTCGACTGACGTCGATCAGGACTGAACGTACGTCGACATGAAGCGTGTCAGGCGCTGAATGCCGTCCGCGATCACGGCTTCGCTCGACGCGAAGCACAAGCGCACATATCCCTCGCCATGCTTGCCGAATGCCAGGCCCGGCGTGAGCGCGAGTCCGCCTTCACGCACGAGCCGTTCAGTGAATGAAATCGAGTCGGTCAGCCCGTCGACCTTTAGAAAAGCATAAAAGGCGCCTTCGGGGTAGACGATCGACACGCCGGGTACGTCGGCGAGCGCGGCGAGCGCCTGCTCTCGTCGTGCGGCGTACGACGCGCGCAAGGCGGCAATGAAGGGTTCTCCGTCGCGCAGGGCGACGATGCCCGCTTGCTGGACCATCGAGCTCGCGTTCGACGTCATGAACTCGACGGCTTTGTACATCGTCTTGATCGTGGCCTCGGTACTCTGCGCCCACCCCAGCCGCCAGCCGGTCATGTTGTACGCCTTCGAGAAGCTGTTCGCGACGATCAGTCGGTCGCGCAGGCTATCCTCAGCAGCGGCGACCGCGAATGACGGTGCGAGCGGCATGTCGTAGACGATGCGTTCGTACACCTCGTCGGAAAGGATCACGAGATCGTGGCGATCGGCGAGCCCGAGCAGCGCGTGTTGCTCTTCGGTCGTGAAGACGCAGCCCGTCGGGTTGTGCGGGCTGTTGACGATGAGCATTCGTGTATTGGCATCGATCGCACGCTCGATGCGATCGAGGTCGAGCCGGAAGCGGTCGCCGTCCACGGCAAGCGGAACCTCGCGCGGCTCCGCGCCGCAGATGATGATGGCGTTCACGAAGCTGCTATAGGCTGGTGCGAGCACGATCGCATTGTCGCCCGGACCGACGCACGCGCGAATCGCGGCGTACAGCGCCATCGTCGCGCCGACGGTGCTCATGATCTCGGACCCTCGGCATTCGACACCGTGAAGCTCTCGCGTCTTGGCGGCGATTGCCTCGCGCAATTCAGGGTAGCCGGCGGTGTGCGTGTAGTACGTGTGTCCGGCTGCCATTGCATCGTTCGCCGCGCGGACGATGAACTCCGGCGTGGGGAGATCGGACTCGCCGTAGCAGAGTCTAATCGTGCCCGGAATGCTTTCGGCGAGCGTTCCGACGAGTAGAAGTGGCGATTCGGTAACGCCGGTGACTTCGGGTCTGAGCTTCATCGTTGAACTCTCGTCGCGGACGTTGGCGCACTGCGTTCCGTGGGACTCCAGCGATGTCTATCTCGAACGTGCGAGACATCTAATCGACCCCGCTGATCAGTATTGCTTGTCGCGATCGACTGTTCGCGAGGGCATCTCCCCGCGTTGCAACTCCGCGATGCATTCGAGGAAGCCGCCGATTGCGCCCTTGCTCGTGGTGATTCCGGAAATGTGTGGCGAGATCATGACGCGTCCGTCGTCCCACAACGGCGAATCGGCGGGCAACGGTTCGGTCTCGAAGACGTCGAGCGCCGCGCCGCGGAGCCAGCCGTTGTCCAGCGCGACGGGAATCGCGCTCTGGTCGACGACGCGTCCGCGACCAGAATTCATCAATACGGCGCCGCGGCACGACGAGAGAACGCCGCCGCTGACAAGGCCATCGGTTTCCGCGGTCAACGGTAGAGTCACGATGAACCAATCGGCGAACGCTGCGGCGTCTTTGAGCGAATCCACCGCATACGTCTTCGCGAAGACATCGGCGTTGCCATTGCCGGACCGCGAGACGCCGATCGTCGTGCAGCCCATCGCCTTGAACGCACGCGCGACGTGCGAACCGACATCGCCGGTGCCAACGACGACCGCTGTCGACCCGCGCAAATCGACGATGTCGCGCGGCGCCCATTCGTGGCGTCGCTGACAGTCCGCAACATTGAGAAGCTGCTGCGAGAAGGCGAGGGCGCGAGCGAGCGCCCACTCGGCGATCATCGGCCCGAACGATTCGGATGAGCGCGTCAGCAGAATTTCACGCGGCAGCTCGACCGGATAGATCCACGAGTCGACGCCGGCACCGGTGCAGTGGACCCACCGAACGTTTCCCATCGACGCCAGCGGCGGTCGACGGAACCCGAGGTAGGTGTCGGCCCACTCGAGGTCGGCGAGGGCGAGTTGTTCGAGTGTATTTGCTCGAATCTCGAGGTCGGGACGCACGTCGCGCAACGCACTCGCGAGCTCGGCAAACGTATTTCCACCGATGACGACGCGGCGGGGCAACAGGTTGGCCGTCATGCGCGTTTCACCTTGCAGGAGCGTGTCTCCATTCGCATACTCCGTAAGCTGCGGTCGATCGCGGCGCGATTGGTTTCCTCTTCAACGAGTACAAAATGGCTCCGTTCACGCCTACCGAATTTATCTGGAAGAATGGCGAGATTATTCCGTGGGCTGACGCGCAGGTCCATATCACCGCGCACGCCTTGCAATATGGCACCGGGGTGTTCGAAGGGATGCGGTCGTACGATACGCCGAACGGTCCGGCCATCTTCCGTCTCGACGCGCACACGCGCCGCTTCTTTGTGTCGGCGGCCGCGTACGAAATTCCCATTCCGTACTCGTACGAGGAGCTTTGCGCCGCATCGCTCGAAGTGGTGCGCGCCAACGGTCTCGAGAATGCATATCTGCGACCGATTGCGTTTTTCGACTCATACAGCTTCGCGGTGTGGCCGAAAGATTGTCCGGTCACCGTCGCGATCATCGCCGTACCGGCCCGCGTGTACTTGCAGGGCGGGCCGGAGAATGGCGCGCGGGTCACCGTGTCGACGGTACGTCGCATCGACCTCTCGACACTCCCGCCGTTCGTCAAAGCGTGCGGGCACTACACGAACTCGGTGCGCGCCGTGCAGGAAGCCATGCGCCGAGGATATGCCGATGCGATTTTGCTCAATAGCAAGGGCGACGTCGCGGAAGCGTCGGGTGCGAACCTGTTCATCGTGAGGAACGGCACCGTGATCACGAATGACAGCGACGCGTCGATTCTCATGGGCGTCACCCGCGACAGCATCCTGCAGATCGCCCGGGACCTCGGCTATCAGGTCACCGTGCGTCCAATGACGCTCATCGACATCGAGCAGGCGGGCGAAATCTTCTTCTGCGGAACGGCTGTCGAGGTCACGCCGATCACCGAAGTCGACGGTCGATTCTACAACGGCGGCAAGCCGGGACCGGTCACGCGTCGCATTCAACAGACGTTTCAGGACGCGGTACACGGCAAGCTTCCGCAGTACAGCGACTGGCTCACGCTGGCGGCGCCCGCAGCAGAACTGGCGGCGCGATGAGGACGCGACACGCGGTCGCCTTGGCGTCGTTCACGTTCGTCGCCGGCGCGGGTGTGATGTGGGCGCAGCAGCAGGCGAAGTCGAATCGCGAGCCGCAGTTCGACAACGATCGCGTCGAGGTGTGGAAGTCGACGATCCAGCCGAAGCAACCGCTGACGTATCATCGCCACGACAACTCGCGCGTGCTCGTCGCTCTCACCGACGGTCAACTCAATATGGTCGACCCATCAGGCAAGATTCTCGACACGTATCACCTCGTGCGAGGCAAAGCCATGTGGCTGACGCCGAATCCGCCGGGGCAAACGCACGCCGATGTGAACCCAGGCACGAAGCCTGTTGAAGTGATGATGATTCAGTTGAAGGACAAGAAATAGCCGCCAGTGATCGGGAGAGTCCGCGAGGACGTACCCGAGATCGCAAACGACAGAGAAGCAACCTGCGGACGCGGCAGAACAAAGAATAGAAAAAGCGAACGCGGAAATTGGCGGAACGTGGCGGGCAGACGCGGAGACTGCGATAAGGGAAACGACTGGCGTTTCACTTTTGTGTTGTCTCCGCGTCCATCAGTTCAATTCCGTTCAAGTCCGCGTTCGTCTTTTGTTGTTGTTGTTCGTCCTTTGGTTTTTGGCTTTGAGGAATTCGCCGTCTATGCGTTCATGCCGCGGTACAGATTGATGATTTCATGATCTTCGCGCGTGTGAGACGTTCAGACGAAGCCGACGATCCGAACGGCAACAGCGAGCCACGGACTCCGCGGAGCACGCGGAATACCGCGGAGACTGCATTGCACACACCGGAAACGTGCGGCGGCGAAGGCACGAGCTATTACCGTTGTATCCGTTTCATTCGCTACGATCCGCATGATCGCAGTTCCACATTCTCGCGCATGGTAGCCCGACGACGATCCCAACGCCGCGCACATTACGATATTTTAACTACGCGTCTTCTTCGCCTTGTCGACCGGATTTCCGTCGGACTGGCCGGACGATACGCCAGCGCCAGACGATTTTCCTGGTTTCTGCGGATAGATCGTCTCACCCTTCTCGAGCATTGCCACGAACATTCCAAGTCGCTTGTCTCGTGTCTCCGGCCTCTTGGCTTGGTGAAGCCGAAAAAGAATCGCGTATCGATTCTGTGAGTTGAGTGTTTCGAAAAACGCTTTCGCCTTTCGAGATTTGGCGAGGGCCGCCCCGAGATCATCCGGAATCGCGTCCTTCGCAGAGAAACCGCCGTACGCGGCATCCCATCGACCGTCCGTCTTCGCCCGTTCGATCTCCGCCAGCCCGGCCGGCTTCATTCGTCCGGACGCAATCAACGCGGCGACTTTGTCGCGATTCACCTTCGACCAAATGCTTCGCGCGCGACGAGGCGTGAAGCGTTGCGTATAGTGTGTGTCGCTCTCACGGCCTTTGACCGCATCGATCCACCCGTAGCACAACGCCACGTCCAACGCATCGGGGTAGGTTACCGACGGAATTCCCGATTTCAGCTTCGCCAGCCGCATCGTGATGCCGTCGGGCCTACCGTGGTTTTTCGCCAGCCATGCTTCCCACGCGGCGGCTGTCGTGAACGCGAGACGTTCTTCTGTCCCCTTCTCGATGACCGCCTTCTTACTCGCCACTCGCTACTTCCCGAGCTGTTTCTCGCGAGCCGCCCGGAATTCATTTCCTGGCTTCCACTCCGGGAACGTCGACGCCTGCGCGATCCGATAGCCCATCGTGAGGAACATTCTGAGATCCAACACCGCGCCATTCAGGTTCCAGTCCGGCAGAATCTGATCCTGCGGCGTATGATAGATCTTTGAATCGAATTCTTCACGCTTCTGCAAACCCCATCCCTGCGGTTTGCCCACGAAGTTCACGCCGCCTTCGGGGTCGAACGCCGGGACGCCGAGCTTCGCGAAGTTGAAATGGTCCGACCGGTAGTAAAAGCCCTTGCTGGGCTGCGCATCGGGATTGAGTGTCCGCCCATCCTGCTCCGCAGCCGCGGCCTTCGCGTAATCGTCCAGGTCGGATGCGCCGAGCCCGATGACGGTGACGTCTTTCGTCGGTCCCCAGACGTTGAGCTCGTCCATGTTGATATCGGCGAGCGTTTTCGCGAGCGGGTAGATCGGCGTCACCGCGTAATACTCCGAGCCGAGCAATCCCTGCTCCTCGGCTGTGACCGAAAGAAAGAGAATCGAGCGCTTCGGCGGCGTCTTCATCGCGGCAAATCCCTTCGCGATGTCGAGCAAGCCGGCCACGCCGCTCGCGTTGTCGTCGGCGCCGTTGTAAATCGAGTCCCCGTTCACCTTCGTGCCGATGCCGAAATGATCCCAGTGCGCGGTGTAGATGACGTACTCGTCCTTCAGCACGGGGTCGCTGCCCTCGACTTTCGCGACGACGTTGCGCGAGTCGATCGTTCGCAGCTTGTTCTCGAGCTTCACACTTGCCGTGACACCGAGCGGAACCGGCTGAAACTCGCGCGTTGCCGCCTTGGCCTTTAGAGAATCGAAATCCTGGCCGGACGACTTGAAGAGCGCCTTCGCCTGATCGAGGGTGATCCAGCCTTCGATCGCGCTGCGGCTCATGTTCTTGTCGGGCGTCACCAGGTCGAACTGCTCCGACGCGCGACCTTGGACGACGGAGAACGGGTATCCTGCCGGATCGGTTTCATGCACGATCAGGACGGCGGCGGCCTTGTGCTTCATGCCCTGTTCGTACTTGTACGTCCAACGGCCGTAGTACGTCATCCGCGGTCCGCCGAACTGCGATGTGTCGGCGAGCGGCGGGTCGTTGACGAGCATGATCAGCGTCTTGCCGGTCATGTCCTGTCCCTTGAAGTCGTCCCACTTGAACTCGGGCGCTTCGACGCCATAGCCGACGAATACGACGTCCGACTTGTCGAGCGAGACGGACGGGGCGACGTGCTTTGTCCACGCGACGTAGTCGTCGCGCCACTTGAGCGTGCGCGTCTGCGTGCCTTTCGTGAACGTGAGCGACGGCGAATTCGTCACGGTGATGCCGACCAGCGGCACCTTCTGGATGTACGTGCCGTCGGTGTTGCCGGGTTTGAGGCCCATCGCCTTGAACTGGCCCTCGATGTACGCGACGGCTTTGTCTTCGCCGGGCGTACCCGGAGCGCGGCCCATCAACGAATCGGCCGCGAGCACCCGTATGTGAGTCATGATGGTCGCGGTGTCGATGGCCGCGAGAGCCTCCGGCGGCACCGGGTCCGTGTTCGCGGTTCCAGTGCCAACCGGCGCATCGCCGGCCTTCGCACACGAAATCCAGGCCAACGCCGAAGCGAGAGCGATCAAACCACCTGACAGTTGACGCCGCATGACGAGTTGTGTGAAAGAGAAGAAGGAAACTGCCCGCTGACACGTTGCCGATCGACGCGCCGAGCCGCACATTTTCGAGCGCCGGATTGAAGTTCCCATGTCGACCCGTCCGACGACAGCCCCCTCCGCGATTCAGGAGCCTGAACTTGTCCCGCTTTTCATACGCTTTCGCGCTCAGCCTGTGCGCAACCGCCGCCGCCGCTCAGACCAAGGCCGCCGCGACGGTGAAACCCGTGTGGCCCGACGAAGGTCCGTTCAAGTGGGCGCCACGCCCCACGACGTCGGCGATCACCGCGAACGACCTGCGCACGCGGTTATACCAATTTGCTGATGATTCCATGCTTGGGCGCCGCATCGGTGAGCCGGGCAATTACAAGGGCACGGCGTATATCGCCGGCGAGTTCAAGCGACTCGGTCTCAAGCCCGCGGGCGACAACGGGACGTATTTCCAGGATATGCCATACGGGCCGGTCAGTTTTGACAGCGCGTCGTCGCGGCTGGTTGCCGGCGGCGCGACGATTACGGCGACGAAAGACTGGATGCCGATGGCGCCAGCAAACGGAAACGGCATCAACGCCAAGGCCGATATCAATAATGTGGGGACGGTGTTCGCGGGCCGGTGGAAGGATTCGTCGGCCACGCTCGATCCCGCCGTCTTCAGAGGTAAAATCGCCGTCTTCGTATCGACCGCCGCAGGCGCCGGGCTCAATCCGGGCCGTCCGCCGACGCTCCCACGCTGCGACTCCGTCCCCGACAAGTTCGGTGCGGCGGCCGCGGCGCGAGTCGAAGCAGCCCAGCGTGCTGCCGACAGCGCATCTGGACGTGGCGCCGGCGGCGGACGCGGTGGAGCGGGGCGTGGCGGTCGCGGCGGTGCGGCGTCCGCCGACCCTCGTCTCGAAGCGTCGGGTGCAGTCGGAATTCTCATCATCTCCACGGATTCTCTTCCGCGCATTGCGGCGAACGCGGCCTGGGCCGGTCGTGGCGCAATGCAGCCCGCTACTCCTCCGGCAACGAGCGGAATCCCTGGAGCGGCTATCTCGAGCTCGGCCGCGGCGAAACTGTTTGGCAAGCCGGTCGCGCAACTCACCGTCGGCACGACGGGACAGCCGGTGACGGAAAGCTGGAGCCACGAGTGGCGCATGTCCAAGACGCCGGCCCGCAACGTCATCGCGATCATGCCTGGCTCAAACCCGGCGCTCGCGAGCGAATTCGTGCTCGTCGGCGCGCACAACGACCACGTCGGAGTGAACGCGACATCGGTCGATCACGACTCACTGCGCGCCGTGAACACGATCACGCGCAAGCAGGGCGCAAACGATCCCGCCTGCCGTCCGACCGCGGAGCAGCAGCATCAGATCGATTCGATTATCACGCGCGCGCGCAGCATTCGCGCTCCGCGCCGCGATTCGATCATGAACGGCGCCGACGACGATGGCTCCGGCACGGTGATCATGTTGGAGATTGCTGAACGGTTCGCGACGGAAAAGCCGGCGCGCTCCATCATCTTCATCTCGCACGAAGGCGAAGAAGCCGGACTCCTTGGCTCCAAGTGGTTTACCGATCACCCGACGATCGATCTCTCGAAGATCGTCGCGGCGAACAACATGGACATGGAAGCCAAGGGCCGCACCGACCAGGTGAAGTTCGGCGGACCGTCGTCGATTCAAACGCTCGGGTCTCGTCGCGAGTCGCGCGAGTTCGGCGACATCATCGACTCCGTGAACGCGACACGAAGTGAAGTCATGGCCATCGACAAGACGTGGGACGTGATCGCCAATCCGATGAACCGTTTCTGTCGCAGTGACCAGGTGAACTACGTGCACCACAACGTTCCGGTGACGTATTACTCCACCGGCTACGCGCAGGATTACCACCAGGCGACCGACGAACCCCAGTACGCGGACTACGATCACATGGCGCGCATTGGGCGGTTCATTCACGACGTCATGATGGCGATCGCCGATCGAAAGGATCGTCTCGCGATCACCGGCCCGGACGTTCCATACCCGGTTTGCCGGTAGTCATCTGGCGACGATAGCGGCAGCGGCCCCGGCGGACGACGCCGGGCTCTTTGGGTGGTGGCGCGTCGCGAAGCCTCCCGCGCGCCGCGCGCTCGTCGCGGCGTCGATGGGGTGGGGGCTCGACGCGTTCGACGTCATGCTGTTCTCGCTGACCCTCGCGAGCGTCATCAAAGATCTTGGTCTAACGAAAACACAAGCCGGCGCGCTCGGCTCGATCACGCTGCTGGCCGGCGCGGCGGGCGGTTTGATCTTCGGACACATCGCCGATCGGTTCGGTCGTACGCGCGCGCTCATGGGCAGCGT
>JBDTAE010000058.1:0-3260 GCA_039924785.1 Gemmatimonadaceae bacterium | reverse complement strand
CTCGCCCATCAGAATTTCGGCGAGTGGTTCGATAGGTTGTCGTACCGTGAAGGACCAGCATTCGTATCGGACACTCTCGTGCAAAGCGCGGGATACGAGCGAATCGCGTTGTATACTCGCAACTTTCTCGACGCGTACCTCAAAGACTCGCGCGCGGGAAAGAGTTTCCTCGCGCGGTCGCCAGAGGAGAACGGAATTCCAGCGGGTGAGGCCACCGCGCGCTACAAAACGGCGGCTCACCCTGTGCCAACGGCTCCTTCTCCTCCCAGCGCACCCGCGAAACCAGCTGGCTAGCGCTTGTCGGGCGTGATCACGCTTGCCGGAACGGGCGCGGCTTTCAGCTGATCCTTGCCTTTGTTCACGTACGGAATGCCGTGCACCATCCAATCCGGCGCGGGCGCACCCTTCAACTTGTTGTCGAAGAACTGCTGCATGCGCATCGCAATGTCCTTTTGGTTCGCGCGGCTCGCCGGGTTATGCACGTCGTTGTTGTAGGAGATCATGTAGACCTCCTTGTCCAAGCGACGCAGGCCGAGGAACAGCTCGATGCCCTGGTACCAGGGTCCCGCATCGTCCATGTCGTCGCTCATGATGAACAGCGGCGTCGTGACGCGATCGAGCCAGAAGAGCGGCGAGTTCTGAATGTACAGCTGTGGCGCTTCGATCAACGACTTGCCGATGCGGCTCTGGCCCGTCTCGTACTGCCCCTGACGCGCGATGCCCGAGCCCCAACGGATTCCGCTGTACGCGCTCGTCATGTTTGCGACCGGCGCGCCAGCCATCGCCGCCGCGAACATGTGCGTTTGGGTGATGACGTACGCCGTCTGATAGCCGCCCCACGACTGCCCCTGCAGCGCGAGCTTCTTCTCGTCCACGTAGCCCTGCTTCACAATCGACTCGACGCCCGGGACGATCGCCTTGTACGCGCTGGGTCCAGGATACCCCGTCTCGTAGACGATGTCCGGCTCGAACACGATGTAGCCATTCGAGACGTAGTGCGTCGGGTTGATGACGTTGCGGCCCGTGGGCGGCACGTAGCTGTACAAGCCGTTCGAGAGGATTTCATAGAAGTATGAAATCATCGGGTACTTCTTGTTCGGATCGAAGTTCTCGGGCTTGTAGAGAATGCCCTTGAGCGGAACACCGTCTTCGCTCGTCCAGTGCACGAGTTCCGCGGTACCCCAGTTGTAGTCCTTCTGCTGCGGGTTCGCGTCGGAAATTTTGTTCAGGTTCGTGAGCGACGTGCCGACCCACAGGTTCGGGAACTCGGTGAACGTGCTCTTCGTGATCATGATCTCGTCGGAGTTCGACGCCTTGATCAGGTTGCCGTATGCAAGATCGCTCATGACGACCCTCTCAGGCTCCTTCTTGGAACCGAGGTGGACGCGGTAGAACCCGCTCGCCATCGTCTCAGTGTTCATCGCCTTGAGCATGAGCGGCTCGGCGGGATCGATCACGCCGCGATCCTCGGCTGCGGCACCGCCGCGACCACCACCGCCGCCACGGCCGCCGCGACCACCGCCGCTCTCGGCGAGACGGAACTGGATCGACTGCTTGCGACCGACCGAATCCGTGACGACGACCGCCGGCTTGGCTCCGGACGGATCGAGCTCCCAGATGTCGAACCGATCGTAGATGAGGACCGACTTGTCACCCTTCGTCCAACCCGCGACGCCCCACGCCGGCGGGGTGGCCGGATGGTCGTCTGTCTCGTTGTCGAAGTGCACCGACTTCATGGCGCCGTTGAGATCCGTCGTCTTGGCGGTCGCGGTGTTGTAGGTGTACCACTGGCCCTTGTCGTAGAAGATCGCGTAGTGCGCGTCGGGCGAGAGCTGCGCGTTGCCGCTGATCTTTTCGCGAATGAGCTTGCGCGCGTTCGTCGCGGGATCGATGACGTACACGTCAGTGCCGCCGTCGCCCCACATCTGCTCGATCATGTACCGCTCGCGCGAGTTCGCGATGGCGATCTTTCCGTCGTCAGAAACGCTGACGGTGGGAATCGAATCGTCCGCCAACTCTATGAGCTTCTTGGTAGCCGGGAAGAAGATGGCGCCGTACGTCTTGTTGCGATCGCGCTGCGCGTTGAGCTTCTGCGTCGGCTGAAGGACCTGATCCTTGTAATTCCACAAGTCGAATACGGCTTTGCCAACGAGCGAATCGGACGGCACCGAATCGATCGGCGGCGGCCCGATGTTCAGCGTAACAGCCGTACCCGAGCGCGTGAACGCGATTCCGCCGTTGTCGGCAATGTGAAGCCCCGTCGGAACCTGCTCGGGAGAAATCCACGCCTGCGCCCCGCCCCCCTTGACCGACGCGCCGTACAACGTGTAGCGCGGCTTGCTGCCGCGGCCGAACTCGTCGCGGTCGGCGATGAAGAGCACTTGAGAACCGGCGTGGTCAAAGGCGAGTTGCTTGTAGTCGCCGCGTCCGGTCAACAGCGTCGTGACCGCACCGCTCCGCATGGTGCGCAGATACGCGCCGTCCTTCGTGGAGTCGTGCGACACGACCGTGTAACCGAGGACCTTGGCGCTGTCGTCGAACGCATAGCCGAGCACGTCGGGAATGCGATCTTCAGTGCCTGTTCCGAGATTTCTAATAGCGAGCGTGGCACCGTACTGACGACGTCCACCGGGCGCGCCCGCGCCACCGGCGCGGCCACCGCGTCCGCCACGTCCACCGCCCGCCGCAGCAGCCGGAGCCGTCGTCGCACCGCGGGAGGTCGTGTCACCAGCGAGCGAATCCGCTTCGGGCGAATACGCCAACCAGGTCGGGTTGTCGCGCGCGAGGCGGAATGACCGCACACCAGCGAGGGTGGTCATCTTCCCGTCGGCGAGGCTGACGATGACGAGCGACTGGCGATTTGCCGCCGCAGCCGCTCCGCGAGCGCGTCCCGCCCTTTCGAACTCGGCCTGATCAGGCTGGGTGCTCACGAGCACGTACTTGCTGTCGGCGGTGATTTGCGGCGGCGAGGCCGTCGGACCAGCGGGCCCTCCTTCTTCGACGCCCGCGCCCGCCGGCGGACGAAGTCCGCCCGGGACATTGTTCGGACGGCCGAGGTAGCCGCGCGGAACGTGGTACTCGGTATTGCCGGACGTCGATCGGATGACGAGTTCACCGTCGCCGACCTGAGGAATGAGCGTATAGACGGCCCACTTTCCGTCGAGCGACAGCGCCGGCGCGTTAATCGACTTCCACTTATCCCAGTCTGCCGGGGTAAGGACCTTCTTCTGTGCGTGCGCGGCGACGGGCAGCGCGAGGGC
>JBDTAE010000057.1:0-9905 GCA_039924785.1 Gemmatimonadaceae bacterium | reverse complement strand
TCTGGAAACGTTCGACCAGACGACGGGCGACAACCAGCTCTGGTCGTTGAACAACAGCGCGGGTCGTTACACCGTGAGCGACAGCATCGACAACCTCACGGGTCGCATTCCGAACGCGACGCCGTTCATGTCGGCGAAGGATCCGCGTGTTCCGACGTCGACGACGACGGTGAAGCCGTTCGACGGCGTGACGCCATTGTTGATTCAGTTGATCTTCCCGAACCGCAGCGATCCGGTTCCGGTCGTTTCCGGCATCGACGCGCGGTTGCTCGAGGCCGAGTCGAAGATGGCGGCGGGTGACTATGCAGGCATGGTGACGATTTTGAATGCACTCCGCACGACGTCGCAGAAGATCGGCAACACGCTGACCGTTCCGGCGCTGGCGGCGATCACCACGACGCCGACGACGAAGAGCGATGCGGTCACGCTGCTGTTTCGCGAGGCCGCGTTCTGGCAGTTTGGCCGCGGTGAGCGTTTGCCGAACCTGCGTCGCGAGATTCGTCTCTATGGCAAGACGCAGGATCAGATTTTCCCGACGGGCGCGTTCCACAAGACGGGCACGTTCGGAACGGACGTCAACATTCCGGTGCCCGATGCCGAGTTGACGAACCCGAACTTCAAGGGCTGTATCGATCGCAAGGCGTAGGATCGACTAGCAGTCTGTGAATCGAAGGACGGCGGTGCCTCTGGTACCGCCGTTCTTGGTTTTCTGGCGTCCATGCTGTCGCCCGACGTTCACGAGTCTTGGTTACGACGGGCGCAAGCGCGGTGAGTTCCCGCATGATGATGGAGTCGTCTCGGTGTGCGGCACCAAAACGGCGAACGCGGAATGGAACGGAATGAGCGGACAGACGCGGAGACTGCGTTCAAAGCAACAGCGTTGACAGCAACAGCGGTGAGAGCGAGGGCGTTCGAAGAGACTGTATTCGAGCAGGATAGGTCCGCAGGCGCGTTCAAAAGACGCTATTCAATTGTTTTTTTTTGCACTGAAATCGCTTATCGTTTCTCCTGTTCAACGCAGTCTCCGCGTCTGTCCGCCCAATTCCGCTCCAGTCCGCGTTCAGCAGTTGGTGACACAGGGCATAGGACGTTCACACGCATCGGTTGGACCGAAGCACTCCGCGGATGCAGAGTCCCCGGCGTAATCTTGCTTGGCCAACCGGGTAGACCTATCGTTGATCGCGGAAATGTTCGCCGACTGTCAATCGAGAGCCTGCCATGCCGACCTTTGCTCAGAATTTCAATATCGGGGATGTCGTGTACGGCATTAGCCAGTCACGCGCCCCGTACGTCAATTCACTTGGCAATGCGCTCCGCACATACTGCGAGGAGACCGGCGCGTTTCTTCTCTGCGACTCGTTCAACAATCGCTCGTTTCTCGGCGTCAATGCCAGCTACGGCCTTGGAGCTGGGCTGGCGCCCGTGCACTCGTTGACCAATCCCACGAACGCGCAAGACATCCGGCATAATCTCGATTTCTATGAGCACGACCGCGGAATGACCGCTCTCGGAGAAGACGAGAAGCGCGCCGCGAGGATCTTTTACGACGCGCTCGACAAGAGCGAGCGAAGCCCGAGCAAGGCGTCGACCGAGCCGCAGTCGAAGTGGACAAATCACGGAGACCTGACCGTGACGATGCTGATGATTCGACGCGCCTGCAAGTTTGGCCTCGAATACATGCTTGAAACGCTGCAGCGCCAAGTGCATTTCGTGCTCGACGTGCCGTACAACCCCGGCGTACAGCTGGACATGCAGGACGTCGTCGACAAAGCGAAGTACGCCGGCGGCATCGCGAGCCCGGCCGGCTCGGTTCCCATCACGTTTTCCGAGCTTCGATGCTGCTATCGTAACCGGGCCAAGTGGATCCCGACGGGACGGCTCAAGTTTTATCTCGCGCTGAATGAGGTTACGGCGCCGTGGGTCACCAATCCGCTACTGTGGCAGCAATACGACCTCGCCCGGCAACAGAAGGCGTACAAGAAAAAACATCCGATCAAAGCGAAGCTTGGTTTCGGGCCGTGAACGGTCGTGCACATGATCCTTGGGTGGGTGCCTCGAGCGCGGACGCGGCAACGGCAATCACGGTCGAGTTGGGCTCCGACGTCGTCAGTTTGGACAAGGTGTGTGTCGCCGTGACGGTCACGACGGTTCCGGCGGTCGCGTTCGCCGCGACGATAACGAGCCCGCCCGCGCTCACTGCTACCATATTGGCATTCGAGGACTGAAATACCTCCGAGGCGCCGAGGATCGCCGTCGATCCATTGCTGTAAGTGCCGGTGACAGTCAACTGGACCGTGGCACCCGGCTGGAGCGTTGCGCTGAGGGGCGACAACGCAATCGAAGTGAGCGCCGCGCGCGACGAGACGCGCATTGACGCGAACAGCGACCACGGCAGGCGGCAATCGGACCGGTCGAGTGTCCGCCGCATACGCCGGCTGAGGCGGGAGTCACAACGAGATTGACGTCGCACTCGTATCGAGAGTATCAACCGAGCCAGCGTTGCGCGCTCGGCGTCGTGAGGTATTCGATTGGGGCTCCGTCGTGCTGGCGGACGAGTCGTCCGAACGATACCCTTACACCGGATTTCCTCGTGCTTTTCATCGCGAACCTACCTCCAACGTGAAGATTTACCCGTTCCGCGGCGCTGCCGCTGTGCTCATCGTCTGTTCGTTGGTCTCGGGCTGCTCGTCCCAAAAGGCGGCGAACAAACCGGCTGAGACGACCGCCGTCGCCCCGTCCGGGCAGGGATCGATGGCCGGCATGTCGGCCATGTCGGCCCCGGTGACGATCCCGAAAGGGGTTCTCTACACCGCGGCCGACGTCCATTTCATGCAGGGCATGATCGCCCACCACGCGCAGGCCATCTACATGTCGAAGATGGCGGCGTCGCGCCAGGCGAACCCGCGCGTGCTCAAGTTCGCGAACAAGATCGATCAGTCGCAGGCGGCAGAAATCAAGCTGATGCAGGACTGGCTGCGCGCGAACAAGCAGGTTGTGCCGGATACGTCATCGTGGCGCACGACGATGATGCCCGGCATGCTCACGGCGGAGCAGCTCAAGACGCTGGATGCCGCCAAGGGCACCGAGTTCGATAAGCAGTTTCTGAATCTGATGATTCAGCATCACAACGGCGCGCTGAAGATGGTGGCCGATCTTCTCGCCGCGCCGCTCGCGGCGCAGGACGAAGATGTGTCCGTGTTCGCGAATGATGTGGTGACCGTGCAGACCGCCGAGATCGGCGTCATGCAGAAATTGTTGGCCAATCTATGAGACCTCTACCGGAGCTCCGTCTGATGGGAAATGTTCGCAAAATGTGTGGGTTCGCTGCAACGCTGGCTCTGTCGGCAGCGCCGGTGCTGCACGCGCAGACGTATCCAACCGGCAGTGACCCGCGAAATGGCCTGAAGTCGGGCAAGCTCGACGCGGGAACGGCGGCCAGCGGAATCAGGCTCGTCTCGTTCTCTCCGAAGCCAGCGGAGTTCGACACGGTGGCCGGCCTGACGTTCATCAATTCCGATCTCGCATTCCACGGCAATTACGTCTACCAGGGCAACTTCTCCGGTTTCACGATCTGGAACATCAGCAACCCGGCGAAGCCCGTGATGGCGGCGGTGGTTCCGTGTGTGACCGCGCAGGCCGACCCGTCGATCTACGGCAACCTTCTGTTCATCTCGGCGGAGGGCAACGGCAATCGCAACGATTGCGCGAAGGGCGGCGTGAAGGATCCGGCGGATCACATGGCCGGCGTGCGCATCTACGACGTCTCGAATCCGAAGGCGCCGAAGCTGCTCAAGAACGTGCAGACGTGCAAAGGCTCGCACACGCATACGGTCATCCCGAGTCCGACCGACAAGAACATCATTTATCTCTATGTGTCAGGAAGCCAGGGCGCCCGTCCGGCAACGGAATTGGCGGGCTGCAACAACGGCACCGATCCGAACGACGAAAAGAATTCGCTGTATCGTCTGGACGTGATCAAGGTGCCGCTCAACGATCCGACGAAGGCGGAAGTCGTGACGGGCGCGCGCATCTTCGAGAACATGACGCCTGCTCCGCAGCGCGCGGGCGCGCGCCGGGGTGGTGGCGGTGGTCGCCGTGGCGGCGCGGCTGGAGCCGCCGAAGGTCCGCCGCCGGCGCCGACCGGCCCGCGCAACTGCCATGACGTGACCTCGTATCCGGCGCTGCACCTCCTCGCTGGCGCATGCGCGAGCTACGGGTTGCTCGTCGACGTTTCAAATCCTGAAAAGCCGGTGCGTCTCGACGCCGTGTCCGACACGAACTTCTCGCTGTGGCACACGGCGGTGTTTAGCAACGACGGCTCGAAGGTCGTGTTCACCGACGAGTGGGGCGGCGGCACGGCTCCGAACTGCCAGGCGACGAGCATGATGGAGATGGGCGGCAACACCATCCTCACGATCAGCGCGGACAAGAAGCTCACCGAGCATGCGTACTTCAAGATTCCGACAGCACAGAGCGCGCAGGAGAACTGCGTGTCGCACAACGGCGGTCTCCTTCCGGTGCCGGGCCGTGACCTGATGGTCCAGGGCTGGTATCAGGGCGGCATCGACGTCAGCGATTTTACCGATCCCGATCATCCGTACGAAGTGGCGTTCTTCGACCGCGGTCCGGTCGACGCACCGCCGACGGCTGGCGACACGGCCGTGGCGGTCAGCCGCCAGCGCGGCACGATCGGCGGCTCATGGGGCGCGTACTATTGGAACGGCTATGTCTACTCGTCCGAGCTTGCTCGCGGCTTCGACATCTACGAGTTGACGCCCACGGATAAGCTCTCGGCGAATGAGTTGGCGGCGGCGAAGCTCGTGCGCATGAACCAGTACAATCCGCAGAGCCAGCCGCACATCGTATGGCCGGCGGCGTTCCCGGTGGTTCGCTCGTATCTCGATCAGCTCGTGCGCGATAGCGGTCTGTCGTCGGCGCGTACTTCGGCGATCGGCAGCGCGCTCAACTCGGCGGAAAAGGAATCCGGCGCGGCGCGCGGCGCGTCGTTGACGAAGCTGGCCAAGGAAGTCGATGGCGACGTTCGCGGCGCAAAGGACACCAAGCGTGTGAAGGCGATGTCAGAGGCGATCAAGGCGCTCGCAGCGGTCTCGAAGTAACGAGGCCGCAGTTTCGCTTCACGAAGATTAGAAAATTCTAAGCAAGATAAGAGCGCCACACGTTGCCTTCGGGGGCGTGTGGCGTTTTGTCTTGTGCGAACGCGAAATCGGGCGGGAGCGCGATGCATTGCCGATTGATTCGTTCTGGCGCCTAAGGTTTCGCCTTCTCGGTCGCGATCCGCTTGGCGAGTGCCGCGCGAGCGTTCGCCGCGTACTGACGACATGAGTTCGTGTCGACGAGACCGAGCGGATTACCGTTGTCGCGCAACGCCAACCGCTCCCACAGCCCCGACGCGTCGGGGTGCGGCGTCAGGAGGATGTCGCAGGGCAGATGATCGAGCGTTTCCGCTCCGTGTTCGAAATCTCTAATTGCCGACGGATAGGTTGCCGTTCTGGTGAAATAAAAATCGTCGGACGAAATCGGCGTCTGGCTGTCGGCATACACGATGTTCAAGCACTTCTCGCCTTCGCACGATACCCACGACCACGTCGTGCCGCCGGGCGTGTGCCCCGCGGTGTAGTGGGCCGTGATGGCAAGCGACCCCAAATGCACGGTCTCTCCGTCGGACACCGTGTTCATCACGCGCACAGGCGCGAAGTTCGGCAGCAGCGCGAACTGTGGATCGTCCGGGCCCGATGACCCACGCCGCAGTACTTCGGCGCTCGACGGGCTCGCCGCCACGCCGGCGCCTGAGGCGCGCTGCAGTTCGGCCAGGCCGCCGGCGTGATCGTAGTGGACGTGCGAGTTGAGGAGGAGTTTGACATCCTCGATCTTGAAGCCGAGCTCCTTGATGTGCGCTTCGATGATCGGCGCCGTTTCGGCGACGCCGCCGTCGATCAGCACACTGCCGTCGCGCCCAACGATCAAAATGGAACCCAGCCCGTTCGTGCCGACCCAGTATGAGTTTCCATAAATGCGAAATGGTTTGTGCGGCGCGTTCCAGACCGCGCAGCTGGGACACGCGGCCGGTGCCGGCGTCGCGGATGCGGTTTGCGCCGACGAGCGCGCGGCGAGAAGTGAGAACGCCAGCGCCGCCAGCCCGCGAATGTCGACTCGAGTCATCATGTTGGACCGTGCGTGTTAGTTCGTTTCGCCGCGTGGAAGACTAAGCGTGAACGTGCTCCCGACGCCAATCGTGCTCACGGCGGTGATGTCGCCGCCCATGCCTCGCGCCAGATCGCGGCTGATTGCCAGTCCAAGGCCGACGCCCTCTTGCGTGCGAGTCAGCCGCGCATCGATCTGCACGAATGGCTCGAACACGCGCGCCAGCTGGTTCGCCGCGATCCCTCGCCCCGTATCCGACACGGCGAAGTTGACTTGCGTTGCCGTAGCCGTGCATCCGAGCGAGAGATGACCGTCGCGGTCGGTGAACTTGAGTGAATTGGTAAGAAGGTTCAAGAGAATTTGCTGAAGCTTCTCCCCGTCCGCGCGAACCGTGAGCCCCGGCTCGCGCTCCACAATGTCGAACTGAATGCCTTTGGCGTTGACCTGCAGCGCGACGAGCGCCTCGCACGTGACGAGCACGTCGTCCACCGACACGTCGGCGACATCGTACCGAACCGCGCCGGCTTCGGCGCGCGCGTAGTTCAGGACGCCGTTGATGAGGCCGAGCAGGTGGCGTTGGCTCTTGCGAATGCGACCGAGGTCGTCGCGCTGCAGTTCGGTCAGCGGACCGCGGATGCCGAGCTCCATCAGCTCAGCGTACCCGTCGATCGCGTTGAGCGGCGTCCGAAGCTCGTGGCTCATTACCGCGAGAAATTCGCCCTTCGCGCGATTGGCCGCCTCGGCGTTCGATCGAGCATCGCGCTCGGCTTCGAACAACCGTGCCCGGTCGAGTGCCTGCGCGCACTGGCGCGCGAGGTTGAGCGCCGCGGCCCGATCGTCGTTATCGAACGTACGGGGATCGTCGAACGCGGCGCCGATCACGCCGAGCGTACGGTCGTCGACGATGAGTGGAATGACGATGTTGGCGTGATGCCCGGTCGCGATCTGAAGATCGACGAGCTCCGGATAGCGCGCGGCGAAGTCTTCACGCGATTCGATGAAGAGCGCCTCGCCTGTCCTCGCCGCGTGCGCGAGCGGT
This sequence comes from Gemmatimonadaceae bacterium, assembly GCA_039924785.1. GTDB lineage: Bacteria > Gemmatimonadota > Gemmatimonadetes > Gemmatimonadales > Gemmatimonadaceae > JAQBQB01. The sequence continues at coordinate 2,704 of JBDTAE010000057.1, read as the reverse complement.
GCGTGCGCGGTGATCGGGAAACGGCGCCACTGGTCGCGAATGTCGCCCGGCATGTCGTTCTCGCTCACGATCTCCAGCTCGTCGCCACCGTGCGTGACGCGGGCGACGACGATTCCAACGGCACCGAGGAGCGATTCGGCTCCGGCGACAATTGCGCGCCCGATCTCGTCGACCGTTGCCGACGTGGAGAGCGACGACGTAAGGGCCTGCAATCGCGCGGTGCGTTCCCGCGCTGCTTCTGCTTCCTTGCGGGCGCGGTCGCTCTCGCGACGGTGAGTAACGTGGCCGGTGACGTCGACGCCGTGGCAGATCACGCCTGACCGAGAACCGTCGGCTTCGACGAGTGGGAAGTACACAAAGTCGAGCAACCGCTCTTCGGGTCCAGATCCCGCCGTGCGTTGAACTGCGAGCGGCATCTCCTTGCCGACGAAGGGCTCGCCGGTTTCGACGACGTTGTTTAGAAGTTCCTCAAAGTCCTGTCCGCGAGCCTCGGGAATCGCGTCGAGGAGGACCTTGCCGACGAGCTCGCGGCGGCCGACGAGCCGATAAAAGGCTTCATTCACGAACTCGAACGCGAGTGGAGCGCCGCGCAAGACCGCGAGGAACGCCGGCGCCTGCTGGAACGCGTATTCGAGCCGCGACCGTTCGACCTCGAGCTTCTTGTTGACGACCTGAAGCTCGGCGGCGGCGCGCACGCGGGCGGTCGTTTCCTGGCATACGACGAGGACGCCGCCGACGTTGCCGTCGTCGTCGAAGGCGGGGCTGTAGCCGTACGTCCACCAGACGTCTTCGATCGTGCCGTTTCGCAGGATCGGCACGAGTTGATCTTCGTGCCAGGTTGCGGGCCCACCCGCCATCACCTGGTCGATCTGGGGGCCGATGATTCCCCAAATCTCTGTCCAGAACTCGCTCCCGCGCGCGCCGAGGGCGCGTACGTGACGGCCGTCGTCCCCGAAGCTTGGCCGGTAGGCGTCGTTGAAAATCTGGATCAAGTCCGGCCCCCACCAGAGAAACATGGGGTGACGCGAGGCAAGCATCGTCGCGACGATCGTCCGAAGGCTCGGCGGCCACGCGGCGACCGGACCGAGCGATGTGGCACGCCAATCGGTGGCGCGACAGCGCGCGCGCATTTCGCCGGGCCCAGCGAAGAGCGGGTCGTGCGCCGTGCCGAATTCGTCTGGCGTGACTTGGATATTGGACAATATGGTTCGTAGCGGCGGGAAGCGGTTCAAAGCGTTTGAGCCGAAATATTATGCTCGGGGACGCGCCGTGTGCTGCCGATTGAACGGCTGGAGCACGGTGAGCAAAAACGACGCCCGCAAGTCCGGCCCGAGCTGGCGGTGAGGTACTCCGTGCTGCGCGGTGTTCCTTCGGGCTTGTGTGGGGACGGAAACCACGCTCATGTATGGGAAGGCGAAGTTGAGTCCGCGGGACAAAAAGACGTTGCACATCCACGATTTGGCGACAGAGGCTAAAACCTTATCGCTGCTGCCGATACATCCAGGAACCAAAAGCTGTGTTGGACGCGCTTTTTCGCTCTTTTCTTCAATGTGATCACCATGACCGTTTTCGGTTTTCGGCTTATTGGCTTCGTCGTCGCCACGTCGCTTGCCGTAACGTCACTGGGGTGCGCCGGCGGCGCGGAAACCGAAGATGCTCGAGGTGACCGGTTCTTCTCGCAGCAGAACTATCGCGACGCCATCATGGACTACCAGGCGGCGGAGAAGAAGAATCCGAACGATCTGCACGCGATTAGGCAGCTGGCCCTGTCATTCGACGTCGTCGGCGACCGGACGTCGGCCATCAAGTACTTCGAGCTGACGCGCACAAAAGCGCCAACCGACAGCGTCGCGCGGCTGACGTTGGCCGGGCTTTACCTCGCGACCGGACGCACTGATGACGCGCTGACCGAGGCCAACGCGGTTCTCGAGAAATCGCCGACGAACGCCAGCGCGCTGAGCGTTATTGGCGCGGCGAACCTCGCGAAGAACGACGCACCGAAGGCAATCGATGCGTTGCAGCAGATCACCGCCGTCAATCCGAAAGATGCGCGCGCGCAATACCTCATCGGCGTCGCGATGCTCACGCAAAACAATTCCGCTGGGGCGACCAAGCAATTCGAGACGTCACTGTCGATCGCGCCGGGATACGCGGAGCCGCTGACGAAGCTCGTCGAGATGGACCTCGCGGCGCATCAACCGGATTCCGCGATCAGCCGCATCAAGAAACAAATGGTCGTTGCCGGGTATTCGCCGCCGATGCACGAGTTGCTCGGAATTACCTACATCGCAAAGGGCGACACGAAGCAGGCGGAAGGAACGTTGCTCGAAGTCATCCGCCGCAACCCGCGGTATCTCGACCCGTACGCCCGATTGAGCGAGATGTATCGGTCGGCGGGCAACTACGATCGAGCCCTCACGATTGCGGGACAGGGACTCGACAACGATCCGAACAGTCTCAGCTTGCTGCTCGTGCGCGGACTCTCGTACGAGGCGAAGGGCGATCGTGCGAACGCGCGCCGCTCGTATGAGCGAGCTCTAATGATTAATCCCACGTTTACGGCAGCGGGCAACAGTCTCGCGTCGCTGCTGGCCGAATCGGCGCCGGACCGCGACTCCGCGCTCAAGGTGATTACGGCGGCCAAGGCGGCCGATCCGAACAATCCCGCCGTCACCGACACGTTCGGCTGGGTGCTATACCAACG
>JBDTAE010000056.1:0-15982 GCA_039924785.1 Gemmatimonadaceae bacterium | reverse complement strand
GCCAACTCGGCGACGTGATGCGCGAATCGGTGGACGCCGCGTACTCGTACGTGCGGTCACGCGCTGGCGCACTCGGGATGGAAGACAGCGTCTTCAAGGAGAATGATCTCCACGTGCATCTGCCGGCCGGCGGTATTCCGAAGGACGGGCCGAGCGCCGGCATCACGCTCACGCTCGCAATTGCCAGTGCATTGAGTGGGCGTCCGGTCCGACGCGACGTCGCTATGACGGGCGAAGTCACCTTGCGCGGAAAGGTGCTCGAGATTGGCGGCGTGAAAGAGAAGGTGCTGTCGGCGTATCGCGCCGGCCTGCGCGAAGTGATCATGCCGAAGGGCAACGAGAAAGATCTGCGCGACGTCCCGGACGAAGTACGGAAGAAGATGGTATTCACGTTCGTCGACCGGATGGATGAGGTGCTTCACCTGGCTTTGCTGCCTCGAGTGTCGTCGCTCCTGGCGGACTCGGCGGAAGACGAACAGCCGGTCAGCATTGCGGGGTCGTCGATTCCTGCGGATCGGAATGAGGCGGTCGTGGCTGGATAGTTGTTGTGTGATTAGCCGCGGAAACTGCGCGGAGTGAAACAGCGAGCCTCGCGGAAACACATCTCGGCGGGGCTCGGTTCGTTTTTTGGGAGAGTGGCGATTTTTTTGCCGCGGAGTCCGCGGAATCCGCTGAGCCTCGCGGAATGGTCGCGGCTCGGCGCGAGAGTGGTTCGCGCTGGGCCGTTTCTTTTTTTTAGCTGCTGGGATGGACTTGGGCGCCGGTTAGAATTCGCGCCGCGGTAGCGTCCCGACGACATAAAAGCGAAGCACAAAATGCTCGAGTGGAATGACACTCTCTCGCGCCTGTACGAACGATCCGTGAGGTTCCGCGGATTCCGCGGCTTCCGCGGCTTGCTTTCAAAAGTAGTTCTCGCGAACCGCCGTCGTCCGACGACGCACTGAGAAAAAGAGAAGCGGCATCAGCCGCGGCGCACCGTTCTCCCTCGCCACGCCGAATGATCAGCGACGTTCCCCCAAACATCCGCGGCATTCCGCGGCTCCACGGTGCCGGCCTGCGCACCGGCACCTTAAGGAAACAGAGAAGAGATCAGATAGATGAGCATGCCCGCCAGCCCACCGACGATCGTACCATTGATGCGGATGAACTGGAGGTCGCGACCGATCGCGAGCTCGACGCGCCTCGACGTCAGCTCCGGATCCCAGCCGGCGACGGTCGACGCAATGAGATCGGCTACTTCATCCTGATAGCGCGCGAGGAGGAAGACGGCAATGTCGACCGCGAACTCGTCCATCTTCGCGAGCAGCTCGGGATCGTCGATCGCCTTCTGGCCGAAGCTCGTTAGAGCATGCTCAACGACACCCGGCGCCTTCGACTCGGGATTCGACGCATAGCGAGCGAGGGCGGCCTTCCCGTCTTGCCACAGCGATGCGGAGAAACGGCGCGCCGCGTCATTGTCGAGGAATTCCTCCTTCCATTCGTCGACCTTGGCCGCGAATTCCGGCGACGTGTTCAAGCGCTCGATGAACTCGCGCACGGATTGGTCGAAGCGCCCGCGCAGCGCGTGATTGCGGTCGGTGCTCAGCTCCGTGAGCAAACGCTGAATTCCACCCAGCACGCGCTTGAAGATCTTTTCGTCGACGGCGTTGGGGATCCACCACGGCGTCTCGCGCTCGATGCGCTGGCGAATGATCTCGCTGTTCTCGTTGACCACGCGCGCGGCGACGCCGATTACCTCATCCAGCACTTCCTGGTGGCGATCGTCCTCGGTCATCACCGTGAGCACTTTGCCGAGCAGCGGCGCGAGATGCATCGTGCGCACGCGATCCGCCAAACCGCGGTCGATCACTTCCTGTACATCTTCGTCCTTCATGAGCTGCGCGGCCGAGCTCATCGCCGTCGCCGCATTCTTCGAGATCACCCGCGCGTTATCGGGATTGGCCAACCACTCAGCGAGGCGTTGTCCGACATGAATTGCGCGCAGACGCGTCTCGATCACCTCGCGCGTGAGGAAATTCCGCTGCACAAACGCGCCGAGCGTGCGTCCGACGCGATCTTTTTTCGCCGGCACGATCGCCGTGTGCGGAATCGGAATGCCCATCGGATGACGGAACAACGCCGTCACGGCAAACCAGTCCGCGAGCCCGCCGACCATTCCGGCTTCGGCAGTGGCGCGAACGATCCTGAGCCACGTGTACCGCGCCTCGAGCGCGCGCGCGACGATGTACAGAATCGTCGTACCGATCAGCAGTCCCGTCGCGCGGCGCTTCATCTGGTCGAGCTGCGCCTGACGCGTCGCCTCGTCGTGGACGATCTGCATCGCGGTCACGGTCACCGAGCCGTCACCTTGACCTGTGAGAAGTCTATGATGTGCGTGTTTCCGCCGGGAGGAACGTCAACGTACAGCACCACGGATCGGCCGCCGATTTCCTTCACGCTCATTTCGACGGTGCGCGCGCGCCCGTCCCAGCGGCGGGTATCGCCAGTGATCGTCGGCTTGGCGAAGAGCCGGTGTTGCTCGGCCTCGCTCATCGCCGACACGAATTCGGCAGCGTCGGTCGGCGTCTTCCAAACAGTCGCCCACACCATCGCATTGCCCGATCCAGACTTCACGACGGCGTATCGATCGCCGTCCCAACCGTCGGCGGCGCGAATCGATTCATCTTGATCGTGCGTGTGCTGATAGATGTAGAGTCGAGTTCCGAATTCGCCGAAGTTGTTTTCGGCGACGGTTCCCGGAATCGACGGCAACGTTATCAGGCTCGGAACATTCCGTGTCGCGCCGAAGAACGCTGAGTCGTGCATCACTTGCGTCGTCGACACGGGAAGATCGTACAGCGGAAATTTTCCGGGCCGTTGCGATTTGTAGCGACGCACGAAGTCCGCACCGTTGATGTATGGAAAGAGCAAGCTTTCCTGAATCACCATTGGTGCCGACGAAAAAATCGGCTGCGTTGCCTGCGATTCACGAATCGTCGTGCGCATGCTCTCCCAACCACCGGGCAGCTGCGCCGCAAGATTGCCATTGCCGCCGGCCATGATGAATACTTGCTCGTACGTCGCCTGCCCTTCGATCACCGCCTGGACCGCCGCTGCACGATCGTCGTCGCCGGAAATGTTCTCGAGGGAATCGATGTTGACGTATTGGTCCTGCAACGCGTGCACGAGCTCGTGCATGATAGTGACGCCGACATAGTCGTCGGGAGCACCCTTCACGACGTACAGCACTTTCGTCTTCGGATCGTAGTAGCCAAGGATCTGCTCGGTGAGCACGCGAACGAAGAAGTTGGAGAGGTGCATCGTGTCCGGCAGCATGCCGAGCAATTTGTACGTGACCTCTTGATCGGCGATCTCCTTCGCGGCGACGGGCTCCTTCAACTTCTGAAGGAGGAAGCCGCGCACCTCATCGCGGGTTTTGAGCTCGAGCTTGGGCGGCGTTTTGAACTTCACACCGAGCGCTTTCTCGATCTTGGGGACGTCGTCGGCGACCTTCTCGGCGAACGGTCCGTCGGATTTTGCGCCGGGACGGCACGCGATGAGAACGATTGGAATGAGTGCGAGCCAGCGTCTCATGCGTTTGGTTCCGATTCCCATTCAACGACGGTGCCTGCCATGAGGCCGACGACGCGTGCAACGTCGTGGCCGCGAATGACGATTCCCTCTTCCATCAACTGTCGCGCCAAATTGGCTTCGAGCGGCGCGAGTGTGACGATTGGTGCCGGCGGCGGGGTGGGTGCAGGTCGTGCTGCGGGGGCTTGCGCGCCTCCGCCGTTCGCAACAGGCGCTGGTGCTCCGACGAATAGCGCTTCGATCTCGGCGCCGAAGCGCTCAAACGCATTGAAGCCTTCGCCGCGCTTCGGCTCCTTCTCTTTTTCCTCGGCTTCGCGCTCAGCCTTCGCTTCGGCCTTGATGAGATCGATGCGCTGCTTGATCAATTCTTCGGTGCGCGCGGAATAGACTGTGACTGCCTGGAGGTGCGCACAGGCTTCGTCGAGCGCGTCGATCGCTTTGTCAGGCCGCATGCGGTCGGTCACGTACCGGTCGGTCAGCGACACCGACGCGCGCAAGGCTTCATCGGAAATTAGCACATTGTGATGGCGCTCGAGTCGCTCCTTGCGCGCATGGAGAATTTCGAGCGTTTCCGGTTCGCCGAGCTCGCGAACGACCACCTTCTGAAAGCGTCGCTCAAGAGCGGGATCGCCTTCGACCCAGCGTTCATACTCGTCGCTCGTCGTGGCGCCGATGACACGGAAGTCGCCGCGCACGAGCGCCGGCTTGAGCATGTTCGCGGCGTCCATCGCGGTACCCATCGCCGTGCCCTGCCCGATGAGGTTGTGCAACTCGTCGATGAACAGGATCGCGTCGCCGGCGTTCGTCGTCTCGGCGACGATGACGCGAATGCGTTCCTCGTACTGGCCGCGATAGGTCGTTCCGGCAAGCAGCGCCACGTGGTCGAGCGACAGCAGTCGGACATTTCGCAGCGTGAGCGGAACGGCTTCAGCCGCAATGCGCTGCGCGAACCCTTCGGCGATCGCTGTTTTCCCAACGCCGGCTGGCCCAACGAGGGTTGGATTATTCTTGCCGTGGCGCAGCAAAATGTCGATGACGCGCGAAACCTCTGCGTCGCGACAACGGACGGGTTCGAGACGACCGGCGCGTGCATCGGCGGTGAGATCGCGCGTGAACCGCGCGAGCGCACCTTCCGCATCGTCTCTTAAGAGATCTCCAATCATTGGGCCTGGCGCTGGACTCGGGAAGCCGAAGGGGCTTTCAACCTGGGATAGTACACCCTACGACGCCGGACGGAGCAGCGTTTCGTCGCCTGAATCTCGGCCACGACCGGAGCGAGAAGTCCGTTCTACGCTCGCGTCAGCCAGGCGAGCAACCCATCTCCCCAAAGCAATGTCAGGAGCGCAGCAGGCGCAAGGAATACGCCGAACGGTACGAGCGGGGTCTCGAACGGCGGAGTGCCGAGCGCAAGTTCCGTCTGCTCGCGGCTTTGACCGCGACGAAGCAACGCGATCGGAATGACCACGCCCGCAAAGGCGACCGCACCGAGCGTCGCGCCAAGGAACACGGTCATCAGCGCGCGAGTCGGGCCGAGCGCGGCACCGACGAACGCCATCAGCGTGACGTCGCCGAGTCCCATGGCCTCGCGCTTCGTCACGACCTCGCCGAGCCAGCCGACGATCGCGATCATGCCGGCGCCGGTGCACGCGCCAATGAGCGCGTCGTACGGCGAGGCGAAAACCGCCAGGTCGCTCCGAAAGAACGCGATGACCGACGTCAGCAGCGCGAACACCAACCCGAACAGCGTAAAGCCGTCCGGAATCAGGTAGTGTTTGAGGTCCGTCATCGCGACGCCGAGGAGGATGGTTCCGAACACCGCGACGCGCGCGGCGAGGAACGTCGGGCCGTAGTAGCGCACAGACAACATCCACCCGACCGCGACAACGAGCTCGATGATCGGGTACATCGCGGAGATTCGTTCGTCGCAGCAGCGACAGCGTCCTCGTAGCACGACCCAACTCACGATCGGAATGTTCTCGAACCACTGCAGTTGGTTGCGGCACTGCGGGCAGCGCGACCGCGGCTTCGTGATCGACCGCTCGAGCGGCCAACGGACGATGCAGACGTTGAGAAACGAGCCAAAGCATGCGCCAACCACGAACGCGACGAACTGCGCGTAGGCCGACGTCGGAAGACTGTTCACTTAGCGCAGCTCATAGAGAAGAATTCCCGTCGCCACGGCGACGTTGAGGGACTCGACCGCGTTCGCATCCATCGACAGCGCAACGATTCGACTGGCGCAGGTTCGCGCCTGTGCCGACAGTCCCGCACCTTCATTCCCCACGACCAGCGCCAGCTTGGCCGGAGGCTGAAGACCGTCGACGAGCTCGCCACCTGCGTCGGCTGCCCACACTTCGAGACTTCGATTGCGTCGAAACGCGTCGAGCTCATCCCAGGTGGCGTCGATGCATTGATGCTGGAAGTGTGCGCCCATCCCGCTACGGACGACCTTGGCGCTCCATAGGTCAACGGTTCCGGGGAGCGAGACGGTCGCCGTAACGCCAAGGCCGGCCGCGGTTCGGACCATCGTGCCGACGTTTCCAGGGTCCTGGACAGCGTCTAAGACGAGCAGCCGCAATGAATCCGAGGCCGTTAGCTTGGACAATGACACCGTCGGAATCCAGCTTATGGCAAGAATTCCCTGCGGGGTATCAGTATCTGACGCGGTGAACAGATCGCGGTCGGTGACCTCGAGTAACTCGATCGCCGAGTTCTCGAGCCGGGCGTGCAGCGCGACCCCCCGGGGGGTCGCCAGCAGCTCCGGGGAAACAATCGCCCCCCGAATGGTGAATGAAGAGCGGAGGATTTCTTCGACCAGCCGGATGCCTTCGGCCACGAAGAGACCCTGTCTCTCCCTGGCTTTGCGTCGTTGTAAGTCACGAGCGAGTGTTAGAAGCTTCATCGGGAATGCGTCTTGCCCTTTGTGGCGATTTCTTCCATGCACCAGGATGCTACGTATGAGACGATTTGTAACGGCTGCGGCAATCGGGCTTGGGACATTGCTGGGCGGCTGTTCGGTATCCCAACAACAGGAAGTGCAGGTCGGGGCGCAGCAATCCGCGCAGGTGAACGCCCAGCTTCCGATCGTCCGGGACCCCGCGATCAACCGCTACCTCAACATTCTTGGCGATTCCATCGCGCACGTAACGTCGAGAGCGGATCTCGATTGGCATTTTTACATGGTGAACACGAACGATTTTAACGCGTTTGCGCTTCCCGGCGGCTACATCTACGTCAACCGGGGCGTAGCCGAGCGGTCGGACGCGATGGATCAGTTCGCGTCAGTGATTGCGCATGAGATCGGCCACGTCGTGCTCCGGCATTCGGTGAAACAGATGGAGAACATGCAGGGGGCGAATGTAGGGGCGACGCTACTCTGCGTGCTGACGAGTGTATGCAACAGCGGGATCGCGCAGGCAGGCATCAACGTGGGCGTGCAGGCGGCGTTCGCCAAGTTCAGCCGGGGCGATGAGGCCGCGGCAGACGCCGCTGGCGTCACCGAGCTGGTTCGGGCGGGTATCAACCCTAACGGCATGCCGCAGATGTTCGACAAGCTGCTGGCGGAACGGAAGGTTCGGCCTTCGGGGCTGGATACGTGGTTTACGGACCATCCGCTCGAGGAAGACCGCATTCAGGCGTCGCGGGAACAGATCTCACAAGTGAATCCGGCGATCATACGGACGTTGACGACGAATACGCCGGCGTTCGATGATTTTCGAGCGAGGGTACGGGCGTTGCCGCCGGCGCCGCAAGTGGCGCGGTAGGCTACGGGATGGGAATCGCGACTTCGATTCGGATCGAGATTCGTTCTTGGGCCGGTCGCCGGGTCGAACTGAGATTGCATCTTCGGACGGCGAGTTCTTGGCGGACCCCGCGCGGTGTGCGTTGTTGCGTTACGCGTTTACGCGTAACGCGTGACTGATGGACCCCGACAGAACCGGCGTGCATAACGGCGACACGGGGCGAAATGGAATGGTGATGGGCCGTTTGAGTCGTGAGTATACAGTGTTCCGGTGCAGAACTATCGGCATCTACGGGTTTGGAGAAAAGCCTTCGCGCTCGCGTTGAGCATCCGGGAGGTTACGTCGCGATTTCCGCGGGGATACGCCGAATTGAGATCGCAGATGACGTCTGCGGCCGAGTCGATTCTGTTCAACATTGTTGAAGGGTGCGGCGCGAGTAGCAGCCGCGAGTTCGCCAGGTTTCTTGAAATCGCGATCAAATCGACGACCGAATTGGAGGGCGAGCTCGAGCTCGCGAAAGCCTACGGCGTCGTGCGCGAGAGCGCTTGGATACTGGTGAGCCCCGAAACGATCGATACGCGGCGCATGCTGATCGGGCTCCGCAAGAAGGTCCTCCAAACCGATCTATCCCGCTCGCCCAGTTCGTAGCAGATCCGCTGAGGTTGAGTCTGTCGCGCAGAGACGATCTGACGCGGTCATCGGTCTGGAGACGATCTGTCGGGGTCCATCAGTCACGCGTAACGCGCAAACGCGCAACGCAACAACGCACACCGCGCGGGCCCGCCAACAGATCGCGTTTGACGCCGCGGCCGATCAGGTCCACCTCGCGAAACCGTCGCCAGTCGCTCGAGTGGAGCGAGTCGCGAGTGGCGCGAGGAAAGCTACAACCGCGCGACGACCCCTTTGACCAACCCCTGAAATCTGACCGCCGCACGCGCCGTCGTCTCTAAAACCTCGATATGCGTGATGGGCTCATTCGACAATCCACATGCCAGATTCGTAATACAGCTGACCCCGAGCACCCGCATTCCAATCGCCCGCGCGACTATGGTCTCCGGCACCGTCGACATTCCCACGGCATCAGCGCCAATGGTCGCCAGCATACGGACTTCCGCCGCCGTCTCGTACGTCGGCCCAAGGAGTCCGGCGTATACGCCTTCCCGCAGCAGAATCCCCTGTTCCCTCGCCACCTCGCGCGCAATGTCGCCGAGCTTCGCGTCATAAGGCGACGACATGTCCGGAAAACGAACGTCGCCCTCTTCCACTGCGCCAATTAATGGATTGCGAAACATCAGGTTGATGTGATCGCGAATGAGCATCAGATCGCCAGGCTGCCACATACGATTCACTCCGCCCGCGGCGTTCGACACGATCAGCGTGTTCGCCCCTAGTGCGTGAAGCACGCGCGCCGGAAACGCCGCGAGACGAACGTCGTGGCCTTCGTACATGTGAAAGCGACCCGCGAGCGCCAACACGAGCTTGCCCGCCAGGGTTCCGACGATGAGAGTTCCGGCATGGCCCGCGACCGTCGCGGCCGGAAAGCCCGGAACGTCGCGATACGGAATCGTCGCGATGGCGTCGATATCATTCGCCAGCCCGCCGAGGCCGGAGCCAAGGATGATCGCGGCGACCGGCGTCTTTCCTTCCAGTCGGCCGCGGACCGCGTCTGCCGCCCCGCGCGCAGCATCGGCTCCGTACGGATTCATCTCGTCTCTCCGCGTTTCAAACTCGCGATTTCCGTCCGCGCCGCTCCCAGCAGCTTCTCGCGCTCGCTCCACGGAAGAAACGCGCTCGCAAAACCGTTAAGCGCAACCTTCGACAGCTCATCGAAGGTGAAGCCGAGGTACGTCGCGGCGTGCATGTATTCGTCGGTGAGCGTCGTTCCGCTCATCAATCGATTGTCGGTGTTCAACACCACATTCATGCCGCGATCGTAGTAGCGGCGGAACGGGTGATCGTGGTACGACTCGACGGCGTGCGTCTGCACGTTGCTCGTTAGACAGATCTCGAGCGCGATGCGGCGGTCGTTCACATACTGGGTGAGCGACTCGTCTTCGATGAGCCGCGTTGCATGACCGATGCGATCCGCGCCGCAGGTATGGACCGCTTCGCGCACATACGACGCGTCCGCGCCTTCGCCCGCATGACACGTGCACGCGAGATCGTTTTCACGCGCGTACGCGAACGCGGCAGCGTGCAACGCAGCGGGATTTCCATATTCTCCGCCGGCGAGATCGAAGCCAACTACCCCACGATGCTTGTACGCGACGGCGAGCTGCGCGAGCTCCATCGACACCTCCGGAGTCATGTGCCGCAACCCGCACACGATCACGCGAGCGATTGCGCCCCCGTCGCGTTCCGCTCGTTCGAGTCCACGCAGTGGTGCCTCAACCGCTTCGCCGAGTGACAGCCCGCACTTGATGTTGAGCACCGGCGCATATCGCACCTCGATATATCGAACCCCGTCCTGCGCGGCGTCCATCGACAGCTCGTATGCAATGCGCTCGAGCGCGTCAGCAGTCTGCATGACGCCCAGCGTGACGTCGAAGCGCGCGAGGTAATCCTCGAGGCTTCGAGCGTCGTCGACACGCATGTAATCGCGAAGCGAATCGACGTCGTCGCGCGGCATCGGCATGCGATACTCGGTACCCAGTTCGAGCAGCGTCGATGGTCGAACCGATCCGTCGAGATGACAGTGGAGCTCAGCTTTCGGTAAACGGCGGAGCAACTCCGAGTGAATCAGCAAACTCACACGCTACTCCTCAGACTCGGCGGCCGCGCTGCGATCGCGCACCGCGATCACGCGCAAGATCGACCCAGCCGGCATGGTCACGCCGCCATCGATCGGCAACCCGCGGCTGTCGGTGATGACGCGCTCGCCCGCCGCGACGGCGGTCGCGGCTTCTTCGTTCCACGTGCGGACTGCGTCGAGCGCCGTCGATCCCTCGGAGACTTCGACGCCAATAGCGTTCACAAATACACGAACCATTCGAGTTGTCATTTCGGAGAATGGAGTATGTCGCCGATCGCGGCGGCCGGCACGATGCGCCAGTGAGGATGAAAATAGTCTGCCGGAACCAATGTGCCCTTGCGACGCACTTCGTCGATCAGGAGTTGGCGAATTTCCTGCTGTTTGTCGTAAACGACCGGCGCGTCACGCAACATGCCGTAGCCGCCACCGCCGGTCTGCCGATAGTTGTTCAGCGCCATCGTAAACGAATCGTTCGGCGAAACCGGAGTGCCGTTGAATGAGAGAGTTGTAATGCGCGCTCCGATCGGCTTCGAGACGTCGATCGTGTAGTCGACGCCCGACACGATATCGAAATTGTAGCCGGGGATTCCCGGATCGACGCCCATCGTTCCGTCGGGGCGGGCGCGGAAATACCGCGCGCTTTGCTCGAGATAGGCCTTGAGTTGCGCGCCGGTGATCCTCACCGCACGCAAGGTGTTGTCATATGGATAGAGCGCCGCCATTCGGGCCACGGTGATCGGACCGGCCGCCAGCGATGCGTCGAGCGAAAAGGCAGCGGTCGACGCCAACTGCGTTCCCGCGGCCTTGCGCTCGACTTCGAGAATGAAGTCGATCAACGGCGTATCGACCACGCGCGCCGAGTCCGCACGCCACGGAACGGACGTCGTGCCGATGACAGCTGATACATATCGTAGCGCGGCGCGATGTCCCTCCTGGGTTGCCGCGAGCTCAGCCGCGTTCTCCTTGTGATTGATCGCCTGCACCACGCCGCTTCTCTTCGCCGTGACATGCCAACGACCATTTTGGCGCTCGACCTTCAGGTGCGCGATCGCGACGCTCGTCGCCCAGTTCTTGGGCTGCATGAGAAGCGTCGTACCGATCACCGTGTCCGGCATTTCCTTGTGAGAATGCCCATAGACGATCAGATCGATGCCGGGCACCTCCCTCGCGAGTCGCGCGGCGACGTTCTCACTCGGAACGCCGGTTGACGCGGTATCGTAGCTCGACGGCTCGTTGAGGCCGCTGTGCGCGACGACGATCACCACGCCCGCGCCGGCATCGCGCGCGTCGCGCACCGCCATGCGAACCGCCGGCACGATGTCCTTCACGACGACTCTGCCTGCGACGTTGTCCCGGTCCCACAGCATCACACCCGGCGTCGTTGCGCCGACGATGGCGATCTTCACTCCGCGTCGGGTCGAAATGGCCCAGGGGCGATAGCGAAGCTCGCCATTCGTGTTGTAGATGTTCGCCGAAATGAACGGGAAATCGGCCTGCTTCACGGCGCGGTCGAGCGTGTTGAGACCATAGTTGAATTCGTGATTTCCAACGGCCGCCGCGTCGTACCCAATCGTATTCATCGCGAGGATGATCGGATTGGCGGCGAGCGTGTCGATCCGCGCGGCGGCGTACGCCATCGCGTTGCCTTCCAGGATGTCTCCAGCGTCGACGATGACGGGCAGGTTCGTCGACACCTTCTTGAGCGAATCCATGATCGTCGCCACGCGCGACAGGCCGCGAACCGTGTCCGGCGCGTTGGCGTAGTAGTCCCACCCCCGGATATAGCCGTGCGTATCCGTCGTCGCTGCGACGACGATGTCCACGGGGGGAGTGCCTTGGTACAGCGGCTGCGACACACAGCTCGCTTCGAGGGTCAGGGCGGCGATTGTCGCCAGCCGGGGCAAACACTGCATACAGGAAGCTAGCGGCGGCTCACCGTCCGATACCAGATTGTGACGGTGCCACCGCTTCTTTTCGCCGTGAGTTTCCGGCAATTTGCCCTGCGTGAAAGCTGCCAGGCGGTTTCGCGATGAAACCCTTCGTCATCGGGATCGCCGGCGGCTCCGGGTCAGGAAAATCCACCGTCGCGCGGAACGTCACCAAGGCGCTGCATACGGAGTCAGTCGCGTTCCTCGATATGGACGCGTACTACCTCAATTTTGCGCACCTGCCGCTGTCCGAGCGCAAGAAGATCAATTGGGACCATCCCGACGCGTTCGACTGGGAGCTGCTCGTTTCGCAGCTCGCGAGGCTCGCGGCGGGGCAGTCGATCGAGAAGCCGATCTACGATTTCGTGACACACACGCGGAGCGACCAGACCGTGGTCGTTCCGCCGGCCCAAGTGGTCGTGATCGATGGCATTCTGCTGTTCACCGACCCGCGCTTGCGCGACCTGTGCGACGTCAAGGTATTCGTCGACGCCGACGCGGACATCCGACTCATCCGACGCATCCGGCGCGACATGTCCAAGCGCGGCCGCGCCTTGATGGAAATACTCGACCAGTATCTCACCACCGTGCAACCGATGCATCTGCAGTTCGTTGAGCCGAGCAAGCGATACGCCGACATCATCGTTCCCCGGGGTGGCCATAATACAATCGCCACCGAAATGATCGTCGCGAAAATCGAGCGCAGAATCGCGCTCGCTTCAGTAAACGCTGAATGACCGCCTCGCCGAATCTCGCGGCCGCGCCCGCCATTTCCGGCGTCACAGGAGAGCGAATCCTCGTCGTCGACGACGAAGCGGACATCGTCGCGCTCGTCGCGTATCATCTCGTCAAAGCGGGCTACCGCGTCTCGACCGCCTCAACGGGCCCAGACGCGCTCGCCGCCGCACGCCAGGAACGGCCCGCGCTGATCGTGCTCGATCTCATGCTCCCCGGCGCGTCGGGGTACGACGTGCTCGAGCAATTGCGCGCCATGCCCGCGACGCGCGAGATCGCCGTCCTCATGCTCACCGCCCGCCGCGAAGAGGACGACCGCATTCGCGGACTCGCACTCGGCGCCGACGACTATCTCACCAAGCCGTTCAGTCCGCAGGAGCTCGTGCTTCGCGTCGGCGCGATTCTCCGGCGCCTCACCGCGGGCGGCGTCGGTCCAACTGACGTGCTGCATCTCGGACCGATCACGATCGATCGCGCCGAGCATTGCGTAGTGGTCGACGGGCACGTGATCGAGCTCACGCCGACCGAATACAAGCTTCTCCTCATTCTCGCGGAACGTCGCGGACGGGTACAGGGACGCGCGCATCTGCTCGAGACGGTATGGGAGGCGGCCCCGGATATTCAGACGCGCACGGTCGACATGCACGTCCAGCGTCTTCGCACGAAACTCGGCGCCGCGGGCGATCTCATCGAGACCGTCCGTGGATTCGGCTATCGGCTCAAGAGCGCCCCGGCTCGCAACGCGTGACGATTGCCGGGCGGCTCCTCGTCGGGTCGCTGATCCTCGTCATCGTGCTGGTGACGGGTGTCGTCGCCATCGCCGGCAGCAGACTGCAGACGCGATTGACCGACGACAATTTTCGAGAACTCGAACGAGAGGCGAAACTGGTCGCCACGCACTGGCGCCCCGGCATCAATGCCGACTCGCTCGCCGACGTCGACGGCGCCGCGCTTGGCAGACGTGTCACTCTAATCGATTCGACCGGCGTCGTGCTTGGCGACTCCGAGTTCAGCGACGAAGGGCTGCATCAGTTGCAGAATCACTCGACGCGACCGGAAGTGATCGAAGCGCGCGCCAAGGGCATGGGCTCGTCCATGCGGCCGAGCGCGTCGGCCGGTGACGACGAGATCTATCTGGCGGTGAAGCACCCAATGGGATTCGTTCGTGTGTCCGTCTCGACGAAACAGTTTCGCGAGGTCGTCCGTGGCGCGCGCAGCGACGTTCTCATCGCGGGATTGATCGCCGTCGTGGGCGCGCTCGTTTTCGGGTTTGCGTTCTCGCGCGACGTCTCTCGACCGATCGTCGAGCTGCGTGACGTGGCTCGCGCGATCGCGGCCGGTGAGCTCGATCGCCGTCCCACGCTCGCGGCGCCAGGCGAAGTTGGCGATCTGGCGCTCGCGTTGCATCGCATGACGGAACAACTTGCGGCGCGCTTGTCGGCGCTCGAATCCGAAGATGCGCTGCTCAACGCCGTGATCGAATCGCTCGACGAAGGCATCGTCGCGATCAGTCCACGCGGCGACGTCGTGCGACTGAACCAAAGCGCGCGGCGTTTGATGGCGCTGACGGCGATCGCGCCCTTCTCGGTCGACATGCTTCCGCAGGAACGCGTGGTGCGCGAGTCGGTTCGCGGCGCTATGGCGGGCAGCTCCGCCGAGCCGAACGAGCTGACGCTCGGCGATAAGACTTTGTTAATAACCGCGCGGCCGTTGCCCGACGGCGGCGCGGTGCTCGCCATGATGGATCTCACGACGCGCCGACGCCTCGAGACAATTCGCCGCGGTTTCGTCGCGAACGTATCGCACGAGCTGAAGACGCCGCTGACCGTGATCGGCGGCTTCGCCGAAACACTTCGCGATCCCGACCTCCCGCGCGGCGACCGTGAGCGATTCATCGACACGATCGGGACGAACGCGCGGCGCATGCAACGCATCGTCGACGATTTGCTCGACCTCTCGCGCTACGAGTCGGGCAGCTGGGTGCCGAACGTGATGTCGAACGACTTCGCGGGAACGGTTGCCGACATCTTCACCGGCGTGAGTCGAGCGGCGACCGCGAAGGGTCTCTCCCTTTCCTTCGACGCGACCCCCTCTGCACGACACGTCGACGCCGACCCGACCGCGCTCCGGCAAGTCTTGAACAATCTCGTAGAGAACGCACTGCGCCATACGGTTCGCGGCGGCATTGCAGTTCGCGCGGAATCGCCGGCGAACGGCGGCACGACGATCAGCGTCAGCGACACAGGGACCGGCATTCCGGTCGAACACCTTGGCCGCGTCTTCGAGCGGTTCTATCGCGTCGACTCGGGCCGCGCGCGCGACGAAGGCGGCACCGGGCTCGGTCTCGCGATCGTGCGACATCTCGTGGAAGCCCACGGTGGCTCGGTGCGCGCTGAAAGCGTGGTCGGGCACGGCACGACGATTACGCTGTATTTTCCGCCAAAGCTGGCCGCGTCGCCCGTTACGCAAGCGTGACTGCCGCCGCCGTCGCCGCGTGACTCACCGCGGTGAACTTCCCGGTCCGATTCACGGGAGGTACACATGGAGCTGTTCCACACCACAATCGAAGCCCACAGCATGGGTGCCACCTTATACATCACCGGTTTTCTCACCGACGCGGCGGCGACGCAGACGGCGGAGCTCATGGCAGGGCTGCCCGCCGACACACGTGTGATCCGTGTCGACCTCCGCGGCGTCGAGCTGATCGATCCGACCGCGTTCGTAACGATTGCTCGAACGTTGAGCGGGTGGCGCGACGCGCGTCGCGGCCGTGTGACGATCGAATTCCCCGAGCGTGCCAAGCGACGAAAGGAAGACCGTCTTCGACTGATGGATCAGCCGATCACCACGGGAATGGCGGTCAGCACCGCAATGAGCTGACCGATCAGCACGTCGCCGGGGTAGTGGACGCCGAGGCACACTCGCGATGCGCCAACGAGCATCGCGAGCGGAATGAGAATTGTCGCAAGCTGCGGAAACGCGTCCGCGTAGACGACCGCCACCGCCGTCGCGGCCGCGGAGTGTCCTGACGGAAACGAAAACCGGTCGGGCTCCACGATGAGCGACCGGCAGTTCATCGCTCGCGACGGGACGCGGCGGCCGATGATGCGCTTCACGAGTTGTACGATGAGATGCGACACGACCAACGTGAAAACGGCGTGGCGCGCGGCAATCCTCAACTCGCCGTGCGCGGCCAACGGACGCGAGCTATCGCAGCATTCTCGCGCGCGCGGCGAAACAGCGGACGCAAACAC
>JBDTAE010000055.1:0-5443 GCA_039924785.1 Gemmatimonadaceae bacterium | reverse complement strand
GATCGTTGGGCCCGACGGGGTGAGCCGCTGGGCGCTTGCCCGCCAGACGGAATACCATCTCGTCGGTGTGCGTCGGCCGAAGGCGTAAAGTTGTGATTGGCGATTAACCAACGGCGGCTCCGCGGCGCCGGTGGTTGATGGCCGCGGTCGCCCCACCGTCCGATCGCTCCGCATGCGCCGGTCATTCGAACTGCCGCCGAAAGTCTTCGAGCTGCTTTCGAATGTCGGCGATCTCGTTCTGCATCTCCGCCATTGCGGTTTCGAGCGCGCCAATCCGGACGACGTGCGGTTCAGCCTCGGTTTGACGATTCGCCGCACCATGCTCTGCGGATTCGACTGTGACCTCCCCGGACAGCAGGTGGGCGTACCGCAGTTCCTTCTGGCCAGTCTGTCGCGGCAATCGAACAACGAGTGCCCGGTCGATCAACCCGGCGAGCGTCGCCTCGACGTCGGCGACGTCGCCAAACTCGGCTAGCCTCGCCGTCCGCGTCCTCACTTCCGCGACCGTCTGCGGTCCGCGCAGCATGAGCACGCCCATCACCGCGAGCTCGCGAGCAGAAAAGCTCATCGCGTCGACGAGCAGGTGGGAGTACTTCGTCACGCGCGAGTCCGCGCGCTGCATCCCGCGCACCAGAGACGCGCGGCGCAAGCGGTCGATGGCCGACGATACCGTGGCTTCATCGTACGAGACGACCGGGTGCCGATTCGACGTCTGATTGCACGCGGTCGTCAGCGCGTGCAACGACAGCGGATAGTAGTCGGGCGTCGTGATCTCTTTCTCGATCAGTGCGCCGAGAACGCGAACGTCGACGTCGTTGAGAAGTTGGTCCACGGAATCGTCTCAGTGGTGATGAATGCTTCCGACACCGGCGGCGAGCCGGATTGTGCCCAAACTGGGGCGGGTCGCGGTAATGTATCGCGCGGCTGAATGCGGGACAGACCAGCCAAACGCGGGCGCCGAGGGTTTGCGCGCGCGGCGGGGGCAGCATATCATGAAAGTCGAATGAGAATGCGATACCTGGGCTGTCGAGTTCCAGCGATCATCGCTGCGTTGAGCATCGCGCTCTGGTCGCGCGAGGCGTCAGCGCAATCGCGCGTCGGCCTCGGCGTCATCGATGGCACGGTGAGCGACACGAATCTCGTTGTTCTGTCGGATGCGACCGCGTCGATCCTCGGATCGACGGTTCACGTCACGACCGGAGGCAACGGTCGGTTTCGCATTCAGGGCCTTCACGCCGGCGAGTACCTCCTCGTTGTGCATCGTCTGGGGTTCAAGCCGATGTCGGCGTCGGTCGTGATTGCAGGCGCTGACACGCTGCGGATGTCGTTCACCCTCGAGCGAATTGCGACGGTACTCGATACCGTGTCGGTGATCGGCGAGCGATATACGGCGCGGATGTCTCAATTCGAGCTGCGCCGAAAGGCTGGTTTTGGGCACTTCCTCACCGTTGACGATATCGACAAGCGCCACGCAGTGCAGTTCGCGGACCTGATTCGCGCGATTCCGTCGGTTGAAGTCATAGACAACGGGTTCTCGCAAGTCGCGGCGAACATGCGCGGGATGACCAGCCTGTTGGGAGGTGGCTGCGCATTCCAGCTATTCGTTGACGACGTGCCGTTGTCGACGATCAACCTTCGCGACCTGTGACATTGAACGATCCTGCATTCACACTCGAACGCAGACAGACATGATATCGATATCGTCGATCGTTGTGGCGGGACTGAAGCGATTCGCTCCCGGCGTCGTCTATTTCTTCATCGCGTCGCTGGTCTTTACAGCGAGCTTTAAAGCACTCACAATCGGGCCGAGTCAGATCGGAAGCGTCTTCCAACTCGGGGCATCGCTGTTCGCGGGGTATGTCGCCGCGCTCGTTGCGATGCGAAAGAGGATCGGGTCCGACGCGGCTCTCGATGGCCGCCGAAGCACACTCGCGGGGTTCGCCGCAACGTGCGCATTGCTCGGACTCGAAGTATTGCACGGCAGTCCGGTCGCGCGTTCGTTGAACTGCCTCTTTGCGTTCGGCGCTGGAGCAGGGATATCCGCGCTTCTCTTCAGCCCATGGGTGACCTCGCCGACGCGACGCCGCTCGCGCATGGAAGATCTCGACGACGTCGAGATCATGAAATCCTTGTTGGCGGACCGCCCGCCCATCGCCGAGCCTCGTGGATCGCAGTCGAAGTCAAAAACTCCGCGACAAGTTTCCCCGATCAGAGCCGATTGACGAAACTCAAATAGCGCGCGCTGCCGTGGGGCGGCCCGTTGATCGCTCGAAGTGAATCGGCAAGGAGGTCGCGACGGAAACGCCGGAAAACGTCGTCGGCGAATGATCGCTACTGCTTGATCGTGGGCGCCGGCACGGTGGGCACATGGCCGCGTTTGTACACGAGAACGGTGCGACGAAAGGTCATGATCACCGTACCGTCCTGCTTGAATCCGGTCGTCTTCACTTCGATCAATCCCATATTGGGCCGCGACTTCGACTCGCGCGCGCTGAGCACCTCGGTTTGCGCGTATAACGTGTCACCCTCGAACACCGGCGCGGGCATTCGCACTTCATCCCAGCCAAGGTTGACGCCGTAGCGGGAGATGTCGGCGACGGTGAGTCCCGTGATCAACGCAAGCGTGAACGGAGAGTTCACAAGGATCTGTCCGAATTCCGTTTGGCTCGCGTAGTGCGAATCGATGTGAATCGGATTGCTGTTCACGGCCAGCAGCGTCGTCCAACGATTGTCGGCCGCGCTGATCGTTCTACCGAGTGCGTGCTTGATTAGCATGCCGACTTCAAAGTCCTCGTAACACCGGCCGCCGTCGGGCGAAGTGTCAGTCATGTTCCTTCGAGCTCCATGAGTATTTCGGTGGTATGTTCTCCGAGCGACGGCACGCGTCCCATACGTGGCACGACGCTCTTGAGATTGTGCGGCGGGATCAGCGCGGGAATTACTCTGCCGGCGGCGGATGCCGTCGTCCAGCGTCCCCGCGCGGCAAGTTGTGCGTGTCCTACGACTGCTGGAACATCGTTGATCGCGCCTGTCGGAATGTCGGCGGCATCCAGGCGAGCGATGACGTCATCGCGCTTTCTCGAATGGCACCAACCTTCGATGATCGATTCGAGCTCGGCGCGGTTCGTAACCCGAAGCGCATTCGTGGCAAAGAGACTATCGCCGGCGAGAAACGGCGCGTCGAGGACTTCGCCGCAGAAGCGCTTCCATTCGCGATCCGTCTGCACCGCGAACATCACGTCGCCGTCGAGACAATGATACGCGCCGTATGGCGCAATCATATTATGCTTGACCCCGCCGCGCGGAAGAATCTTTCCGGTGCCTTGCCACACGTAGAGTGCGGGCGTCATCCACTCCGCGAGACACTCGAGCATCGAGATGTCGATGCGGTCGCCGCGGCCGGTTCGCTCGCGCGAATACAGCGCCGCGAGAATCGACGAATACGCGTACATGCCAGACGCGATGTCCGCGATCGAGATGCCGACTTTCGCCGGCGCGTCTGGACTGCCGGTGACCGACACCACGCCCGACTCCGCCTGCACGAGCATGTCGTACGCCTTCTTGTCGCGCATTGGACCATCGGGTCCGTACCCGGAAATACCACACCAGATCGCGCGCGGATTGCGTCGAGACACCTCGTCATAGCCGAAGCCGAGTCGTTCCATCGCGCCAGGTGCGAGGTTGTGCACGACGATGTCCGCGCGATCGATCAATTTCTCACACGCTGCACGCTGCTCGTCGTTTTTCAGGTCCAGCACCGCGCTGCGTTTTCCGCGATTGAGCCATGCGAAATACGCCGAGACGCCGTTGAGCGCACCGTCGTACGCGCGCGCGGAGTCGCCGCCATCGGGCCGTTCGATCTTGATGACGTTGGCGCCCATGTCGGCGAGTTGTCGCGAACAAAACGGCGCAGCAACGGCTTGCTCGAGCGCGACGACTTTAAGGCCGGTGAGCGGCATCAGAACGATCGGGGAAGTCCGAGCACGTGCTCCGCGACGTATGAGAGAATCATGTTGGTCGAGATCGGCGCGACCTGATACAGGCGCGTCTCGCGGAACTTTCGTTCCACGTCGTACTCCGCGGCGAAGCCGAAGCCGCCGAAGGTCTGAAGACATACGTTCGCCGACTCCCAAGACGCGTCGGCCGCGAGAAGCTTGGCCATGTTTGCTTCGGTGCCACAGGGTTCGCCGGCCTCGAACAGCCGCGCCGCCTCATATCGCATGAGATCCGCCGCGCGGACGTTCGTGTACGCGCGCGCAATCGGAAACTGTACACCCTGGTTCTGGCCGGTCGGTCGATCGAAGACGACTCGCTCGCGTGCGTATTGGGTTGCCTTGTCGATGAACCAATACCCGTCGCCAATACACTCGGCGGCGATGAGAATACGCTCGGCGTTCATTCCATCCAGGATGTATCGAAAGCCTTTGCCTTCCTCGCCGATCAGACTTGCCGCGGGAATTTCAAAGTCCTCGAAAAACAGCTCGTTCGTCTCGTGGTTCACCATGTTGCGAATCGGACGAACGCGCATGCCACGCGCTTCGGCGTCCGCGAGCTCGACGAGAAATACCGAGAGTCCGTCGGACTTCTTCTTCACGTCGGTGAGGGGCGTGGTGCGCGCGAGGAGCAGCATCAGGTCGGAATGCTGAATGCGCGAGATCCACACCTTCTGCCCGTTCACGACGTACTTGTCTCCGCGACGCTCGGCGAAGGTCTTCAGCTTGGTGGTGTCGGTGCCCGTCGTCGGCTCGGTGACAGCGAATGATTGAAGTCTCAACGCGCCGGACGCGATGCGCGGCAGATATTGTTCCTTCTGCTCGGGCGAGCCGTGACGGAGCAGCGTGCCCATGATGTACATCTGTGCGTGGCATGCGCCGGAGTTTGCGCCGGAGCGGTTGATCTCTTCGAGGATGATCGAGGCTTCGGTGAGCGACAAGCCGCCGCCGCCGTATTCAGTTGGAATGAGCGCTGCGAGCCAGCCGGCCGCGGTGAGCGCCGCGACAAATTCTTCGGGATACTCGGGGACCGCATCGACGCGCTGCCAATAGGCGCTACCGAATTGCGCGCAAAGCTCGCGCACGCCTTTTCGGTACTCTTCGTGGAGAGAAGAACGCGGGTTTATATCAACCATGGAGGCGAAGAGCGAAAGAACGAGAAGCTGGAGGACCGCAGAAGCGGCGCGATCAATATCCTTGAGTAATACGTTGCTGATGTTGCGGACCGTCGCCGATTTCACGAAAGGTCGTGCTCATATCGCGCACCGACTTGAGACGGTGCACCAGTCTGATCGTGCGCTGCGCGGCGTCATCGCCCCACCGCGGAGCGACCAATCCGGCGAATTTCCCCTCGAGCTGTGAGGTCGAGAAAGGATTCTCGGGATTGCCCACGGGGAAGTCGGCCGACTCGGCGAGAACGGTTCCGTCGGTCAACGTCAGGCGAACGCGCG
>JBDTAE010000054.1:0-3813 GCA_039924785.1 Gemmatimonadaceae bacterium | reverse complement strand
TATCGGGACCGTCTCGCATCCTATACATGGTGGTTTCCGATCGTCGGTAGCGTGCCGTACAAAGGATATTTCGATTTCGCCGCCGCCGAAGTGGCGGCGAAGGAGATGAACGACGCCGGCTTCGATGTCTATCTGCGCCCGTCCCCGGCGTTCAGCACGCTCGGGTGGTTCAATGATCCGCTGCTGTCTACCTCGTTGGGATCCGACTCTATAGACCTCGCGAACACGGTGATCCACGAGCTGACGCACAATACTTTTTATGCGGGCGGACAAGCAGTCTTTAATGAGTCATTTGCAAACTTCGTCGGCGCACGCGGTTCAGCCTGGTTCTTCCGGTCTCGCGGATCGCTCGCGGCGGGCGACGAAGCGGACGCGCGCTGGGCGGACGAAAAACTCCTCGCCACTTTCTGGTCGCGACTCTACCATACTGTCGACTCGGCGTTCAAGGCCAATCCGAGCGACTCGCTCGCGAGGCTTGTCGTGCGGGACACGATTTACGCTCGCGCCCGCCGCGACCTCGTCGATGTCCTCGGCCCGCAGCTTCGGACGATCGGCCCCCGGTCGCTCGAGCGGATGCGCCTCGATAACGCGGCGCTGCTGGCGCATCGCATTTATCTGACGGACGTCGACCTGTTCGACATGGTATGGATGGCGAAGCACCAGGATCTCAAGGCGGCCGTCGCGCAGATCATCGAGATCGCGAAGACGCGGCCGAAGGATCCGTTCGCGGCGCTCCGTGCGTGGACCGACGTCCATGCTGTGCAATAGGTCGGAACGATTCGTTCGATCGGATCGATCGTGGTTCCGTGCGGTGGCGCCTTCCCTCGTGTTGTGATGGGGAAAGTGCCGCGACCAGACTGAACTACGGATTGAATCGCCCGCGCAACAGCGCCCGCAGATCGATCGCCGGCTCATTGCTCGGCGCAGCCTCCGGTTGTGTCAGGCCCGCCGATTCCTGCGGCACCACGCGTTGCATCTTCTCTCGAACGCCACGGTCGATGAAGCGGGACAGCTGGTCGATCGAGTAGTCCGAGCCGCGCCGCGTCGCATACACGTTGAGCGGATACGTCACCGCGAGATGGTTTCGCGCACGCGTGAGCGCCACGTACATCAAGCGGCGTTCTTCCTCGAGCTGGTCTTCGTCGTCGAGCGAGCGTGACGACGGAAACCAGCCGTCGACGGCCCAGATGAGAAACACCGCGTCCCACTCCTTGCCCTTCGAGCTGTGCACGGTGCTGATGACGAGCGCGTCGTCTTCCGACTCGGAACCCGTCGCGAGATCCTGTGTGTTCGACGGCGGCTCGAGGGCGAGCGCGGCGAGAAAGGCGCTCCGGCTCGGGTAGCCCGCGGCAATGACGCGCAGCTGATCGAGGTCGGCGAGCCGCGGCTCCGACCGGTCGTAGCGGTCGCCGAGGATTTTGTCGTAGAGCGCGCGAATGAGGTCGATGTCTTCGCCGACGGCGGACTGGCCCGCGTCGGCGCCGCGTGTCTTGCGCATGCGGCGGAACAGACCGCTCAGCTCAGCGTGTGCGTCGCGCGCTTTTGGCGGCGGTGTGAACTGCGAGAACGCGTCGGGATCCCACGACCGGTCGGCCATCGACGCCATCATCGCGCGGGCGGTGACGTCGCCGATCCCCGGCATGAGCATCAGGATGCGGTACCAGCTCACCTCATCGCGAGGATTTTCTAATACGCGGAGAAACGCGAGGATGTCCTTCACGTGCGCGGCTTCGAGGAACTTGATGCCGCCCCACTTCTCGAATGGGATCTTGCGGTTCGTGAGCTCGATCTCGAGGTCCGCCGACATGTAGCCGGCGCGCACGAGCACCGCGATCTCGCTCAGCGGCATGCCTTCCTCGTGCAATTCGAGAATGCGGTCGACGACGAAGCGGGTCTGCTGCTGTTCGTCGCGCGCGGTGACGAGCCACGGTGCCTCGGTCCCGGTTCGCATCGTCCACAGCTGTTTCGTGAATCGCTCGAGCGCGCGTGAGATCAGCGTGTTGGTGACGTCGAGGATCGGCTGCGTCGAGCGATAGTTCTGCTCGAGCGCGACGATCTGCGTTTCGCCGAACTGCTTCGGGAAGTCGAGGATGTTGCGGAAGCTTGCGCCGCGAAAGGAGTAGATGCTCTGCGCGTCGTCGCCGACGACGGTGATGTTGCGGTGCCCGCGGCACATGCCGCGCAGGATGCGCGCCTGGAGCAGGTTGGTGTCCTGATATTCGTCGACGAGGATGTGGTCGTACCGGCTCGTGATCTTGTCGGCGAGCGCGGGGGACTGCTCGAGCATGAGGGCCCAGAAGAGCAGGAGGTCGTCGTAATCGACGAGATTCCGCTCGCTCTTGCGATTCGTGTACTCGGCGAAGATGCGAATGATGTCGCGCGAGAATTCGACGAACTGCGGGTACTCTTCGTGGAGGATGTCTTCGACCGGACGTTCGATGTTTAGATGTCGTGAATATATGTAGTGTAACGTCTCTTTCTTCGGGAACCGTTTCTCCTGTTTACTGAAGCCGAGTGAGGCGCGGGCGAGCCCCATGAGGTCTTCGGCGTCGCCCTGGTCCATGATGGAGAAGTCGCGGGCGAGGCCGGCCTCGGGTCCGAATTGTCGGAGCAGGGAGTGGCCGGTGGCGTGGAACGTGCCCCCTTGGACGCGTGAGGACGCCGATCCCACCAATCGCTCGGCGCGGGAGAGCATTTCCGCGGCGGCGCGGCGGGTGAAGGTGAGGAGGAGGATGCGTTCGGGCGGAATGCCTCGTTCTATGAGTGAGGCGACGCGGTAGATGAGAGTGCGGGTTTTTCCGGTTCCAGCGCCGGCGATGACCAGGAGAGGGCCGGTGCCGTGGGTTGCCGCGGCCGCTTGTTCGGGGTTGAGCTCGCGGGCGAGGTCGCGGGTGGGGTTGGCGACGATTCGTTCGCGGGCTGGGTAGATGCGAGGGGCGGGGGTTGGGGCGTCCGGCATGCCGGGGAATATACGGCGCGGTGCTGCAGCGGCGTTTCGGTGCGTCCGCTCACCCTGTAACACAGTGTTCTGTATCAAGTTGTGCGTTGACCATAAACCTCCGTGTTACCTGTGTTGCGGTGCCGCGTCTCTACTGCGACGTCGGATCCTTTCGCTGCGACTGTTGGGAATTCGCGTGGTTAGGCCGATGCTGGTGTGGCGCGGCGTTCGGAAATTCTGTGTAATTTCAGGGCTTCCCGAATGTTTGGAGTAAGGGTGACGAGCGGCCGTGGTGTCGTCGGTCAGCCCTAGGGACGGAGGTTCTTTTTCGGTTCCGGAGAGAGCGAGTGAGAGATTCTGACCAAGTCGTTGGGTTGCTGCCTTGACCCCATGGCCCCCAAGTTCTATCTTGGGTCGCTTACGGCATTGGCCGCATTTTCTTTGCTCGTCGCGGCGGATGAAGATTTGTAGGAAAGTTTTTGGTGGTTTTCGCAGTTCCTGTTCTCACCCCGCATCCATTACCCAGGGAGGTAAGATGCAAAGCGTTGTTCGTTCTACTTTGGTGGGTCTCCTGACCATCGCCGGCCTTACGGCTTGCGGCGACAAGGTCACTGTTCCCACGCCGATTACGGTTGCTGGCGATAGCACTATTCACGCTGTGTTGGTGGCGCCGGCAAGCTTGACGATCGCTGTTGGTGGAAAGGCAGTTTTGGCCGCGTCGGTTGACGCGGGTCCCGCGGCGAAGAATCGTACGGTGACGTGGTCCTCGAGCGACGCGACGGTTGCGACGGTCGGAACGGACGGCACGGTCACTGGCGTCAAGGCCGGTACGGTTTCGATCATCGCCGCTTCGGTTCAGGATCCGACGGTCAGGG
>JBDTAE010000053.1:0-8083 GCA_039924785.1 Gemmatimonadaceae bacterium | reverse complement strand
GGTCGACGTACTCGTCTGGAAAGCGCAGATACGGCGCGCGAAAGCTCGTCACCGGCGCAAACCGGCGAAGAATGCTCGCCGATGTCTCGATTTCATCGCGCGCCGCGTCGCGGCTCATCGTCGTGAACGCCGTGTGCGTCATGCCGTGACATCCGAGCTCGTGGCCCGCCGCGACTACGCCCGCCACCGCTTCCGGGTAGCGCTCCGCGACCTCGCCCGTCGTAAAGAATGTCGCGGGCACGCGCAGTCGTTCGAGCACGTCCAGCAGCGCCGGCAACCCGTGCTCAACTCCTCGAAAGCCCGAGAGGAACGGCGGGCAATCGGGCTCGAGATCGACCGTAAACGCGACGGTCGGACCACTCATCAGTGCACCACGATGCTGACGCTCGCCAGCCAATTCATGCGATTCACGCCGGCAACAAACCCGGAGTTCGTCACGCGTTCGGCACCGCCGGTGAGGCGAAGCGTCGTGTACCCAGCGTCGAGGTCGGGCTCCCAGGTGATCGTCCCTCTCATGCGCTTCTCGCCGGGACGATGAAAGACCTGAACGAAATGAAAATCAGTCGAGTGGGCGTTGGACGTGCCCGAGGCATACCCGTTCCCGCTCCGAACTTCGAACGCGGCATTCGCGGCGACGCGCCCAAGCGAACCGGCGTCGCCATCGACGGTGAGATAGCCGCCGAGCCCGCGCGGTCCGAGCGGATCCCCGAGGAGAATGCCATTCTGTTCGATCGGATAGTCGGGATGTGCATAGAAGCGAATACCGGTTTGATGATACTCCGCGCGAATTCCGATCCGGCCGCACTCGGTCACGCACGCCAGCGACGTGCCGACGAGATACCCACCGTCTTCGAGAAACACGCTCTTCAAGCGACGCGCGTCGAAATCGTCGATCGCGGTCTGGCCGTAAAGCTCGAATCCGGCGAGCGACGGCAGGCGCAAGTGGAAGTCCACGGCGGCCATCTTATTTGAGAACTGGAAGTCGCTGTTCGCGCGAAAGACGTCGACGATGGGAATGGCGTCGAGCACACGGTCGCTGAAGCTCGCCGGCTGCCCGCCGTTTCCTCCCATCGCGTCAATCACCTCGACACCCAACTCGAAATGCGGCGTCGGCAGCGCCGCGACGTGGTATCCCACCAACTTGGCGCGCGGATGAATCTGCTGCGACCCAAGATCTGCGACGAACAGCGAACCGCGCATGGGTCCGAGCAGTCCAAACAGCCAGGGCAGCGGCGCCGGACGATCGTTGGAGATCCGCACCATATTGAAAGACGGCGCGTTGTCCGAGAGAAGCAGCCCGCCAGTCGGCGCCTGTCCGAACACCGAGTAGTCGCGCCCGACTTCGATTGAGAGATTTCCAAAAAGGAAATTCGCCGCGCCCGTCTGCAGTTGCACTCCCTCTTTCGCGTTCGGCGAGCCACGGTCAGACCGTATCGTGAAAAGCGGGTTCGCCGAAAGCGCGATGTGCGATCCGAGCAGCAGACTGTGCCACGTTTCCAAACTGCCCGTCTTTCCGTCGGCCAACGGCCGGCCTTCGCGATACGCCGCAAGCGGATTGATGAGCGCCGGAATGACACCGTTCGAGTCGGCGGGAGCAGCGCGATACGGGCTGTTGAGGTAATTCGCCTCGACCGCGATCGCGTCCACGACGGTGGCGTCTTGCCGCTCGAACAGCGCCAAGTCTCGCTTCACCGCCAACGCTGCCCACGAATTCCTCGTCGCCGTGTGGCCAAGCTTGCGATTGGCCTCCTTCAACAGCCGCACGATTTCGTGCTCGCTGAACGGCCGGGCGCCAATAACGAGTGTGTCGATCAGCCCTGCGGCCGCGAGTCGTTCGATATCTCGATATACGCCGTTGACTGGTGCAACGAACGGCGTCGCCTGCGCTGAAACCAGGCGCGCCAGAGCGACGAACCCTAGAACACACAGCGCGCGCACGAAGCGAATCATTGCGTCAGAATCAAAGCCATTTGTTCGCCCGGTACCAGGCGTAGGTCTCACCAAGCCCTCGGCGAAGGTCAATCTTTGGCGAAAACGAAAGTTCGCGACGAGCCTTCAGGTTCGAACAAATCCAGAATGCTGGTTTGCTCAACGCGACTTTGCCGCTCGTAAAGAGGCTCGCGCGTCCAGTCACGGCCGCTGTCAAGTCGCCTATCGCTGCGCCAATCTTTACGATCGGTTCGGGCACGTTGACGTCCAATCGAAGCGTTCGCTCGGCACATTCCGCACCGAGCCGAAATAGCTCCGCCCATTGAACGGGCTCGTCGTTCGCGAAAAAGTACGTTTGCCCAATCGCGGTCGTGGACGTCGCGCACGTGAGCACAGCATCGGCAACGTCGTGCGCGTGAATGATCGAAAGCCAGTGGTCGCGGTTGCCAGGATGAATCGCCGCACCGCGCCGGGCGAGCTTAAACATTGCGAGGAAGTCGCGGTCTCCCGGACCGTAGACGGCCGCGGGACGCACGATCGCGGTTGCCATGCCCGACGCCGTTCGAACCGCATTCTCCGCGTCGAGCTTGCTCTGTCCGTAGGGCTCGACGGGCGACGGCGTCGCGTTTTCGTCCACGGGTGCAGCCAGTGTTGCCGCTGGTCCTCCGGCTGCCTGCGATGAGATGAATACGAAGCGCCGCACGGCAGCCGCGCGCGCAACGTCGAGCATTCGTTGGGTGAGCGCGACGTTCGACTCGCGCAGTTGCGCGACCGACGGTGCGCGGGTCGCTCCCGCCGCATGCACCACGACATCCGCACCTCGCGTCAGATCATCGACCGCGCCAGTCGCAAAATCTCGGCGCGTGATCGCCCGCGTCGTCCACCCCGCATGCGTGAACCGCTGCACGAGATGCCGGCCGATGAAGCCGTTCGCTCCGGTGATCGCGACGATCATCGGCCGACGCGGCTATCGCATCGTGGCGCAGCTGGGGTCAGGCGGTGCCCGCACGCCATAGTTCGCGTGCACCACGCCCGCGGTGCCGTCGGCGGAAATCGTCACGATGAACAAGTCATCGTACTGTGAATCACAAATCGCCGCCGGTCGCTTGGCGCCAAGCGCCTCGATGATCGCCGGGACGGTATTCGAATGTCCGACCACGAGCACCGTCTTTCCAACATGCGCGCGAATCGCCGCCACAACGTCCTGCACGTGCGTCGCACCGCCCGCATTCACTACCTCGGGTTTGATCCCGAGCGCCATCGCCGTTGGCTCGGCGGTGCTGCGCGTGCGAAGAAGCTGCGTCGTGATGATCGCTCCGATGTGTGCGTCGCGCACCGCCGCGAGCAACGCGTGTGCGCGCGCTTGCCCTTCAGCGGTAAGCGGCGGGTCGTCGGCCGGGGTCGCGGCTTTTTCAGCGTGGCGAACCACCAGCACGGTGATTGGCCCGCGCGCCTGTGCGCTAGTGGTGGCGGTGGCGACGAAAAGAAGAGAGGCCGCGGACACCGCGACTGCGGTTCTCAACATGAAGTGTTTCACGAAGTGTTTCACGCGCGCTCCGATCATAGAACTTTCACGACAGAGGGAACCACGGTCTGCTACCGGGCGTGGCGGTACATCGTTTCCACGAGTTCATCATACATCGCCTCGGCGGTGTCCGGACCTGCCTTGATCGCCTGCGTCGCGCAATGGCGGAGGTGGTTGCGCATCAACTCCCGGCCAACGGATCGCAGCGCCTCATGCACGGAGGCAATCTGCGTCATCACATCTGTGCAATATCGATCCTCCTCGACCATTTTTTGCAACCCGCGTATTTGACCTTCGATACGCCGTAGCCGCTTGAGATTTCGCTCCTTGATCGCCGAGTCCACGGCAACGGCCTTCCGACCGTTGGTGTCGTTCACGCCGCAGGCGCAGTTTGCGGTTTCACTCATCGGGGTCTCCAGCGTTTGAGGCGCAAACTGTTCATGACAACGCTGACCGAGCTCATGGCCATCGCCGCGCTCGCGACGATTGGGTTCAGCAGCCAGCCGTATTTCGGATAGAGGGCTCCCGCGGCGAGCGGGATGCCGATGACGTTGTAGATGAACGCCCAGAAAAGATTTTCTCGCGTCGTTCGCATGGTGCGTCGCGACAGCGCGATTGCATCGGCAACACTGTTCAGGTCCGACCGCACCAGCGTGACGTCGCCGGCGTCGATGGCGATGTCCGTGCCCGAGCCCATCGCAATGCCGACATCGGCCAGCGCCAGCGCGGGAGCGTCGTTGATGCCGTCGCCAACCATCGCGACGACGTGCCCTTCCTTTTGCCGCCGCGCAATCTCGGCGGTCTTGTCTCCCGGAAGCAATTCGGCGGCGATGTCCTGAATGCCCGCTTCGGCCGCAATGTGCCCCGCGGCCGCGCGCGCGTCTCCCGTGAGCATCACAACCGAAAGACCCAGACGCTTGAGACGCGCAATGGCGTCGCGCGTCGTTGGGCGGATGCGATCCGCGATGGCGATAGCGCCAAGCAGTTGACCGTCTGCCGCGACGAACACGATCGTCTTGCCTTGGGATGAAAGCTGACTCGCCCGCTCGGTCAACGGAGCGACCGAGATCCCGGCCGCCTCGAGCCATCGCGGGCCGCCAACGATGACATGACGGGAGCCAACGCGCGCCCTGACGCCTTGTCCGGTGTGCGATGTGAAGTCCGCGGCCACCTCGGTTGGCACGGCATTGTCGGCTGCATGGCGAACGATGGCCGCTGCCAGTGGGTGCTCCGACGGCCGCTCCGCCGCGGCGGCAAGGGCCATGAGAGTTTTGGTATCACCGTCCACCGCGAGCACGTCGGTCACGGCCGGCCGCCCCTCCGTGAGCGTACCGGTTTTGTCGATGACAACAGTGTCCACCTGTCCGGCGCGTTCCAGCGCCGCTCCTCCCTTGATCAGCACGCCGAGCTCCGCGCCCTTGCCGGTCGCGACCATCACGGCCGTGGGAACCGCAAGTCCCATCGCGCACGGACATGCGATGATGAGCACCGAAACGGCCGCGGTCGTCGCCTGCACGAGCATGCCGGTGCCGCCAACGATCAACCACGTCGCGAACGTCGCAAGCGCGATCGCCATCACCACCGGCACGAACACTCCGCTCACGCGATCGGCGAGGCGTTGAATTGGCGCCCGCGTGGCCTGCGCTTCGCGCATGAGCCGCACGATGCGCGCAATCGCGCTGTCGTCGCCCACTGTCGTGGCGCTCGCTCGAAAGGCGCCGGTGCCATTCACCGTTCCGCCAAAGACGCGATCGCCTGTTGCTTTGCTGACCGGCATCGACTCGCCCGTCAGCATCGATTCGTCGATCGCGCTCGTGCCGGCGACGACGGTTCCGTCGACCGGAACACGCTCGCCGGGCCGAACGATCACGACGTCGCCGTGCCGAACCTGCTCCATCGGGACGTCGACTTCGACCCCATCGCGCTCAATGCGCGCGGCCTTCGGTTGAAGACCGATGAGTCGTCGCAGCGCGTTTGACGTCTGGTGCACTGCTCGCGCTTCGAGCGCGCGTCCCGCGAGCACGACGGCGATGATGAGAACGACCGCCTCGTAGTAGACCTGGGGCACCACTCCGCGGCGCGAGAAGAGTCCTGGATCGATCGTCGCCGTCGCCGAAAAGAGAAACGCCGCGAGCGTTCCCACGCTCACGAGCGTGTTCATGTCGGCCGACCCGTGCCGCAGCGCCGCCCAGGCGTGCGAGTAGAATTCTCGACCGGCCCAAAACATGACGCCCGCTGTCGCCACGAGCAGCACCCACCAAACCAACGGCGCGGTGTCGGTCGCCATCATCGCGGACTTTGGCAGCAGCATTGGGCCGAACATCGCCGCGAGCCCAATCGTGAACGCGACGACGGCTTTTTGGCGAAGCGCATTGAACTCATCGGCGCCCGCAGCGTCGGTTGCAGCTTGCTCCTCGGCAACGGTCTGCGCCTGGGCGGGCAATTCCGCCCCGTATCCTGTAGCGCGCACGGTTTCGATCAGCGCTTCGGGTGTGATCACCGACGCGTCGAACGCCACATGCGCGTTTCGCGTGACGAGATTGACCGACGCCTGCTCGACTCCGGGCGCTTTGACCAGCGCGCGCTGGACCCGCGCCTGACAGGCGGCGCAGGTCATTCCCGAGACCGGGAAATCGATAGTCTGTTCCGAGCTCATAGCTCGAAACTTATATACCCCCCTCCCCTATCGACAATTGGTCAGCGTCCGACGGCCAAGCGGGGTGAACGACTAGATCGTCGTCCACCTCACCAGCGCTCGGATCACGGCGGCGAACAGCGCGAGCTCTGTCACCGTCTTGGAACGCACGACAGTCGCCGCCACACGCTTTGCTTTCTTGGCGCCGTTCCCGCCAGACTGAAACCACCGGCGACGAACCGGCGCCGCGGCGAGTCCATCAGCCAACTCTCGACCGGTGCGCCAACGGTTCGCGCGATCCTTCTCGAGGCACCGCTCGATCGCATGGGCCAGCGAGCTCGGAAGCGACGGCACCAACTCAGCCAGCGACGTGTGCGCGACGGCAATGTGTTTCGCCGCAAGCGACTGGAACGTTCGGCCGTCGAACGGCAACTCACCGCTCGCCATGTAATAGCCAAGTACGCCCAGCGAGTAGATGTCGCTCCGTCCGTCGATGTCGAGCTCACCGGCAGCTTGCTCGGGCGACATGTAGTGCGGCGTGCCGAACGCGCGCGCGCTGTCGGACCGAACGGGATCAAGCGACCGAAGCAGCGCGACGCCGAAGTCCGTCAGCATCGCGTGACCCGTGCCGCGCTCGAGAAGGATATTCTCGGCCTTGAGATCGCGATGCACCACGCCGTCGCGATGCGCCGACTCCAGCGCTAGCGCGAGGTCGCGCACGATACGCTGCACCTCGGACGCAGGCAGCCGGTGCTCGCGCCGCATGCGCACGGCGAGCGATTCGCCGTCGACGTACTTCATCACGATGTAGACAAGGGGCGCGTCGTACACGTCGCTCTGCGTTTCGCCGAACGTGTGCACCGGCACGATGTTCGGATGGCTGAGACGCGCGGTTGTCCGCGCTTCGCGACGAAACCGCTCGCGATGTTCCTCGGAGGACGCGTACTCGTACCGCAGGACCTTGATGGCAACGAGGCGATGCAGCGCGATGTCGCGCGCAAGGAACACCACGCCCATTCCGCCGCGTCCGATCTCTCGAACCACTTGGAATTGAGCGCTGAGATTTTTTACGATTTGCTCGCACTCCCAAGTCGCGGACACGGGACCGAGGTCGCCGGAAACCGGGAGCTCGAGCGTGTCAGCGTAAGGATCGACGAGGAACGACAGGGGACTCATGACAGGAACCAGTGGACCAAGGCAAAGAAACAGTCGGATGGAGCGCTTCGACGCGACTTCACACCCTCAAATCGTCAGACACTTCTTTCTTCCATACGGTTTGTTATCGGCCGATGGACAGGAAAGGAACGTGCCCGCCTAGGGTACTACGGAACCTGTTGATGAGAAGTTACTTACGGCTCAATCCGTCGTGATCGCCCGACGGAAATATGTCCGCTTTTGGGACGGTGTG
The DNA here is from genome assembly GCA_039924785.1 of Gemmatimonadaceae bacterium. Taxonomy (GTDB): domain Bacteria; phylum Gemmatimonadota; class Gemmatimonadetes; order Gemmatimonadales; family Gemmatimonadaceae; genus JAQBQB01. Next base: position 586 of record JBDTAE010000053.1, on the reverse strand, counting down.
TTCGCCGGTGGACACAATGACCGCGCCGATCCTCGCCGCAATCGACTATTTGGCGGTCCGCCAACTCGGCGGAAGCTTCTTGGGAATTTCGATTTCGCCGAACGTCGAGCTCTGTCTGGCCCCGACCCGGCGCGCCCATGCCGCCATGCGCTCGATTCCGTGCTCCAGCGGAACCGCCTCAGTCTCCCCAAAGATGGCCCGGGCCTTGTCATGGCTCGCGTACGCATGGACGACTTCGTTTCGCGGTTCGAGACGCGCAATCTTCGGATCCGCCCCAAACGCCCGACTCACGACCTCCGCCAAATGCAGCACGGTGTGCGGCTCGTCCGCTCCGATGTTGATCGTTTCGTTGTAGGCCGCAGGAACTGAGACGCTCCGCGCGATGTGTGGGGCAACGTCATCGATATAGCTGAACGCGCGCGTCTGCAGCCCGTCGCCGAACACGCTCAGTGATTGGCCTTGCATGAGCTGATTCATGAAGATGCCGATCACGTTGCGATAGCGGTCGCCGATGTTCTGGTGCTCGCCGTACACGTTGTGCGGACGGAACACGATCGAGTTGAGACCGAACATCTCGTGTGCCGCG
>JBDTAE010000052.1:0-3563 GCA_039924785.1 Gemmatimonadaceae bacterium | reverse complement strand
ATCCTCCAGCGCGGTGAAATAGCGTCCAAGGACGGGTGGCGCATTAAAGAATCCGAAAAAGCTCGCGCTAACGGCGCCTATCCGGGCGTCGCGCGCGTTCCGCGTCCTCGCGCGACATGCCGCCACGCATTTTCTCTGCGGCAGCGAACTCTATGTAATGTCGGACCTCGTCGTCGAGTTCGTCGTTGACCGTCTGTCGATCCAAGAGTGCCCGGGCTCTGGCAATGAGAGATCTCATCATGGCGCCCTCCTAGGCCTCGAGACGTCTGGCAATCGCGTCGATGCGTCGACGCCAATCGGCGGTTTCCGTCTTGAGCTGCCGTCTTCCTTTTGCTGTGAGCCGATAGTACTTGGCGCGACGATTGTTCTCCGTTGCACGCCACTCGGCGTCAATCATCGATTGGCGCTCCATGCGTTGAAACGCGAGGAGGAGTGATCCGGGGTTGACCTTGAACACGCCGTTGCTGATTTGCTCGATCCGTTTGGTGATGCCGAACCCGTGCATCGGCTCGAAGCTGAGGCTCTTCAGGATGAGCATGTCGAGCGTGCCTGCAATGAGATCAGTTGACGTGTCGGGCATTCGAGACTCACGAAATCGGCGTTCCACTTGGAACGCAAGATGAAGGTGACAGAATGGACTGGTTCATCTTGGTTGTCACGATATGAGTCGGCGTCGGGGCGTGTGGCATCAGTGCAGCGCGACAAGGGACCACGAGTGTGCTGTCACCCCGGTCGCAGAGGTTTTGGACGACGAGAATCAACGCACTGCGCGCTCGTTCTGCGACGAGAAACGTGCCGACAACTGTCTTACGAGACCCATTCCCTTCTCGCCGGGTTCGCACGCTATGGCCTCCCTGGACGTGAGGACGTTCCCTTTGACGAGGGGGAGGACGATTGGTTGGTTGGTGCTGTAGCCGTAAGTCGGTTGCTCCACGCGACGCTCGAAGAGTGATCGCATGATCCCGACGACAGCGCGTTGCATGGGATTCCGCCACCGCGAACGGCTTCATTGTTTGATGTTGCTTCCCTTGAGGGCACCATCTGCGTACTGGTAAAGGACGGTGGAGTCGGGATAGTCCACGACCTCGAAGGCACCCGCGACCCCCGTAGGTGGAATCGAGAGGTATATCCCCACGGCGTCCGCGTCGAACACGGGGAAGCGCGTTACATCGATGGCGATTGGCTTTGGTCCATTCATGATCGCGACCACCCGGAGCGCGGAGTCGCCGGGTGCCGTTCCTTCGACGACCACGTCGATCCGGCCGTCGTGGTTGAAGTCACCAATCGCGGCGAATGCGGCCGGCATACCCACCGCGCCCATGGCCGCAGCGGCCTGACTGACGTCGGAGCGAAACGATGTCGCGTGCACGATGCGGAATCCCGGCACGAGCGAGTCGAGGGCCTGCTGCATGGGCGGCGGCAGATGCAGGGAAAACCCCACATCGGAGAACTCGATGCGCGGGTCGTCCACCTTCTTGGCACAGCCGCCGAGCACGGTGACGAGAGCGGAGAGACACAGCAACGTCCTCATTTTGGCTCCGAGTTGTAGAAACAGCAGCGCACGCGCCTCACTCACAACGCGATGTCGGCAGACGTGCTGCTTGCTTGAGACGTGTCAGCGTGCGCCTCCAGGAACTGCTGGGTGCGACGGAGACTGCTGAGCACTGCATTTTGTTCGTTATGCATTGTACTTCCTCCGGAAAGGACGTTGAATGCCGGAATGGATTGGCCGACGCGGGCATTCATCACATCGGCCGGCATACGCACTGTTATTTGCATAAGGTCGGCGGATGTACCAAAAAAGTTTTGGGACTTTTTCGCCGACGGCCCGCGACCGTAATCGCGCAGCGACCAAACCGGTCGAACCGGTCGCGGAAAATCGCGGTTGGGTCGCGATTTTCAGCGGCGCCGCCGTCGGGGAAATCGACCTCTCTGGTAGAACGGCGAAGGCGCGGTTGGCGATCTCGGCGTCATCGTCGGGAAGATCCGTGGGGCCGTGGCAAGAATCGAATCGACCGCGAGGAACGTCCGATCGGTGATCGAGACCGTTGGACCGTTCGTGGAGAAACTCGAAGCGATCGTCCGGAACGTCGCATCGTTCGTGGACAAACGCAGACCGCCGGTCGGATTACGCGCGCCGCGAGAAAAGAAATCAGAGGCGGAGTGCCTGCCTGCGAATAGGTCGCACTGCCTCGCGCGGCGCGATCGGACGCCGCGCGGTGATCGCGGGATTTCGCGCGCTCATCGTGAGACTCTTCTTAGCCGTCAGGCAATCGTGCCGGGTCGCCGAGTCGCGGCGAAGGGTCGACGTTGTGCGCGCGCGGTCGGAGGAGTGTTTCTCGAGGTCCGATTCGTCATCGCGAACCCGACGTGCCGCGACGCCAGCCGATCGCCTCGCGAGACGACCGATCGAAAATGCGCGACCACCGCGCGCGCGTGAACGAAAGGCGCGATGATGCATCGCGAAGCCTTCGTGACGTTGTGGCAACCCGTCGTCGGCGCGCGTCGATCGTGCGTGACGTCGCGCAATCCCGTCGCGTGGTCCCACAATGCGATCTCGGCCTCAACGAAGGCGTCGGCCCGTTCATCGATTCCTTCGCGCAATCAGCGGAGCCGTCGTGGCACGATTAAATTAGATAATCGCGCGAATGAAAGCGGTCTCCCCGCCGAACGATCTCGTCGCGGGTTCACGGGAGCCCCCGTGACGACGAGGATACTCGTCTCGCACCTACCGGAAGCGTTATGACGGGCGACGAAACCCGTCGTGGCCGCGATGAGATCGTCGTGGACGGATTGCGACAGCACCGGAACGCATTCGAATTCCGAAAGCGTATCGGCGCATGCCTCTGGTGAAACGATCATTTCGACATTCTCATCAATGCGCGCGACGTCGCGCCCTCGCCGATCGCCATCCCCTCGGCGGACATCCCGGCAACGCTCAGTGATTCCTGCTCCATGGCCGCCAATCCCATCGAGGCGAGCACGATTGCGTCGACGATCCGCGAAACGCGGGGGATCGTGACGCGCGGATCTATTACAACTTGCTGGGCCTCGGTTCGCCGGCCTATTTGAGTCTTCTCAACACGGCGACCGCCGCCGAGTTGCCGCCGGCGTTCTCGCGCGTGCGTACCGCGTGCTGGGGGAGAAGAGCCCTGCGGGCCGCGCGACCTCGTGCAGAACGCGATCGGCGAGATCGTCGCAACGCTCGCGGGTCCACAGGGAAGGGCGTTTCAGGCGTCGAATCTTACGTATGAGGGGCTGGTGAAGCGGTCGGCGATGACGCCGGAGCAGAAACGGTTTTGGGTAGGCTTGGGTGATGCCCGCGAGTGAGTCCAGGTAACTCATGCGACCACGAGATCGTGATCGTGTGGCGCCCGTGCAAGCAGACCGCTCACCGGCTCCAGATATGCCAACGACAGGCCCGATTGCTCGCGCCGGTGAAAGGCCGAATGCGCGCGCGACATCTGAGCCCGCGTACAGCGCAAGCATACGTGGGCTGGATCCTCCGCTATATCCGATTATCACGGCACTCAGCACCCGGCGGCCCTTGGCGAGCGTGAGAT
>JBDTAE010000051.1:0-9557 GCA_039924785.1 Gemmatimonadaceae bacterium | reverse complement strand
ATCGCGCTGCTCGCGCGCGAGGGACGGATCTAGATGGCGCGCCGTCGCCGTCGTGAGCGATTCGCGATGAACGCCGATATCAACGTCGTGAGTCTCATCGACGTGATGCTCCTGCTGCTCGTGATTTTCATGATCACCGCTCCGATGATGCAGGGCGGAATCGATCTCAATCTTCCAAAGGCCGACGCCAAGCCGATGGAGGCCAAGGACGCGGTGTCGATCGACGTCATGCGCGACGGGCGCATCGTGATCGACGGCAACACGATGTCGATCGGCGAGTTTCGGGCGTTTGCGAAAACGCTCACTGGCAACCGTTCGAAGAATGGCGTGTATGTGAGAGGGGACAAGGACGCGAACTACGGCTTGATCGCGCAAGTCATGGCCATTCTCGTCGGCGCCGGCGTCACCAGCGTCGGGCTGGCGACGGAACCAGAGGAGATTCGATAGCGTGTCTGCGGCAGCTGCGCCTCGTCTCGCGGGCGGAATGGTTGCATCGGTCGTACTGCATGGCGGTTTGATCGCCGCGCTGTTCTCCCTGCGACCTGGAACGCCGCCGCCGAGTCCGCCGATGTTCAAGGTGGAGTTGATCGCCGCGCCGGCGGGTGATCGCGCGGCTGGCGTCGTGCAAGAGGCGCCCGCTTCCGTGCCCGAAGCGCCTGCTCCCACTCCTGCGCCGACGAAAAGCGTGACTGCACCAAAGAAGATCGCGCCCAAGGCGAAGGCGAAGCCAACTGCGCCGCCCAAGCTGGCAACCCCGGCGCCGACTCCGGCCAAGCCAGCCAAGCCGGCCAAGCCGGCGGATCCGTCCAAGGCGAACGCGGCCGCGCCAACCGCAGGCGGTGGCCCGACCGGGGGAAATGGTGCGGACGTCGCGAACGTCAGCACCAACGGGATCGAATTCCCCTATCAGCCATACATCAACAACATCGCGAGCCAGATCATTCGGCGGTTCCAGACGAACGGTCGGTTGGTTGCATCTGTGCGATTCGTGATTCGGCGAGATGGATCGGTGGACCCCAACGGAATCCATCTCGAGGAAAGCTCGCACAACTATATGTTCGACCAAGCGGCAATCGGTGCGGTCGAGTCCGCGTCGAAAGCGAATGCGTTCGGTGCACTTCCTCAGTCGTTTCGCGAAGATATTCTTCCGGTCACGTTTCGGTTCACCCCGTCCCTCATTCGATGACGCGAACTTTACGCGCCGTTTGTACCGCTCTTCTCGCGGCGTTCGCGCCGCTGTGTTTGCACGCGCAGGATACGACCTTTCGCGGCATCACGATCAGCGGCACCTACGATCCGCTTCACGACAAGGTGAACGTCGTGGTGTTGCCCGTCGTCGGTGCCTTTGGTGATTCGATCCGCGCAATCATTCAGCGCGATCTCGATTTCAGCGATCAGGTCACGCTCATTCCCGTCGACAGCACCGACCCGAATTCATTGCGCGGCGCGGGTGCCGGGGGCGGTCTCAACTACGCGCTTTTTCAGCGCATTTCAGCGGCGGCGGTCGTTGAGATCACGCCGGTCGCGACGGGACTTCATATCGCGCTTCACGACGTCGCGCACTCGAGCGTGGTGAACGTCGGGGAGTTTCCGCTCCCGTCCACGGGACTGAATCGCGATTGGCGCATGGGGGTCCACCGCGCGTCGGACGAGATCGTTCGATGGATCACCGGGCAGCGCGGAATTGCCGCGACGCGAATCGCGTACATTCGAGGCCCGAGCATCCGCGTCATTGACAGTGACGGCGCCGACGAGATCACCGTTCCGACCGACGAAAACGGGTCGAGCCCCGCGTGGAATCGTGCCGGTAATATGCTTGTCTACACGACCTTCGGTGTGTCAGCATCCGGGGGCGCATCGCATATCGTTGCGTTCGATCTTGCGACGGCGCGTCCGCATCTTGTCGTTCCGCCGGGACGCAACGGTCAGTTCGTTGGTCCGATCTTTTCGGTGGACGGAAGCTCGGTCATCTATTCGCGCGAAGGGGAAAACGGATCCGAAATGTTCTCCGTTCCTGTGTCAGGGGGAGCTCCTCGGCAGCTGTCGACGAGCCCGCGTTCGACCATCAACGTGCAGCCGACGATTAGTCCCGACGGGCGTCGGATTGTGTTTGTGAGCAACCGCCTGGGCCCCCCTGAGTTGTATATTATGGACGCCGATGGAACGAACGTGGAAATGCTTACGGCGTACGACTTTAATGAAAAGAACTGGCGGTCCGATCCGGATTGGTCGCCCGATGGACGCCGGATTGCGTTCCAGGAGATGGTCGGCGGACGGTTCCAGATTCGGACGATCTTTGCGGCGGGCGGTACACCGAAGCAGTTGACGAGCGACGGCGAGAATGAACAACCGTCGTGGGCACCGGATGGACGGCATCTCGTGTTTACGTCGTCGCGAACGGGAGTGCGGCAGTTGTGGGTGCTCGACACGGAATCGAATCGTGTTCGACAGCTCACAAAGGGCGCGGGCTCCCGGATTGCGGCGTGGTCGCCGCGGTTGGCCGGACAGTAGATAAGCACCTGATCATTGTAGATTCGTGAAGTCCCGTCTCGTTCCCCCTTGGAGACCCGACATGATGCGCATTCGACGGATGGCGGTGGTGGCAGCGGCAACCGTGTCAGTAGCGGCAGTGGACGCATGTCATCACGCGCCGCCGCCGGCCCCGATGCCCATGCAGACTGTGGCCGCTCGCGGTCCTGACGCCGATAGCGCTCGCCGCGCGCAGGAAGACGCCGCGCGTCGCGCCGCCGAGGATGCGGCTCGTCGTCGGGCTGCGGACAGCGCCACGTCGGCGGCAGCGGCCGCGCGCGATGCAGCGGGCGCAATGGCTTCGCTTCGTTCCACCCTCGGCGCAACCGTGCACTTCGACTTCGACCAGTCCGATCTACGTCCAGACGACAAGGCGATCCTCGACGCGAAGGTGCCGATTCTTCAGACCAATACCGCGGTCACGATTCGCATCTCCGGTTACACCGACGAACGCGGCTCCGACGAGTACAACCTCGCCCTCGGTCAACGCCGCGCGGGGGCCGTGAAGGCCTATCTCGTTCAGCATGGCATCGCCGACGGCCGCATCGAAACGATCAGCTACGGCGAAGAAAGACCCATCGCTCAGGGGTCCGACGAGGCCGCGTGGTCGCAGAATCGTCGCGCGGAGTTCGAGATCACCGCCGGCGGTCAAAACCTGCGCAGGCCATGAAGCGCGGCGCGATAGCCGGTTCGCTGTTGTTCGTGGGCGCGACCGGCTGTCTCGCGTCCAAGAGCGACATCCAGTTGCTGCAGGACGAGTTTCGCGTGACGCGCGCGCAACTCGCGCAGGGCGATACGTCCATCCTTCGGCAGGGGGACGCGCGCGCGGCGCAGATTCGCGCGCTGTCGTCAACCATTGACCGTATGAATGATTCGCTGCGCATTCTCTCGGCGAAGCTCGCAAACTTCCAGGCCGTCGCCACTGGTGAGTTCTCGGTGCTCGGTACCCAGATGTCGCAGATGGGCGAGCGATTGGGCCAGACGACGAAGACCGCGCAGGACATGAAGGCGCAGCTCGATGCGCTTCGAGAACAGGGAATGACACAGCCGGCCGTCGCGGCCCCGCCGGCAGCGACGGGTGTCGACACGTCGCATGCGATGCCGACGGGCCCCGGTCCGGCAACGCTGTACACGACCGCGCGCGAGCAGGCGAAGCAGGGGAACTATCACACCGCGCGCAGCGGTCTCGATCAATTGCTGTCGACGTACCCGACATACGAGGGAGCGCCTTCCGCGCAGCTCCTCGTCGCCGACACGTACAAGAACGAAGGGAACACCACCGCGGCTGATTCGGTATACCAGCTCGTCGCGGACAAGTACCCAGGCACGGCTGAGGCGGCGTCAGGGCTGTACCTTCACGCCAAACCGATCTGGGATTCGGGCAAGCGCGCCGAAGCCCGAATCATCCTGAACAAGATCATCAAGGATTATCCCAGATCAGACGCTGCTGGACGCGCCAAAGCGTTGATGGGCGAACGGTAGCGGAGCGTTTGAGTGGCAATCGGAATTCCAAGGACAAACAGTGCGGAGATGCCGTTCCTCGATCACCTCGAGGAACTGCGTTGGCGAATCATCTACTCCTTGGCCGCGGCGCTCGTCTGCATCGGCATCGGGTTCTGGATTGCGCTGCAGTTCGACGTTGTCGGCATCCTTGCGCGTCCGATTCTTCCGCTGATCCCTGAGCACAAACTCGTTTACACACATCCGAGTGAAGGTTTTCAGGTCATTCTGAATGCCGCGATGACCATTGGCCTTGTGCTCTCGGGGCCGGTCATTCTCTACCAGCTTTGGGCGTTCCTTGCGCCGGCGTTCCATCGACACGAGAAGCGCATCGCGATCGGCGTGCTGTTCAGCGGGTTGATTCTGTTCATTAGCGGTGCGGCGCTGGCGTACTTCATCGTGATTCCGCTCGCGCTGCCGTGGTTATTCGGCTTCAGCGGACCATCGATGGTTCCGCTCATCACGGCCGAGGAGTATTTCAGCTTCGTGTTCGCGATGGTGCTGACGTTCGGCGTAAGCTTCGAGCTGCCGATCGTCGTGCTCGGGCTCGCCGCCTTGGGAATCGTCACGCCGCAGTTCCTCAATAAATACCGTCGCCACGCGATCGTGCTCATCGTGATCATTGGCGCGTTCATCACGCCGGGCGACATGGTGTACACTACCATCGCGCTCGCCGTGCCGCTGTACCTGCTGTACGAGCTCAGCGTCGTGGCGTCGTTCGTGATTTTCCGGAGAAAGATACGCCGTCGCGCCAAGCTCGAGGCGGAAGCCGCAGAAGAAGAAAAGGACGAGTCTGAGTGAAGCGGTTTGCCCTGCTCGCGCTCGTCCTCGTAGCCACCGCGGGGGCGGCTGACGCGCAGATCATTCCGCGTCTGCCGGGGCGCGGAGCCGTTCAGCAGACGCCTCCGCAGAAGAAAGACAGCCTGCACGACAGCACGCGCGTCGTGTGGCCGACGCCCGACTCTGCCGCGCAGGTACTATTGGCGAAGAAGGGCTACAGCGTCACGAAGTACCAGGGCGACACCGCATACTTCGACGCGCAGCACCGCTCGCTCGACCTCCTTGCCGCCAAGAAGCGCCGCGCGATCGTCACGCGCGACTCGCAGACGGTGGTGAGCGACAGCGGCATCTACTACAGCGAATCGTCGCACCACGTCACGACGGGCGGCCACTACATCCTGTCGAATCCGAGCAGCGGCCAGGCGGACATCACCGACCTCGGGCATGGCGGGCGCGTCGACTACAGTCTCGAGGAAAAATCCGTCCGTGTGTCGAACGCCAGAATGGGCGTCAACAACGGCCAGATGTGGTATATGAACATGGGTGTCGCGAAAGTCGTCGGCGACAGCACGGGCGGAAAATCGGCGACGGTTTATGCCGGCGCCGGTTCGATGACGAGCTGCGACGACACGATCCCCGATTACCACTTTGAGTTCAAAGAAGCCAAACGAACGTCGGGCAACACGCTCGTTGCGGCGCCGGCGATTTTGTACATCAAAGACATCCCCGTCATGTGGCTGCCGTTCATCTTCACCGATTCAAAATCGGGACGGCACAGCGGCATCATCGTTCCCCAGTTCGGCCTCGGCGACATCGTTCGTAACAGCCCGTCGTACCGTCGCAACATCGACCACTTCGGCTATTACTGGGCGCTGAACGACTACGCCGGTTTGAGTACGTGGATCGACTGGCGCAGCGCCGCCGGTTCCGTCCCCGGCGATCCTGGGTGGCTCAAGCTCAACAGCGAGTGGGACTACAAGTGGCTCGACCGCTTCCTCGGCGGACGCATTGGTTTTACGAAGACCTTTCAGCGTGACGGCTCCGAAAACACCGCGGTGAGCTGGACGCACTCGCAGGATTTTTCGCACGACAGCCATCTCAATCTCAGCGCAAACTACGTCACCAATACCACGCTGCAGCGCCAGAACACGTTCAATCCGTACGCCGCGCTGGCCACGATCGCATCCCAGGCCACGTATCAGGAGAAGCTGGGGCCCGCATCGTTGTCGATCGGTGCCACACGCAAGCAGTACCCGGGACGTCCGCAAGTCGATGAGACTTTTCCTACGGTGTCGCTGACGTCGACCAGCATCGCGATCACGAAATGGCTCAACTGGACGCCGAGTTTTAGCTATAGCCACAGTGGGACGTCGGCGATCGATCAACCCGGGCTCGGCCAGTTCGTCTACCGCACCGATCCGACGACCGGTCTGCGCGACAGCACCGAATCGCACGCGCGCAATTCCGAGATGTCGACGTTGTCCTTCGACACGCCATTTCAGATTTTCGGAAGAGACTTCAAGAATTCGTTTCGTCTAAACCAGCAGCGCAACAACTTTCCGCAAACGATTCAGCTCTCCGATTTCAAAACCGGGCAGGTCATCGACACGCGTATCTTTGCCGCGACGTACCGCACCGACTTCGACTGGATTCCCGATCTGACGTCGATCGGTATCCCCGGCTTTGGCCAGAACCGTTTCAATTTTTCTCCGACGATCAGCTTCCAGAACGTCGATCCGGGACCGTACTGGGTCGCCAGCGAGCAGACGGACGGCAAGTTCGTGCATCAGTCCAAGCGAATCACCGCCGGCGTCTCGGCCTCTCCGACGTTGTATGCGTTGTTCCAGCACTCGATCGGTCCGTTTTCAGCGATTCGTCATTCCATCAGTCCAACGCTGAGCTTTACGCTCGCGCCCGCCACCGACGTGAGCGACGAGTACCTGAAAGCGCTCGGACGAACGCGCGCCGGCTATCTCGGCAACCTCGCGCAACAGTCGCTGTCGTTCGGACTGACGCAGAATTTCGAAGCGAAGATTCGCAATCGCGCCGACACGACGGGCACCGACCACGGAACCGTCATCAAACTCCTCAGCATCACGATGACGCCGCTCGCGTACGATTTGGAGCGAGCCAAGCACCACAAAGCGATCACAGGCCTGACAACGGACTCGTGGGGATACAATCTCGCGTCGGACCTGTTGCCGGGCTTCGATTTCTCGAGCAGCTATTCGTTGTTCGAGGGTAGCACGCAGACCGACACCGCGCGGTTCAAGCCCTACCTGACGACGATCTCCGCGAACTTCAGCATCGGTCGTGATCAGAATCCTTTCACGGCGTTCGCCAAGCTGCTCGGCAAGGCGAATGCGGCGCCGCCGCAGCCGCTGTCGCAGCGCTCCACGAGCGATTCCGCCCAGGCGGTCGCACACCCCGAGGACGCGCAATCGGCGGCGTCTCAAGCAGTGGGCGGCAACATACACGCGAACGATCGCTTCATTCCGAACGCCGGCCAGGGTTGGCACGCCTCCCTGTCCTTGAGCCGCTCGAGCCCGCGGCCCCCCACGGGAACCAACATCATCAACTTCGATCCGCGCGCCCGGTGCGCGACAATTGCCGGTGCGAATACGCTGCTCTTCGACACTTGTATCGCCCAACTTCAAGTGCAGCCGACGACCGATACGCCGATCGGCACGACGACGGTCGGCGGTCCGCAGTACAACATTCCGCCAACGACCTCGATCAACGGCAACGTGAACTTCAATCTCACGCCGAAGTGGACCGCGGCGTGGCAGACGACGTACGATCTCGAGCGCCACGAGTTCGCGAGCCACATCGTGTCGCTCCAGCGCGAGTTGCACGATTGGCGCGCCATCTTCGGATTCACGCAATCTCCGAACGGCAATTTCTCGTTCAACTTCACGATCGCGCTCAAGGCCGAGCCGGACATCAAGTTCGATTACAACCGGTCGACCGTTCGATCGGGCGTTCCGTTCTGAGCCTCCGTGCCAGGGGACGATCTTCTCCCGCGGGCAGGCTTGAATTGTCGTAGCGGCGCGTCGACATTCCCCGCTATGATCGACAGCGTTGTGATCGACGGAAATTCCCTCACGGTGGAGCAAGTCGCGGCCGTCGCGCGCGACCGGGCTCGTGTCTCGCTCGCGCCCTCCGCCAAACGGCGCATCGGCGTCACGCAAGCGGTCGTAAGCAAGCTCGTCGCCGAACGCGCGGTGGCCTACGGCGTGACGACGGGGTTTGGAAAACTGTCCGAGGTGGCGATCGCACCGGAACACCTCGCGGCGCTCCAGGTCAACCTCGTGCGCAGTCATTCCGTCGGTGTTGGCGACCTGCTCTCGGAACACGAGACCCGCGCGATGATGCTGCTTCGCGCGAACGTCATCAGCAAGGGCTTCTCCGGTGCGCGCGCCGATCTCGCCGAGCTGCTGCTTGCCATGTTGAACGCTGGGCTCTATCCCCCCGTGCCGGAGCAGGGCAGCGTCGGCGCCAGTGGAGATCTCGCGCCGCTTGCGCATCTCGCGGTGTCCCTCATTGGTGAGGGCACACTATTCCGCGGAAGCAAAAAGGGGGACGCGTCCGCAATGCTACGGTCGGTTGGACTCGAGCCAATTACCCTCGGCCCGAAGGAAGGGCTAACGCTCATCAACGGCACGCAGTGCCACACGGCGCTTGGCTCCCTGGCGTTGCTCGACGCGCGCCGCCTTTGGAAAATTGCAAACGTTGCCGGCGCGATGTCGCTCGAGGCGTTGATGGGAACGCCAGTCGCATTCGATGCGAGAATTCAGGACGCGCGCGGACAGCTTGGTCAGATACAGTGCGCGGCGATGCTCCGCGACCTCCTCGCCGACAGCGAGATCCGCGAGTCGCATCGCACGAACGATCCACGCGTGCAGGACGCGTACGCGCTTCGGTGCATGCCGCAGGTGCACGGCCCCGTCCTCGACGCAATCGACTTTGCGGCGGGCGTGATCGGTCGGGAGATCAATGCCGCTACCGACAATCCGCTCGTGTTTGAAAACGGTGAGTTGCTCAGCGGTGGAAACTTCCACGGGCAGTCCGTCGCGATGGTGCTGGACTTCCTTGCGATTGCGCTCACCAATCTCGCCACGATTTCGGAGCGTCGTATCGATCGATTGCTCAGCCCCGATATGAATCAGGGGCTGTCTCCGTTCCTCACGCGCGACGCCGGCGTCAACTCCGGGTTCATGATGGCCCAGGTCACCGCGGCCGCATTGGCGAGCGAATGCAAGGTGCTTTCGCATCCCGCGAGCGTCGACACGATTCCGACGGGGAGCGGAAAGGAAGACGTGGTCCCCATGGCGATGACCGCGGCGTGGAAGCTGCGACGCGTGGTGCGCAACGTGCGGTATGTGCTCGCGGTCGAGCTGATGTGCGCGGCGCAAGGACTCGACGAGCGCGCGCCGCTCAAGCCCGGCCGCGGCGTTGCGCGTGCACACGCCGCGGTCCGGAGCGTCGTCGCGACACTCGACCGCGATCGCGTACTCTCGCCCGACCTCGAGGCGATGGCCGCGGCGATGCGAGACGATCGCTGGGCCGCAACGATGATGGAGTTCGCATGAGCGTTCATACATTGCCTGATCAGGACGTTTCGCCGCTCGAAGGTCGCGGGCAGCGCGTGATTCGCGCGCCGCGCGGCTCGACGCTGTCGTGCAAAGGCTGGCAGCAGGAAGCCGCACTGCGCATGCTGATGAACAACCTCGATCCCGACGTCGCCG
>JBDTAE010000050.1:0-3679 GCA_039924785.1 Gemmatimonadaceae bacterium | reverse complement strand
CTGCTGCGTCTCCTTGAGCCCCATGTACTGCCAGGTCTTGGCGCCGTCGATGGTCTTCCACACGCCGCCGCCTGTCGTGCCGAAGTAATACTCGTTCGGACGCGCGACGGAGCCGGCGACCGCGACCATGCGGCCGGCAGCGTCAGGTCCAACGTTTCGCCAGGCGACGTCGCTGGCGACGGTGTCGCCAGCGCGCCCTCTGCCTCCACCGCGTTGAGCAAACAATAAACCCGGCAGCGCGGCAACGAGCACGACGCCGCGCGTGAACGACCGGCGCGATTGGCGTGACATCACGGAGAACCTCCCTGCGAATAATGTGAACTGCGACAGCCCAGCAACAACGTGGTCGCTCGACTACGCGAGCGACTTCCGAACCAGCGTGAGAATTGTATAAATCGCCACGGACTCGTCGTTCTGATTGCGAACATCTACGTCCCACGCAACGACGCCCTGCGGCACTTGCCCTTCCCGATCCTCCTTCGCGGTCTTCTGTTTGACCGTAAGCGTCGCCCGAATCGTGTCGCCCGGATATACGGGCTTCACGAAGCGAAGACTTTCGAGACCGTAGTTGGCGAGCACCGGTCCCGGCGCGCCGTCGACGAACAATCCCGCCGCCGCCGAGAGCACGAAATAGCCGTGCGCCACGCGGCGCTCGAACAGCGAGTCGCGAGCCGCGATTTCATCCATGTGCGCATAGAAAAAGTCGCCGCTCACGCCCGCGAAATTCACGATATCCGCTTCGGTGACCGTTCGACGCGGCGACACGAGTGCATCGCCCACCTGCAACTCATCGAACGACTTCCGGAACGGGTGGATTCGATCGAACGTCCGCTCGGCCCCCAGTGTGAATTCGTTCGTCACGTGCATCAGGGTAGTCGGGGACCCCTGCAACGCCGTTCGCTGCATGTAGTGTAACACGCCGCGCACGCCGCCCATTTCCTCGCCGCCGCCCGCGCGGCCCGGTCCGCCATGCACGAGATTCGGGAGCGGCGACCCGTGGCCCGTGGACTCCTTGGCGCTGTGACGATTCACCAGCAACAGCCGACCGTGATACGCCGCGGTGCCGAGCACGACGTCGCGCGCGATACGATCGTCGGCCGTGAACAGCGAGCCGACGAGACTTCCCTTTCCGCGCTTCGCCAGCTCGATCGCTTCGTCGACGGACTTGTACGGCATGACGGTGTTGACCGGACCGAACGCTTCGACGTCATGCGGCTCGTTGGCACCGAGCGGATCCTTCGAATAGAAGAGCAGCGCCGGAAAGAACGCGCCGCGCAGCTTGTCGGCGCCGACAACGTCGAAGTCATTCTTGTTCCCATATGCCAATTCCGTGACACGCGCAATCGCGTCGACGCTCGCCTGCACCTCGCCGACCTGGCCGCGTCCCGCGAGCGGTCCCATGCGCACACCGTCGACCGACGGATCGCCGAGCGTGACGGTCGAGAGCCGTTTGCTCAACGCCGCCATCACGTCGCTCACCATGCGTTCCGGCACGAACGTGCGGCGTATCGCCGTGCACTTCTGGCCCGCCTTCGTCGTCATCTCGCGAACGACTTCCTTCACGAACAGATCGAACTCTGGCGTACCCGGCGACGCCTCGGGTCCAAGCATGCAGAAGTTCAGCGAATCCGCTTCCATATTGAAGCGAACTGAATTATCGATGATCGTCTTCGACGCCTTGAGCATTTTGCCAGTCTGCGCCGAACCCGTGAACGCCACGGCGCTCTGTCCGTCGAGATGGCTGAGCAGGTCTCCCGCGCTACCGCACATCAGCTGAATCGATCCATCCGGAAAGAATCCGGAGTCGATCATCGCGCGAAATACTGCTTCCGTCAGATACGACGTGACCGTCGCAGGCTTGACGATCGCCGGCATGCCCGCGAGCAGCGTCGGCGCAAGCTTCTCCAACATTCCCCACACCGGGAAGTTGAACGCGTTGATGTGCACCGCGACGCCCTCGAGCGGAACACAGATGTGGCGGCCGACGAAGGTACCGCCCTTCGACAGAGGTTCCGTTGGACCATCGACATAAAAACGCTCATTGGGAAACTCGCGACGTCCGCGCGACGCATACGCGAACAGCGTCCCGATTCCGCCCTCGATGTCGATCCACGAATCCGTCTTCGTCGCGCCGGTCGCGGCCGAGACGACGTAAAACTCATCCTTGCGCGACATGAGATACTGCGCGGCGGCCTTCAACATCAGCGCGCGTTCGTGGAACGTCATCTTCCGCAGCGCGGCGCCGCCTTTCGTCTTGGCGTATTCGACCACCGCCGCCGTATCGATGCCGCCCGTCGACGTTTCGGCGAACGCTTCACCAGTGATCGCGTTGAAGAGCTCTGCCTTTTTTCCCGTGCCTTCTACCCACTCGCCGCAGACATAGTTGCCGAGTTGCTGCAGCGTGGATCGAGTCGTTGTGCCCATGATTTTCTAATTGCTCCTCAGTTCGTCCTATGCCCGCTCGATGATCGTTGCCATTCCCTGCCCGACGCCGATGCACATGGTGCACAGCGCGTAGCGCTCGCCGGTTGCTTCGAGCTGCCGTGCCGCGGTGAGCAGCAATCGAGCGCCAGACATTCCCAACGGATGTCCAAGCGCGATCGCGCCGCCATTCGGATTCACGCGCCCGTCGTCGTCCGACATGCCAAGCTCGCGCATGCATGCGAGCGACTGCGCCGCGAACGCCTCGTTCAACTCGAGCACATCCATCTGATTCAACCCGAGCCCCGCGCGCGACAATGCCAAGCGCGACGACGGCACCGGACCCATGCCCATGATCCGCGGCTCCACGCCGGCGACCGCGGACGCGACGATGCGCGCGAGCGGTTTTGCATTCAACTCCTTCAAACCGTTCTCGGACGCAATCAGCAATGCGGCAGCGCCGTCATTCAGGCCCGACGAATTGCCCGCCGTCACCGAACCGCCGTCAGGACGAAACGCGGGCTTCAACTTCGCGAGGGTCTCCAACGTCGTGTCGGGACGAATGAACTCGTCTTGGTCGAAGCGCTTGGGATCGCCCTTCTTCTGCGGAATTTCGACGTCGACGATCTCGCGCTCGAACCGGCCCGCCGCACGCGACGCCGCTGCCTTCAACTGCGACCGCATCGCGAACGTATCCTGATCTTTGCGCGACACGCCAAACTGGTCGGCGACGTTTTCCGCCGTCTGCCCCATCGAGTCGACGCCATACTTCGCCTTCATCGCCGGATTCACGAAGCGCCAGCCGAGGCTCGTGTCGAACAGCTCGATGTCGCGCGCGAATGGTTTGCTCGCCTTCGACATGACGTACGGCGCACGCGTCATGTTCTCGACGCCGCCCGCGATGTAGAAATCGCCGTCGCCGACCATGATGGCGCGCGCGGCGTGCACGACCGCGCTCATGCCCGATGCGCACAGCCGGTTCACGGTCTCGCCCGGCACTGAGACCGGAAATCCGGCAAGCAACAGCGACATGCGCGCGACATTGCGATTGTCGTCGCCCGCCTGGTTCGCGCAGCCGAGGATGACGTCGGTCACGCGCGCGGGATCGAGCGCGGTGTTGCGCCGCAGCAGTTCGGCAATCGTTAGCGCGGCAAGATCGTCGGCGCGGACCTCGCTCAGTCCGCCGCCGATGTTTCCGATCGCGGTTCGAATGCCGTCGACGATATATGCGGTAGCCATTCTTATTCTTTAAAGTGAG
>JBDTAE010000049.1:0-12206 GCA_039924785.1 Gemmatimonadaceae bacterium | reverse complement strand
GCCGATCGTCGTTTCCGTGTTGCCGACGTCGAAGACGAGGATCATCCCTCCTCCGTGAAGACGAGTGAGCCAGATCGCACCGCGGTTGTCTCTGAACCTATCGCGACCACCAACGCGCCGGATTGGTCGATCCCCTGCACGACGCCGGCGACGGGCGACACGCACTGGCGGCCCTTGGCACAATCGCGCGACGCGAATTCACGAAGCTCGTCCGACCGCAGCCTACCCTCCGCGACTGCCGCGGCGTGAACGGCGGGCACGCACCGTTCCAGCACGGCGAGCCGACTGGCGGTTGACGCCAATCCGATCGCGACCGGCTCCGACTCCGGCGCGCGCACGTTGATGCCGACACCGATGGCAATCCACTCCGGCAGCCCATCGCGCCAACGGGCTTCGACGAGAATTCCCGCGAGCTTCCTTCCGCGAAGATAGAGATCGTTCGGCCACTTGAGCGCGATGCGATCGCCTGCGAGCTCATCGAGCGCCGCCGCCAGCGCGAGACCGACGCGAAGCGAGAGGACATCGAGTGCGCGAACGTCGCGCGGCCGCTCGACCATCGTCATCCACACTCCCGCGCCCGATTCCGACTGCCACAGGCGACCCGCGCGACCCCGGCCCGCGCTCTGCGCCTCGGCGAGCACCAATGTGCCGGCGACCGCACCCGCCGCCGCTAGCTCGTGCGCGACGTCCTGGGTCGATCCGATCGATGCAAACGCGGCGAGACGTGGAACCCCGATTCGCTGTCGCAGGGCCTCGATCGCAATGCCGTCATAGTCGTCGGCAACAACCCGCGGCGAATCAGCGTCGGTAGGCAATGTAGAGCACGATCAGACCAACCACGACGCGGTACATCGCGAAGATGCCGTAACTGCGCGTTACGACGAACCGAAGCAACACGCTGATCGCGATCCAGCCGCTCACCGCCGACGCAACGACACCGATCAGCAGCGGCGTGCTCAGACCTTCCGTCTTCAGCACGTGGGGAACTTTGAGCAGCGCGGCGGCGGCGATGATCGGCATGCTCATGAGGAAACTGAAAATAGCGGCCCCTTCACGCGTGAGCTTGAGCGCGCGACCGGCGGTGATCGTCGAGCCGGAACGTGAGACGCCCGGCACGATCGCGAACATCTGCGCGAGGCCGATCAACAACGCATCCTTCCAGCTCATCTCGCCCAGCGCGCGCGACTCGGACGAGCTCTTGTCCACGATCCAGAGAATGATGCCCATCACAATCAGGACGCTCGCGATCAAGCGCGGGTCTCGAAACGCGTGCTCGGCCTGTTTCTCGAGCAACAGTCCCGCGATCCCGCCCGGCACCGTCGCAATGGCGAGGTAGATGACGCGCCGTTCCTCATCGGTATCCGCGCGGCGTTTGGAGATCACGCTGATCGCGGAGTGGATCAGCCTCGCCCACTCCGCGCGGAAATACCAAAGCACCGCGACGAGTGTTCCGACATGTAGCGCGACGTCGAAGCCAAGACCGGGATCGTCCCAATGAAACAACCATGGCGCGAGCGTGAGATGCGCCGAGCTACTGATTGGTAAGAATTCTCCTAATCCCTGGATGATGCCCATCACGAGCGCTTGGAACGGGCTCACGTGAGCTCCGGGTCGAGGTTGATTGCCGACGCGGGCAGCGACGGCGCGACGCGCTTGGGACCAGGCATCGCGAGTGCGTACTCGTACACTGCCTCGTACTCGGCCACGATCGCATCGAGCGAGAAGCGTTCTCGCGCATCGGCCGCGGCGCGGGCGCTCATCGCCGCCCAGCGATCGCGGTCGCGAAGAATGTCGATCGCCGCCTGCGCCATTCCGTCGATGTCGCCGACGGGCCGGAGCGCTCCGGTCTCGCCGTCACGCACGACCTCGGGCATTCCGCCGGCCGCCGAGCCGATGACGGGCACGCCACACGCGAGTGCCTCGAGCGCGCTCAAGCCGAACGATTCACTCTTCGACGGCAACAAGAACAGATCAGCGCCGGCGAGCAACGGCGCGACCGTGTCGATCTTGCCGAGAAAGAACACGCTGTCTTGCAAGCCAAGCTCGCGAACTTCGGCTTCCGCGTCGCCGCGATCGGGACCGTCGCCGACCATGACGAGCACAGACGGAAGTTGCGCCGCCACTTTGGCGAAGATGCGAACGACGTCCTTGACGCGCTTCACTGGGCGGAAGTTCGACACGTGCATCAGCACGCGGCGCGCGGTCCCGATTTCTTCGTCCAGAATCGACGGATACTTGGAACGATCGTAAACATCGGGGTCCACGAAGTTCGGAATCACTTCGATGCGACACGCGGTGCAGCCGAACGTCGTAAGCGTCTCCGTTTGCAGATAACGCGAAACCGCCGTGAGACAATCGGACTTTTCGATTGAGAATTTCGTGATCGGCTTGAACGACGGATCCTGCCCAACGATGGTGATGTCGGTGCCATGCAGCGTCGTGACCACGCGAATGTCCGGCCGTGTCGGCTTGAGCATCTCTTTCGCGATCCACGCGCTCGTGGCGTGCGGGATGGCGTAGTGGCAATGCAACAGGTCGAGGTCGTGCGCGAGGGTCACCTCGTGCATGCGCACGGCGAGCGCGAGATCGTACGGCGGATACTCGAAGAGCGGATATCGGCCGACATCCACTTCATGGAAGTAGATGCGCGGCAGAAATGCCGGCAGTCGAAACGGTTGCTGATACGTGATGAAGTGGATCTCGTGCCCGCGGCGCGCCAGCGCGATGCCCAATTCGGTCGCGAGCGCGCCGGAGCCGCCGTACGTTGGGTAACACGTAATTCCGATTTTCATGCCGGCGATTCGTGTGATTCGAACATCCATCGCTCGACGGTCGATTTCCAATTGACATCGAGCGGATCGACACGCGTCACTCGATCACTCGGCAGCTGGTTCCTGAACCACGTGCGCTGGCGTTTGGCGTATTGGCGCGTCTCGATGAGAATTTGCTCAATGGCCGACGCCCGCGTGATTTCGCCCGCCGCGAGGTTCCGCACCACGCCGTATCCCGCAGCATTCCACGCCGGAGCGTCCGCCGGAATATCGCGCGTGAGTCGAATGACTTCGTTCTGCCAGCCGAGTTGGAACATGGAATCGATGCGGGCCACACTTCGACCGGCCAGCGCCGGTCCAGGATCAACCACAAGATAGCGCGCCTGCCAACGGGGTTGGCGCGCGCACAGCCGGTGGAGGTCGCTCAATCGGTGTCCCGTCAACAGTGCAATTTCGATCGAACGAAGCAGTTGCGCGCGACCAAGTGGTGCGCGCGGAGGATCGATCGACTCGACCCAACGTCGCAGTTCCGCGGTCTGCATGGCCGCAAGCGTCGTGGCGAGTTCGGCGCGACGAACGGGATCGAGCGCCGGCTCCTCGAACAGCCCGTCGAACAGGGCGCGCAAATAGAGACCCGTTCCGCCGACGACGAGGGCTTCTCTGCCCTGACCGCGCGCATCGTCGATCCAAGTGCCGGCCGCGTCGGCCCACGCAGCAGCGGAATAGCGCGCTGCCGCATCGACGATGTCGACGCCCCGATGCGGAACTCCCCGCTGTTCGACGACCGTCGGTTTGGCTGTGCCGATATCGAACCCGCGATAGATCTGTCGCGAGTCTGCGCTGATGATCGTCGTTGGCCGCTGCTCGGCGATCCACATCGCGACGCTGCTCTTTCCGGCCGCGGTCGGACCGCAGACCACCAGAACGTCAGCGTCGGCCAAAGCGCCGCTCGATCTCTTCCCACGTGAGTTGCACGATCGTTGCCCGACCATGCACGTCGTGTGCGGGCAACGTCGTGTCGCGCAGCGCCACGAATAGCGCGCGCATCTCCGCCGGCGAGAGCACATCGCCCGCCTTGATCGCGGCCTTGCACGCCACGGTCGCCGCCAGTTTTTCGTGACGCGCGTGCGCCGACGTTTCGCGATCGCCGGTCAGCGCGGCCAGTGTTTCGCGAAGGCAGGCTTCGGGATTGAATCGGGGATGCGGCATCGGCACGGCACGCACGAGCAGCGTGTGACCACCGAAGCCTTCGATCTCGAATCCCAGGCGTTCAAAGATCTCGCGATTCACCTCGAACGCTTCGGCTTCTGCCGGTCCGAGGTGCAATGTCATCGGGAAGAGCAGTCGTTGCGCGGACTGCACGCCCGAGTCGATCGTGCGCATGAAGCCTTCGTACAACACGCGTTCATGCGCCGAGTGCTGGTCGATAAGCACTGCGCCGAGCTCGTGCTCGAACATCAGGTACGTGCGGTGGAGTTGTACGAGCGGGGGCACGACTGTGTCGCGATCCGGGGTCGGAACTATCGCCGGCGAGGAACCCGGATCGAGCGTCTCAGCTCCTTCGGTTCCAGGTGAAGACGCGCTCCTCGTTGCGAACTCTGCACCGGTGAAAAGTCCGTCGCCGTTTGATTCAGACGGCGCCGACATCGAGTGCAGCGCGCCCACATCCACTGCACCGCCCGCCAATGGTGGCGAAATCGATTGCGTCGTCCATACGAGTTTTCCAATGGACGCGCCGGCGTCGAAGGTGCCGAGCGCGCGGCGAACCGCGGTTTCGACGGTGCGTTCCACCTGCCAGCGGTCGAGGAACCGCACCTCGGCTTTGGCTGGGTGCACGTTGACGTCGACCATGTCGGCGGCGACGACGATATCGAGGAACAACGTCGGACGAACGCCCGCAGGAATCGTACTGCGATACGCCGCCTCGGCCGCGCGCGTGATCCCGTTGTCGCGAATCGCGCGACCGTTCACGGACAGGAACACCCGTCGCGTGGCCGTTCCGACGTCGGCCGGCCGCTCGACCAATCCTGCGACGTGCGTTGTGCCGCTCACGTCGTCGACCGAAAGCTGCCGCTCCGCGAAGCTGCCGCCGTAAACCGCCGCGAGCCGATCGCGAAGCGCGGCCGCGGCCGGCAGCGTGAGCATCGGCTTTCCGTCATGCGTGACACTGACCCGAACGTCGCGACGCGTGAGCGCCATGGAGCCGATGACGTCGAGAATGGCCCGCCATTCGGAGCGCACGCCGCGCAGGAACTTCAACCGTGCGGGTGCATTGAAGAACAGTCGAGAAACGCGAACCGTCGTCCCTCGGCGTCGCGCGATGTCCGCGACGTCGGTGATCGTGCCGCCCGACGAACGCACGAGCGTCCCAGCGCCGTCCTCGAGCGCCGTTTCGATTTCGAACTGCGACACCGATGAAATGGCCGCGAGCGCCTCGCCGCGAAAGCCAAAGCTGCGAACACCGACGAGATCTTTCGCGAGGCGGATCTTCGACGTCGCGTGCCGCTCGACGGAGAGCACGACATCGTCGCGCGACATACCGCTGCCGTCATCGCTAACGCGGATGCTTTGGCGGCCGCCGTCTTCGAGCGCGATGTCGATCGACGTGGCGCCGGCATCGAGCGCGTTCTCGATCAACTCTTTGACCGCGGACGCCGGCCGCTCGACGACCTCGCCTGCCGCGATTTGGTCGGCGACGGCGCTCGGCAGAATGGCGATGCGCTGCGACGGGGAGCGCGGAACTGGCGTGGAGGGAGCGGCGGACACTGCGAAAAGCTACCCGCTCGACGAACGGAGCGTCAATTGGCGTTCCTTAGTTGCCTGGCGCGGCTCCCTCGAATTCCGACGCATCGTGCGCATCCAGCGCGATGAGTCCGGCGCTTTCGATCCAGCCGTCGCGGCCATCGTCGAGCACGACGCGACTCCACGCACCCTGGCGTCCGCGCACGCGCACGACCTCGCCGATGATGGCGGCCGCGCTCTCATCGCTGCCGAGTCGCGGCTCAATGTTGAGCGAGCCCGTGCGACGGATGACTCCAACGTGTCTTCCCGATTGGAGGTCCACGAGGGCGAATCCGATCACCGCGATAATTCCCGCGGCTGTTGCCAGGGACGCCAGCTCGCGACCGCCGATCAATTTCGTGCGCGCGGCTCGAATCCCCGCGCGAGTCCAAGCGACGCACCAGAGCAACGCCGCGAGGTCGAAGATCCAAGATACCGGCACGGGCGGCACGTAACCAGCGGACGTCCACGTCAGTGCGTGCACGAGCTCGACGCGATCGCGCACATCCGTCGCGAGCGGCTCGAGGCGAAGCGCGCGCTGCCACGCGGCGACGCTGCGCGCGGTGTCGGCAACCGCCCACGACGCCGTGCCAAGGTCGGCCCATGCATCCGGCGCGCGCGGCTCGGCGGCGACAGCGGCGCCAAATGCCTCGCGCGACGCGACGAATTCATGCTTTTGATATGCCGCCGCGCCGCGATCGAACGAGTCCTGCGCGGGCGTCGTTTGGTTCGCGCTCGCGGTCGCGACTCCTGCGGCCAACAGCCCGATCACGCAGATCGCCGGGAGAACATTCGAGGATCGCGCCAGTGCTTCACCGTCAACCGTCTTGTACGACGCGACTGCGCGTTCGGCGGCGTCGGTGGCAACCATTCCCCCTGACGAAAACGCGGCCTCGTCCATCTCGCGCATGAACCGCTCCGCGTCGAGCGCGGCATCCGGAGAAACTCCGCGACGACGAAGTGCTCGAGACAGACCGCCGGGACGAGTGAAGACCTCGGGCTCGAGTCCCAGACGTTCGCGGAGTGCGTTCGCGTAGGCGCGACGCACTTCACGTGGGTCGCGCGCGGCGGCCACGTCGCGCGGGAGCGCGGCCAGCCGCGCGACGGCACTCACCGTCTTTGGCGCGACGCGACGGCGGCGATCGCGCGTTCCCATGGTGATGGCGGGCAACGGAAGCAGCGCGAGCACTGCCCAGAAGATCGGGCGTTCGTGCAGCGGAATCGACACTGCGCCTCGGTACCGTGGGCGCAGCGGAAGCATCGCGTCGGGTCGCGCGGTATCGAGCGCGGCGAGCGTTCCGGGCGCGATTCGCACGTGGGACGGCGGCGTGGACGCAACCTCGTAGCGACGAGAATCGGGATTAAAGAATGTGTATCGAATCGGAGGGACATCGAGCTCGCCGGCAACGCGCGGCGTGAGCACCCAGTCGAATTCCTTCGACCCCGCAACTTTTCGGGCGGTCGTATCGACATGCACGCGCTCATCGCCCTTCACGAGGGTTCCCCACGGCACACCGACTTGCGGTCGTGGGAACAGCTTCACATTGCCGCTGCCGGAAACCTTGACGGTCAGCACGAGCGGATCGCCGACCCGCGACGCGTTCGTGTCGAGCTTGGCCGCAACGCGAAGCGACCCGACCGCGCCGCCGTAGTCCGCCGGCCGACCGACGGACGGCGGATCGACGGCGACGATGACGGTGCTGTCGGTCTGCAACTCGTGGCTTTCTTCGCGACTGAAGAAGCTCGACGAGAGCGGCAGCGCATAGACAAGCTGCGCCGGCGGAATCGAAAAGCGCCCTGGCATCAGCGGGAAGAGCGCGCGCTGGTAGACGAGCGCGTCGAAGCAGCGCGATCCGACCTGCCTTCGCGGAGGATCGCCGCGCGTTGGCATGTCGTACGCCAACATGGACTGCATGTCCGGCGGAAAGAAGGTCGGGTTGCGACGCAACCGATCGCGCGCGACCTGGTTGAGGAACACCGTGACCTCATAGTTCGCCTGCTGCCCCACATATACCGTTTCCGGCAATGACAGAGCTCTAAAATTGACTTCGAGGCTCGTATCGATGCGCGCGCGGGCAACGACCGTCGGCACGCCTTCGCGACCGGTCTCGGGGCGCACTGTGATCTCAAGCGGCCGCGAGTGCGCGACGGCCGCTCCAAGCTTCGCTTCGAACCCTGAAATTATGAAATTTCCGATGCGATCCGTCGTGACGACGTACTTGTATTCCGAGAGCGTCGAGCCGCCGGCCCGAGGGTCGTACGTCACGTGCGGCACCGATGACGACCGCAGCACGTCAAACGGCGCGAGCGACGGTGCCGTGACCGACGGCACTCCCTTCCCCGGCGCGCTGATCGCGACACTGATCTCCAATGCGTCGCAGGCCGTCACGATTTCAGGACCGTGCACGACGACAGCCAACTGTGCGGCGAACGCCAGGATTCCAATCACCAGTCCTTACCTCCCGGAGGGGGCTCGGTTTTGTTCTGCTTCTGCCGCTTGGCTTGAACGTCGCGTTCCTCGCGCGCCGCGCTTCCAAGGAGTTGTTCCGCCTGATCGCGGCCTAGTCCGCCTTGCGGCTGAGGCTGCGGCCCCTGGGGAGACTTATCACTTGCGCCACCGCCTCCGCCACCGCCGCCACCGCCTCCGCCTTTCTTTTTCCGAAGCGCGAGCTCGTAGTTCCACTTCGCGTCGAGGTCGTCGGGATGGAGCAAAATGGCCTTCTTATAGACCGCAAGCGCCGAATCGAGTTCGCCGTTGTCCTGCCCCGGCGCAGCGTCGAGTCCGGGTTTGAGGTGCGCATAGCCGAGGTTGAATAGGCTTCTGAACCGAAGGTCCTCGTCCTTGCTCTCGATCACTCGACCGAGCACTTCGGCGGCTGTCGACATCGAATCAGCGGCCACGAGCGCCGTGCCGAAGTCGTAGAGCATCTGCGGCTGCTTGAGCGGCGCCATCGCCATCGCGAACTTCGGTGTTTGATCCGCCGTGATCGCGTCGCGGAAGAATGACGCAGACTGAACGAACTGTCCGCGATGGTACGCGTCGATTCCCTGTCGCGCCCGTGAAATGCTTGCGCACCCGTTCACGGACGCGATGATCACCGCGCTTGCGCCCGCGATTGCGGTCGTGCGCGCAGCCGCCGCCCGCTTGGTTGCGGTCTTGCGGCCGCGTCGCTCGATCAGCGCCGTGTCGATCAACAGGAGCAGAAGTGCCGGAAACAGGAACCACTGAAAGCGCGGCGTCTTCGTCTCGCCGCCGAGGCTCGCGCGGTTGGTCGTGCGGAGCGCCGCGAGCGCGGCCTTGATGCGCGCCGCCTTGTCCGTTGCGCCGGCCTCAATGAACGTTCCACCGGCTGCGTCGGCGGCCGCTTTCAAGAACTCTGGATGATACTGCGTGATGACGGTATTGCCGTTCTCGTCCTTCTTGGTGGTTGTGGTGCCATCTGGCTGCTTGATCGGAATCGTCGACCCCTGCGTCGTTCCAAATCCGACCGTGACGAGACTGATGCCGAGCTGCGCGGCGCGCTTCGCTTCGGTTTTGACGTCCTCGATCGGCTCCCAATCCTCGCCATCCGTCATGACGACGAGCGCGCGATCGGCGCCGCCGTTCGTGATGCTCGCGAGATCGAGTCCCTGCTTGATCGCCCGCGACAACGACGTGCCCGCCTGCCCGACGACCGACGGATCGAGATTGTCAAGGAAGAGATCGAGGGCGCCGTCGTCGAGCGTGAACGGCGACAGCACGTAACTCCGGCCGGCAAACACCGTGACGGCCATGCGGTCGCCGGGCGACAGAGCGCGAAGACGCCGCACTTCCTCTTTCATCTTCTCTAAACGACTCGGATGCTCGTCCTGCGCGAGCATCGAGAGCGACGCGTCGAGCGAGAGAATCATGTCGATGCCGCGCGACCGAACCGTCGTCCGCTCATCGCCCCACTTCGGACCCGCGACCGCGATTCCCACCAAACAACTCGCCAGACCCAACCGCGCCATGCGCCAGCCCGGCGGCGTTAACACGTTACTTGGCATCAGCCGCGCGATGACCTGGCTGTTACCGAGCCGCTCGAGACGCGCTTTCCGCTGAGTGTATGAATGACGAAGCACCCACACGGCGAGCGCCGGGAGCAACAGCCCCAGCACGAGCAGGTACGGATAGTCGAATGTCACTTCGCCCATGATGGTCATGGCAGCGGTCCCCGGCGAGCGGCGAGCACGAGCTCGACGATCAAGGCAAGCGTCGCCAGCGTGAGCGGCCACCGAAACAGCTCGGTGTACCGCACATACGATCGCGTCCGAACTGGCTCGCGCTCGAGCTGGTTGATCTCGTCGTAGATGCGCTGAAGCGCCGCGGCGTCGCGGGCGCGGTAATACCGGCCGCCGGTCGTCTTCGCGATATCCGACAGCAACGGCTCGTCGATGCGCACGATGCGATTCTCGTAGCGAAGACCAAACAGCCCCTGGCTCACGGGCACGGGCGCCATGCCTTCGCTGCCAATGCCGACCGTGTAGATCTTGATGTTGAACACCGCCGCCGCCTTCGCCGCCGTCCGCGGATCGATCGCCCCGCGATTGTTCTCCCCATCGGTTAAGAGAATCATCACGCGCGACCGTCCTGGTGCGTCGCGCAAACGATTCGCCGCCGTGGCGATCGCGGTGCCGATCGCCGTACCGTCTTCGAGCTGCCCCGCGGCGAGATTGTCCACCGCCGCGTTGACCACGGGATAGTCGGTCGTCAGCGGAACCTGCGTGAGTGCTTCGGCGGCGAACGCGACGACGCCAATGCGGTCGCTGGTTCGGCCGGCGATGAACCGCTTCACGACGTCCTTCGCGACCTCGATGCGATTCTGCGGCTGAAAGTCCTGTGCGAGCATCGAGCTCGAAAGGTCGATCGCCAACACGATATTGATCCCCTCGCTGGTGACGTCTTCCGCGTGCGCCCCCGACCGCGGGCGCGACAGCGCGACGATCGTCGACGCAAGGAGAAGATTGCGCAACAGGAAGAGGAACAGCGTCGTCGACCGCCCAGCGCGCGGTCCCGCAGCAAGCACGGGAACGCGTGAGAAGACGATCGCACCCGGACGACGCTTACGGCGAACGAGCCACCAGATCGGCAGCAAAATCAACAACACCAACACCCACGGCGACGCAAACTGCACTCGGCCAAGGGAGATCACGCCGCCTTCTCCTGCGGCACGATCACCGCCGGCTGCGACGCCTGATGCTCGGCGGCAACAATCGATCTTGCCTCGCGACCCAGATCGCGCGCGCGATCGGTGCTCACCGCTCGTCGCGCGAATTTGATCAGGTCGGCATCGGTCAACACCCGCGTGAGACGGTCGAGCGGCACCATCGGCTTCTCGCGAACGGAGCGCTGTAGCTCCGTGCTCGTCAGCGAGAGCGCCGCGGCCTGCGCGTAACGCGCCGCGAGATAGTCCCGTAATATTTCTATCATAAGGGTGACGTATCGACCGCGTTCGCCCGCTTCGAGCAACCCCAGCGCTTCGATGCGTTTGAATTCCGCGTCCGCGTGCGCGAACGGGTCGACACTGATCGGCGCGGGGCGTTTCCGCCGATGCGTGATCCACCACCAGATGAAGAGACCGATCGCGATGGCCGCCGCAATGAGCGCAAGAATCCACCACGGGAACGTCGTGAACTCAAACAGCGGGCGCAGGGGCTTCGGAACACGCAGTGCCGTATCGGCGGGCAACAGCGATTTGACGAAGACCGCGCCGCCCACGACCGGGACCCGTCGCGTCGCGCCGTTCAAGCGAATGACGACGTCGCCGAGCTTCACGGCTTGCGTTCCGATGTCCCACGCGGCCACCCGGTAGTCGGCGTACTGCTCGACGCCGCCCGTATCCGCACTTGTGCGAACGACGGCCGGGTCGAGCGACTGCACCGTCCCGCTGGAATCCGCGGCACGTGGAAATTCGATCGTCGCACCTTTGGGCGCGCGAATACCGACGGTCACGCGGAACGGATCGCCAATGCGAACGCTGTCGGGTGAAACCGTGACGCCGGCCTTGATTGGAATTTGCTGCGCAGCCGCGGTCGAGAACGGCAGCAAGGCCAGGGCGAACGCCGCAGCATGCGCACCGACGCGAACTGCCTTCAGCATCGCACGGGAGCGCGCGCTCATTTCCGCAGCCTCCGCTCACGCGCGCGAAAGAACTTCAACAGCGGATCCATGATGCCCTGATCGGTATTTACAGGAATCTCATCGATCGCCAAACGGCGCAGCAACCGTCGGCGTTGCACGGCTTCGTCGGTCACTTGCGCGCCGAATTGCTTTTGGACTTCCGGATCGCTCGTGTCGACGTCGAGCGCTTCGCCCGTCTCGGGATCGACGAATCGCACCAAACCGATGTCCGGCAGCGCGAGCTCACTCGGATCTTGCACGGTCACGGCAACGACATCATGCCGCTGCGCGAGCAGCTTGAGTTGGTGCTCGATGTCCGTGCCCAGAAAATCGGACACCAGAAAGATGATCGCCTTGTGCGAGAGCATCTTGTTGATGTACTCGGTGGCGCCGCCGATGTCGGTGCCGCGCCCAATCGGCTCGAACGCGAGAATGTCGCGAATCAATCGCAACGCGTGGCGACGACCCTTACGCGGCGGAACGACGTGCTCGATTCGATCGGTGAATAGCACAGT
>JBDTAE010000048.1:0-9228 GCA_039924785.1 Gemmatimonadaceae bacterium | reverse complement strand
GTGAACATCGCGAGAATGACGCCCGCGATCGGGGCTTGGGTCGACGCGGGAATGCCCGTCGCGCTCGCGATCGATTCGCCGATGACGATGCTGATCGCCGCGGTCGACGCGCACGTGGAGATCCAGTCGATCCACCCAACGAGAAACCCGGCGTAGTTTCCGAATGCGCGTTGAGCAAATACATATTGACCGCCGCTGCGCGGAATCATCGTGCCCAGCTCCGCCAACGCATTCGCGCCGAGGAGCGCGTACAGTCCGCCGATGACCCAAACGCCGATGAACAGCCACGGATTCGGCAGCCAACTCGCGATGTCACCGGGCGTACGCAAAATGCCGCCACCAATCGTGTTTCCGATGGTGACGGCGAGGCCAAACCACAGCCCCAGAATTCTCAAAAGCGATGTTGGCTTGGTCACGGCGACAAGTTTGGACGTCTGCCGGCCTGCGCCGCTAGAGGAAACGGCGGGTGAGTAACAGCGGGGTGAATGCCTCTCTCGATTCCCTGTCCTTCGACACCACCCCGCTGAAACTCCGCTTTCGGAGACGAACCGGCTCCCACCCGAGCGCGATCGACGTCATCGCGAAAGCGTTTCCTGCATCTGGCTACTGGCCTCTCGACTTCTCGCTACTGCATCCGGCGTGTGGCGATTCTCGTGTGCGTGGTGCCATCGCCCATTCCATGTGCTATCCGCTGCTTTCTCAGCCGCAGGTCAACTTTCCGTGCGGCAGCGGAAGGGTGCAGTTCTGCGTCGTTCCGTCCTGCGTGATCACGACCTTCGCCGTCGCTGATCCGTCGTAGGTGACCACTTCGCGCCGGCTCGATGTCGCCGGGCTCTGGCCAGTGATCGTCACGGTCGCCGTCATGCCGCGAATCACCGTGCCCGCCGTCGGATACGTCTCGACGTGTGTCGTCGTGGTCGTCACGGCGGGTACCGGAATCACGACGCCGGTCACCGTGTCGCCCGCGGTGCGTTTCGATGTAAACGCGCCCTGTTTCGATGTTCCGGTGCTGGACTCCGTGCTCGCGGACATCCCGTTTACCGTGCGCTGCGTGCTACCCTTGGCGAGACCGGTCAAGGTCTGGTTGCTGGACTCGTTGACGACACTGGTCGTGCTATCGCGGCGCGTCGTCGTCCCCGTGACGGTCGCGGTGGTCACGACAGTGTTCGTCGTGCTGTCCTGCTTCGACTGCGCTGCGCCGCCGGTCGTCGTGTACCTCGACACGCGCGTCACGGTGAGACCATCGCGCGTCGTCGGGCCGCAGGTCACGAGACCCGTGCTCGCGGCGAACGTGCAGCTCGAATTATCGTGGAAGAAAGGTCCGACGCCATCGCCGAGGAACGGTCCGAACAACCCGCCACCCATGAAGCCGAGTCCAAAACCTGGGCCGCCGCCCGGCGGGCCGAAGCCGTGGTGATCGCCACCGCCACCCATGTCGAAGCCAGGCATGAACGCGCCGTCCGACGAGCTCGACGCAAAGCTGCTTGAGAGTTCACTAAAGCCCGCGGGAGTTGCGGAATAGGCGGAGACCATCGACACGGCGAGCAAGCTGCTCGGGGTCGTCGTAGTCGTCTTGTCGCTGCATGCCGCGAGGGCAACGGCGCCGATCGTGAGTCCTGCGCTGACGAGTCTCTTCACAATGACGAGTCCTGTTCGAGGTCTGGTGCAAGGACACACCACTCGCGCAGCACCCTCACGAGACTCCGGAATCCGCACGAGAACAGAGATTTCTTTGCGCCATCACCGCGACCAGCGCAAACGAGCCCGTGCGCGACGCTTCGGAGACCGCCCCACGCGAACGTGATAACTCGGCGGCATAGCGAGGTGCCTTATCATAGCATTGCGATATGACGCATTGCGATACGACGACGCACGTCCGCGAGATGAGAGCTTCCATCGTTAGGATCGCGAGAAACGCGTTCCCCATTTGCGCGTTCTTATTTCCTACTGAACGTTTCTAACGTTCTATAGAGAAGCGCCGTCGGGCATCCACGCCGCGAGGCGCAGCCGAAGATGTCGCAGCGCCTTTCCCATCTGCGACTCGACGGTCTTCACCGAAATGCCGAGCGTACTCGCGATCTCCGCGTAGCGAAGGCCCTGACCGCGACTCAGCTCGAACACCTCACGACACGCCGGCGAAAGTTCAGCGACCGCCGCCGTGAGCGCCGAACGCAATTCTCCGGCGACGATCTGCGAGGCGCCTGCGGCGGAAATCGATTCTTCGCCCATGAGCTGCGGCTCCGCGCGACGCTCGACATTCGCGTGGCGAATTTGATTCAGCGAACGATTGCGCACCGAGCGAAGCAGATACGCGCGCAAAGATTCGTGAATGACAAGACCTTCGCGCCTGCGCCACAGCTCGAGCAACACTTCCTGCGCGATGTCCTCGGCCGCAGAACGGTCGCGCAACACGCCCTGGCCAAAAGTGACCAGGTGAGCGTAATGCACGCGAAAAATGGA
Organism: Gemmatimonadaceae bacterium; assembly: GCA_039924785.1. Lineage (GTDB taxonomy): Bacteria > Gemmatimonadota > Gemmatimonadetes > Gemmatimonadales > Gemmatimonadaceae > JAQBQB01. The sequence goes on along the minus strand of JBDTAE010000048.1, from coordinate 6,768 downwards.
ATCGAAAGCGGCCTGATCGCCGGTCTTTAGGCGATCGAGTAGCGCGCGCTCTTCCATGGATGCGTCGGAAAGATGATCAGCGGTGAACCAGGGCAGCGCCATGTTAATTCGTCTTTTCTCATCAGGGGCTCCCCGGTATACTCCAACTCTTCGTACATGATCCGGATAAGGGTAGCAGATTCATCGCGTGTCGATAGGGTATGAGCAACGACGCTTCTGGCAGCTCTGATTCGCGGTCGACGCCGAATTCCGGGCCACCAGTCCAACCGGACTGGGACGCCATCGCACGCTATCTCGCCGGTGAGAGTTCGCCCGCTGAAGCGACAAGCGTCGAACGCTGGCTCGACGCCAATCCCGCGGACCGCACTCTCCTCGACGGTTTGAACTCCGCCTCGACGATCGACCCTGAACCGGTCAATGTCGAGGCAGCGCTCAAGCACGTCCACTCACAGATGCAAAAACCGGAGCGGCCCAAGCTCGTCGTCGAACGCGGTGGCGCCAGCGCGCCTGGAAACGCCTCCGTACCGCGCGATAAGCGCCGCCTGGCCATGATCGTGACCCTCGCCGCCGCCGCGGCCGCTGTCTTCGTCACGTTCATCTCGGCCAACCACGAGAGCGATGAGACCACACAGGCCGCCGCCGAAGCTCACGTGTACTCGACGGCGATCGGTCAGCGCGACTCGATTCTCCTCGCCGACGGATCCCGCATCATCCTCGGCCCCGACAGCCGGCTGACCGTCGACGCGAACTACGGCACTACGTCTCGCAGCGTCGAGCTGCACGGCGACGCCTATTTCGACGTGCACCACGACCCGGCCAAGCCGTTCTCCGTTCGTGTTGCCCACGCTCTGATCGAAGACATCGGCACTACGTTCGCCGTCGAAAGCGACGCCGGCGACACGACGACCGTCTCCGTTCTCGCCGGTAGCGTCCGCCTTCGCGGCAGTTCGTCCGCGCCGAACAGCGGAGAAGTCCTCGCGGCCGGCGACCGTGGCTCGGTGGCTGCAGACGGACGCGCGCGTCTCGACCGTCACGCCGTCGCCGACGACACGGCGTGGACGTCGGGCCGCCTGGTTTTCAAGGAAGCGTCGCTAGTTCGCGTGATGGGGGAAATTCGGCGGTGGTACGGTGTACAGATTCAGGTGACGGATACCTCGTTGCTCAACAAGCACGTGGTGGCCTCGTTCAACGGCGATGACCCAATCGATCAGGTGCTCAAAATTCTTGGTCTCACACTTGGCGCTACCGTCGAACATCAGGGCGACCGCGCGACGCTGACGCCGGTTCACGGACCGGCTCCGGTGCGGTGACCCCGGTTCGACAGATCGTCCGCGCAGTTTTGGGCGCGGGCGCGGCACTCGTCGTCTCGAGTGCGGCGTCCGCGCAGTCGCATACGTGCTCGTCGCCTGGCATGCTCGCGGGCGACACAATTCCCAAGTGGGCCTCTCCGCTCGACCGCCGAATTACCCTGCACGCCAACGAACTCTCCCTCCGCGACGCACTCGGCCGCGTCGCCGCGACGGCGAGGGTTCGACTTTCGTATAGCGCCGAGTTGCTCCCGCTCGATCGCGCGGTGTGCGTCTCGGCCGACGCGACTCCGCTCGGCGAAGTGCTCAGCGAATTGCTCGAAGGCGTGAACGTCACGCCCGTAGCGGCCGCCGCAGATCAGATCGTGCTGGCGCCGCGCGCGCCGAGTCCCGCGCGGCGAGACTCGCAGGAGAACACCTCACCCGCGCCAGAGATGCTCGATCGCGTCGTCGTCACCGGAAGCGCGATTGGAGCGCCGGAGCGCGAGCTCACTGTTGGCCTCGACGTGGTCAACGGACGCCAGCTCTCTCGCGACAACACAAACACTGTCTCCAACGCGCTCGACGGATCCGTGCCGGGTGTGTGGACGTGGGCGCAGTCGCCGAGCAGCATGGTCACGTCGTACGCGAGCTTTCGCGGCGCGAGTTCGTTCGGATTGAGCTATCCAAAGATTTATATCGACGGCATCGAAGTCGCGAATCCGTTGCTCGTGACGCGCTTCGCACCCGAGACGATCGATCGCATCGAAGTCATTCGCGGACCACAAGGCTCCGCGCTGTATGGCACGGATGCGATCAGCGGCGTGATCAACATCGTGACGCGGCACGAAGGCGCCGACGCCGAAGGGCAGCATACCGTACTGCGCACGAGCGCCGGCATGACGCAGAGCGCGTTTGCGCACAATGTGCTGACCCAGGAACACGCCCTGTCGTTCGTCACGGGATCGAGCACGCGCTCCGCCGATTTGAACATCACGGGCGGAAGCACCGGCGATTTCGTTCCGAACGGCTACAGCAGAGATCTGCTGGCGACGGCCAGCGCGCGCGTCGTCGGCGAACGCACAACACTGAGCGGCACCGCGCGACTCTTTACCGAAACCGCCGGCGCCGCCACCAGTCCGCTGCTCGCGCGTTACACGGTGAATCCGCTCGATACGAGCGCCGCGGGGCGCGCACTGAGGCAGCAAGCGACGGCGCCTCAGTCCATTCACCAGTATACGCTCGCATCGACCGCGACGCTTTCATCGTCCGAGCGTTGGACGCACACGTTCGTCGCCGGAATCGACGGCTACCGTTTGGCGAACGTGGAAACGAGCTTCACCGCCATTCCGAGCGTCGCGGACTCCGCGTTGCGAGCGGCGCAGGGCGGCGCGGATCGCGCCACGTTCCGCGCGAGCAGCGTCTTTCAGTTGAACGGCGGCGAACCAACGCACGCGACGTTTACCGTCTCCGCCGAGCATGCCGTGCTGCGCGAAGCGACACAGTACGTCGAGTCGCCGCCCGATGACGATCACATGCCCGAGGCACCCGCGCGTGCCTATCGCGCGTGGGAACCGGCGCGTGCCTATCGCGCCGGCGCACCGGCACCGGTCACAACGACCAATGCGGCGGGCGTTACGAACATCGTCAGCTGGCAGAATAGCACCGGCATCACGACGCAGATGAACGCTTCGCTCAACGAGAAGCTGTTCTTCACCGGTGGGCTACGCGTCGAGCGCGACAGCCGTCTCGTCGGCGAGGACGAAATCGCCACGCTGCCGATGGTCGGTCTTTCCGCGGTGAACGAATTTGGTCCGCTCAGTGTGAAGCTTCGCGCGGCCTACGGCCGTGGTGTGCGTCCGCCGTCGACGGTAAGCCACGCCGGTTTTTGGCAAACGCGATCGACATCGCCGACACAACCCACACTCGGCGCCGAGCGACAGGAGGGCACCGAAGCGGGTCTCGACGTGGTGTTCGCTCATGTGCTGTCCTTCAAGGTCACACGCTTCGACCAGCGCGCGTCAGGATTGATTCAGCAGGTCGCCATTCCAAGCGACACGACGGGGATGTCGCGACGAATGACATACGCTCTCGAGAACGTCGGTGAGATCACGAACAAGGGCTGGGAGCTCGAGGGCTCGACGAACTTCTCGCGGCTCGCGATCACGGGAACGTGGTCATCGGTCGACAGCCGCGTCGCAAAGCTCGCCACTGGCTACACTGGCGATCTGACCACCGGCGATCGAATGCTTCAGGTTCCCGCCGGAACGGGCAGTCTGAACGTCGGTTGGCTCGCCACGCGTTGGCATGCGTCGCTCTCCGCATCGCGCGCGTTCGACTGGATCAACTACGACGAGCTCGCGCTTGGCAACGCGTACCTGAGCGGCGACCACTCGGCGCGCGACTTGTCAGGGCCGCAGCTGCGAAAGTACTGGCGGCAGTATACGGGCGGCACGCGGTTGCGCGCGTCGGCGTCGCGCGACATTCGCGGCCAGTTCGCGATCGACGTGAGCGCTGAGAATTTGCTGAACTACCAGGTGAACGAACCGGACAACATCACGGTCGTTCCCGGTCGCACGATCATGACGGGACTGCGCGTCAAGTTCTAAACGGGCCGTTCCTTGGCCGCGGCGCGCGCGGCGATGTCTTCGTCTTCGCTCACCAGCGTGCGCCGCACGAGTTGCACGACGCCGGCGAGAATCAGCGCCCACACAATGATCGCGAGTCCGCGATAGAGCAGCGCCTGGCCGCCCATTCCAGCCCAATCGTCCCAATGCGCGCGCACGCTGCCGTTGGCCTCGCGCCCCACAGCGATCAGTAACGCACTCGTCGCCATCTCGGCCGCAACGTCGACGAGCGCAAAGGCCGGCGCACGCCAGAAATACTGGTGCAGCGGATAATTCGCGAGGTGCGCTGTGAGCATGCCGAGCAAGAAAATGAAGCCCAACGCGAACGTACCGCCGAGGTAGAGCCAGTTGTTCGAACCGTGCGTGAGCACGAGCAGGCGGTAGACGCGGAGCAACACACCCGTGACGATCGCCATTTCCACCAACGAAAACGACAGGCGTCGGAACGCCTTTGGCTCTTCGAACTTGAGCTCGACCGTGTGTCGTGGAAAGAAAGTGGCCATTCGGTGGGCGATGTGGGGCGCAGCGGGGAGGGCTCAGGTATCCGACGGCTTCTATCCTTTTGACACACTCCACCGACTATTCGTTTGTATGACGCGGCCCGGCCCCTCCGGGAAACGGCTCCGCCTGGTTACAAACTACGGCAAAGCGAACGCGACAAGTTTAGCACCAGTTGCCGCGCCTGTCGCGATCACCACGAACTGCTTTCCTGCCTTGGTTTTGTACGTCATGGGCACCGAATAGGCCGCCTGCCCCAGATCCGCCGACCAGAGTGTGGCGCCTGTTCCCGAATCGATCCCGTAGAGCGTCGATCCGCCGCCGCTCGCGAAGATCAACCCGCCGGCCGTCACGATGGGCCCCGGCGCACCCGCGACGCCGAGCGGCGCAAGATTCAAATTCTTTAACAGCGGATGGTTTCGGATACTTGGCGTGTCGCCGAGCGGAACGTTCCATTTTTGGTCGCCGGTGGTGAGGTCGATGGCGACGAGCGTTCCGTACGGCGGCTTGTTGACCGGCAGCGCGAGCGGGCGCGACGCGCTGTCGGTCGATGGAATCGTGACGCGAATGCCCTGCGCACCGAGGTCGGCGGTGTAGTCGGCGTCGAGGGTGTCGGAGCGCGACGGCTTTATGATTTTATAAAGCGCTGGCTGATTCGTCACTTTGATGTAGATGGTGCCCGACGCCGGGTCGAACGCGCCGCCGCCCCATCCCGCGCCGCCAATGGCCCCGGGCATCGTGATGGTTCCGTCGACCGACGGCGGCGTGAAGAGCGGGCCGAGTCGGTAATCTTTGATTGCGTCGAGCGCGTGCGCTTTGATCGCGGGCGTGAAGTCGACGATGTCGCCAAAACCGAAGCCCTGCTTCGCGAACGGTTTCGGTTTGGTCGGAATGGGTTGCGACTGCGCCGCTCTTTCGCCGGGCACGTCGCTCTCGGGAACAGGTTGTTCTTCGATCGGCCAGATCGGCGCGCCCGTGACACGATCGAACACGAAGAGGAGACCCGTTTTCGTCGGGACGGAAACGATGTCGCGCGATTGTCCGCCGATCCTCACCGTTCCGAGCACGGGCGCGGCGGGAATGTCATAATCCCACAAGCCGTGATGCACGGTCTGGAAGAACCACACACGTTTGCCGCTCTTCGCTTCGATGCAGACGATCGATTCCGCGAATAGATCGTTCCCTATGCGCGCACCGCCGTACCAGTCGTTGCTCGGCGTGCTCACGGGGAGGTAGATCAATCCGCGGCGATCGTCGACGCTGAATGGCGCCCAGACGTTCGTGTGGCCCATTGTGCGCCACGAATCGTCCGCCCAGGTCGCCGCGCTGTCATCCTTTTCGCTTCTTGGCACGGGGCTGTAGCTCCAGGCGCGCTTTCCAGACTTCACATCGAATGCCTGGACGTCGCCCGGCGGATCGTTTGGGTAGATCAGCTTGTCGGCGACGCCGTTGCCCACAATCACGAGATTGCGCCACACCACGGGCGGCGATGTCTGCGTGTAGTGCAGCTTGTTGACCGGCTTGTTGTTTCGCGCGAGCGCGCGTGTGAGGTCGACGACGCCAGTGTCGCCGAAGTCGCGAATGGGTTTTCCGGTCGCGGCGTCGAGCGCGATCAGATTCCAGCGGCTGTTCATGAAGATGCGCCGCTGCTTTCCGTCGGTCCACGTGGCCACGCCGCGGTGGACGAATCCGGTGCCGTTCGGCGGCTGCCCCGCGTCATAGGCTTTCGGATCATACGACCAGAGCTCGCGTCCGGTGTTGGCGTCGAGCGCGACGACACGGTTGTACGACGTGCTCAGATACAGCGTGTCGCCGATCATGAGGGGCGTCGCCTGGAAGGTTCCAGGACGGGTGCGCAGCGCCGCGTTCGGCGTTTCGCCCGTGGCCCATTCCCACGCGCGCGTCAGTGCCGAGACGTTCGCGCGGTTGATGTCGGTGAGCGTCGAGTATTTCGTGGCACCGAGGTCGCCGCCGTACACCGGCCATTCGTTTCCGGCCTGGGCGTGCGCCGCATTGGGGCCAAGCAGGGCCGTAATGGCCGCCAGAAGCGCTACAGCGGCCTTGTGCCGGCGAACGATGCGTAATCTCTCACGCAGCGTTTCTATGGGCCTTCTCGGCGTTCGTCGAGCGGTGGTGGTCATGCCTGACGATGGCGACGGCACCGAACCCGCGCCAGAGTCGTGGGACGAAGCGATTCCAGCGACGAGCTATCGAATGACGTGCCCGATCCGTCCCCATCGAATGTCGGTGATGAAGGAAAGCGCGCGATCGCTGATCTGTCCGTCGCAGCGCGTGTCGCCGCCCGGGCCGGGCACGTACGAGTAGTACACGAATATCGGACGGCCTCGCACGTTCGC
>JBDTAE010000047.1:0-8823 GCA_039924785.1 Gemmatimonadaceae bacterium | reverse complement strand
AATCATGCACGAATTCGCCAAGCGCTTGCGCCATCGGCCCGGGCTCGAGCGGATAGATGGCGTCGCCGGTACCGGTGTTCAGCGGCAACCCGGCATTCGGAATGCACGACACCGGCCGGCTCGAATTCTCCGCGAGAAAGCGAATCGGTTCGCGCATGTGCTCTGGGCCCGTCGAGCAATTAAGGCCGATGACGTCGATCGGCAATGCTTCGAGCGTCGTCATCGCGCTTGCCATGTCTGTGCCGAGCAGCATGCGTCCGCTCGTGTCGAGCGTGACTTGCGCCTGCACCGCGACACGCCGGCCAATCTCATTGAACAGACGTTCGAAGCCGGCGATCGCCGCTTTCACTTCGAGAATGTCCTGCGCGGTTTCGACGAGGAGCACGTCGACGCCACCTTCGACGAGATACTTCGCCTGCGTGTAGTAGTTCTCCTCGAGCTCGGCGAATGTCGTGTTCGAGAGAACCGGATCGCTGCTCGACAGAAGAAGTCCCGTGGGTCCGATCGAGCCGGCGACGAAGCGCGGTTTGTCAGGCGTCGAGTATTTGTCGCATGCGGCGCGCGCGAGACGCGCGGCGGCGACGTTGATGTCGTGGGTCTTCTCTTCGATTCCCCATTCGCGCAACCGATGCGGCGTCGATTGAAACGTGCAGGTCTCGACGACGTCGCAGCCAACAGCGAGAAACGACTCGTGGATCGCCTGAATGATATCGGGGCGGGTGAGCACGAGATGGTCGTTGCACCCTTCGAGCGACTTGCCGCCGAAATCTTCCGGGGTGGGGTGGTACAGTTGGATGCTCGTCCCCATCGCGCCGTCGTACACGAGAACGCGTGCGGCCAGGGCGCTGAGGTAAGCGCTTGGCGTTGGAGATGTGCCTGGCGTTTCCGCTGGCGAACTGGTCGGACTGGTGGTGTCTTGCATTGATCGCCCAAAAAAGAAAAATGCCCGAAACGCAAGCGCTCGGGCCGGCGTTTTAGCGAATGTTTAACGTGGTCGCAATTTGCCTTTAAATCGCCACGAATCAGTTGTCGTCTATAGTGTAACCCACCAGCCAAGAGGAAGGTAGCCTCGCTGGCCGACGGCTAGTGCGAATCGCGGCGGCGCTGCTCCTTGCCATCGGCGCCAAGTTCTTTCGCCTTATTGGGTTGGCTCGATCGACCGGTCGCGATGGCGCGGTCTTCGACCCGCTGCACCAATGCGACCAATCGGTTGCGCTCGAGGGGCAGCGAGAGGTCGGCGAGGACCGCGCGCTGAAGCGCTGGCGGCAGTGCGACCGGGTCGTGATTCGCCGATCGGTACAGCACCAACGTGCCGCCGGGCGACAACGGAATACCAAGCGTGTCCGCGCCCGCCTCGACCGCAAGGGTCCGGCTGATCACTGCCACGAGTGGCGAACTATGGATGGCGAGCTCCCGCGCTTCGCTCAGCGAGGCGGCAACCGATGGAGACATTCCCAGAGCGCCGAACGTCTGGGCCAAACCCTCGAGCAATGCGTGCTCAGCTCCCACCAGCAAAATTCGCGTCATGGTCCCCTTCGTCAGGGTTTCGCCACAGCACCGCTAAATGCGCTGCGTACCGCGCGTTCGGTGATTCCTGAAACCTCGATAAGCTTCGATCGAGAGGTCTCACCACTCACAATCATAATTGAGTGTCGACCGACCGCGAGAAGTTCGGAAAGAAAAATTACCAATTTGTCATTCGCGGCTCCATCGACCGGCGGTGCCGTGAGTCGAATCTTCACCGCGTCGCCGTGCGCGCCCACGACTTCATTCCTCGAAGCGCGAGGCTGCACTCGGACCAGAAACCGAACTCGGCCATCGATCTCTCGGACCTGAAACGGGTCGTGCGCGCTCAAAGTCCAAACGCCTTTTGGACGAGCCAGATCAAACCCCACGCGACGATGGGCGTGATGTCCAACATTCCAACCGTTGGAACGATTCGTCGCAGCGGTTTGATCATCCAGTCAGTCAACACGTACGACCAGCGAATCCACTTCGAGTAGGGCGACACGGGAAGCCACGTCGACAACACGCGCACCAATAACGCAATCGTCAGGATCGACAGCGACCACGAGAGCGCGAGCCTCGGCAACTCGCTCGGGTATTGAATCACCCCGATGATCTGCACGAGCAGGGTTCGCCCGAAGTCGACGAGCGTGATGACGACGATGCCGAACACGACGTATGCGACGAGCGCCCACCACGGGGCCGTGGACGGAACGCCGCCCGCTCTCACGATCGTCCGCTCGATCGGCTTCATCAGCGGCTCGATGTTGCCGCGGAAGAACCGCGCCGAACGGCTGAAGGAATTGATGCGACGCGTGCGCACGGCCCAGTCGTATGCGCAAATTGCCGCCACGCCGATGCCGGCATAGAGGAGAACGATGCGGATGCCGTCGGCGAACTGGCGGTAGCTGTCGAACGCGTTCATGCGCGAAAGTTGATCGGCGGTCGCAACGCCAGCAAGCCACGAATCATCGCAGCATGTGCAGGGCGTCGATCAGGAACGCGAGCCTGTCCGCGTCGCGCGCAATTTGTTTCGAGCGCGGCGACGGCGCGCCGCTTCCGGCATCAGCTTCGACACGCAACAGCGCGGGCGGCCATGGCTGGTCGGCGGGGTGCATCGACTGAAGCGACTGGAGGGTCGCCGTGAACTTGTAGCTGTGCGTCGGCGTGACGATGTCATCGTGGTCGCCGACGGTCAGCAGCGTGGCGGGGTAGCGCGTGCCGGGCCGCAGGTTCTGGAGCGGCGAATAGCCAAGTAGCGCGCGAAGATCGGCAAGACGATCGGGCGATCCGAACTCTGGAATCCAACCGGAGCCCACCGTGAATCGGGAGAAGCGAGTCATGTCGAGTATGCCTGCGTCGATCAACACGGCGCCGAACAACTCCGGCCGTCGGGTCATCGCACCCGCCGCGAGCAATCCCCCAGCGCCTTTGCCGGTAATCGCCAGCGAGGAGGAACGCGTATACCGCTGGCTTACCAGGAATTCCGCGGCGGAAATGAAGTCGTCGATGGAGACGTGCTTCTTTGCCCCCACCGCCGCATCGTGCCACGCGCGTCCGTACTCGCCGCCGCCACGCACGTTCGCCGTCGCCAGAATGCCGCCGAGCTCGAGCCATGCGGCGCCCGCCGGCGAGAACGACGGCGTCTCGTCGCGGTTAAATGCGCCGTAGCCGGTGAGCAGCGTGGGATGCGTGCCGTCGAGCGTAATGCCGCGCCTCGCCGTGATGAACATTGGGACGCGCGTGCCGTCGGCGCTCGTGAAGAACAGCTGCGTCGTCTCGAACTGTGACAGCGCGCTGTCGGGAACGATCTCGCGATGCACGACGACGACGCGCGTGTCGAGGTCGTAGCGATAGACCGTCGGCGCCTGGAGGTATGACGAGAAAATGAAATAGAACTCGCGGTTGTCGCCGCCAGAGGCCAACTCACCGACCGTGCCGACGCCGGGAAGCGTGACCGACCCTCGGTCGCCGCCGTCGAGGCTGTAGAGGTCGAGCGTCGAATGCGCGTCGTGAACGCGGCGCGCCACGAAACGGTCGTCGACCCGCCGGACTTCGACGAGCGGATCGTACGTCTCTCGTAGAACGTTGGTCCAGTGATTTTCGTCCGGCGTGTTGATGTCGACCGCCACGAGCCGACCGCGGGGAGCGTTCTTCGTTGTTCGAACGAAAAATATCTGTCCGCTATTTGCGGCCACGTCGTATAGCGCGTCCGCCGCGTCGAACAACTTCACGAGCGGCGCGCCGAGGTTGGGCCGGCTCGCGTTGTCGAGGTCGACGAAGTAGACGCGGTTCGCGGCCTCCGTGCCGTTGCGAGCGGAGATGATGAGATACTGCCCGTCGTCGGTCAGCGACGCGTCGAGCCACCAGTTCGAGTGATCAGGGTTCTCGTACATCAGCCGGTCGTCGCCCTGCGGCCTGCCGGCGCGATGGTAGAACACGCGCTGGCGGCCATCCGGCGCGAGGAATGAGGTGCCGCCGCGCGGCTGGTCGATCCGCGTATAAAAGAATCCTCGGTCGTCGCGCGTCCACGGGAGTTCCGAGCCGCGGACATCTTCGAGATCGTCGGCGAGGTCCTGTCCGGCTTTCACGTCGCGAACATGCACATGCCGCCAGCCCGAACCCTGCGTCGATACCGAGTACGCGAGATACTTTCCGCCCGGTGACGCCGACGTTTCGGTGATCGCCGCGAGGCCGTCCTTCGAGAACGCCATCGGATCGACGGCGAGCCGCGGGACGGCGCCCGGTCGCTCTCGCGTATAGAGCGGGGCTTGTTGGTCGGCACCGCTGTTTTCAAAGAAGAACAGTCGGTCGCCGGCGGCGAAGGGTGCCGAAAGGGTGGGATAGCTCCACGCTTTGGCGACGACGGACAGCACCTCATTCCGCCGCGGCGTTCGCGCGAGATACGATTCGGTCAGCGCGTTCTCGGACGCGATCCAATTCCGTACCTCGCCGGAGCCGACAGTCTCGAGCCACCGGTACGGGTCGGCGACGAGAATGCCATTCAGGTCGTCGGACTGCGCACCGTGCGCCGTTGCCGGATACTTGAGCGGGACTGTTTGTGCGCCGGTGGCAGAGCCGCCGGAAAGAACAGTCGCGAGCGCCGCGGTCGCGGTGAGGAGGGAAAACTTCATAGACTCGTAGTAGACTACATCACGGTCAGCCGGGCCGCACCTCGGACATACTCAAACCGCTCTCAAAATGCCTGATAACAACTATTGGCTGGTCAAGTCAGAGCCGAGCACTTTTTCGTTCGACGATCTCGTCGCGAGCCCGAAGATGACGAGCCACTGGGATGGCGTGCGCAACTTCACAGCGCGCAACAATCTCCAGGCAATGAAGAAGGGCGACCGCGTGCTGTTCTATCATTCGAGCTCCGTGCCGTCGGCGGTGGTGGGAATCGCGGAGGTGGCGAGGGAAGCGTATCCCGATCCGACGGCGCTCGATCCGAACGACCCGCATTTCGACCCGAAGAGCAACCCCGAAAAGCCATCGTGGTACATGGTCGATATTCGGGCGGTCGAGGCGCTGAAGCGGCCAGTGAGTCTCGACGAGGTCAAAAAGACCAAGGGGCTCGAGAACATGGTCCTCGTGCGCCTTGGCCGGCTGTCGGTGCAGCCGGTTACGGCGCGAGAGTATGAGACTATTCTAAAGCTTGGCGCAAAGTAGCAATCGAACTACTTGGCGTTTGCGCTGGGGAACCGCTCGACGAGCTGGGACGTGTACGGACGCTCGCCATAGCCTACGTAAATCTGGCGCGGACGCGCGATCTTCTGCTCTTTGTCGTTCAGCATCTCTTCCCACTGCGCCAGCCAACCGGCGGTGCGTGCCACCGCGAACAGCACGGTGAAGAAGTCGGTGGGGAACGCCATCGAGCGGTAGATCAGGCCCGTGTAGAAGTCGACGTTCGGATACAGTTTGCGCGAGACGAAGTAGTCGTCGGACAGCGCGATGCGCTCGAGCTCCAGCGCGATCTCGAGGTCCTTGTCCATTCCGATCTGCGCGAACACGTCGTCGGCGAGCTTCTTCACGATCTTGGCGCGCGGGTCGTAGCTTTTGTAGACGCGGTGACCGAAGCCCATGAGCTTGTTGCCGCTCTTGCCGCTCTTCACGCTTTCAACGAACGGGGCGACGTTGCTCACGTGGCCGATTTCCTTGATCATGCGAAGGACTTGCTCGTTCGCGCCGCCGTGCAGCGGGCCGTACAACGCGGCGATGCCGCCGGCGACCGCCGAGAACGGATCGACCTGCGATGATCCGATCGCGCGCACCGCGCTCGTCGAGCAATTCTGCTCGTGGTCGGCGTGGAGGATGAACAGAATCTCCAGCGCTTTCACGAATACGGGGTTGCCCTCGTATTTCGGCTCCGACATGCGGGCGACCATCGAGAGGAAATTCTCGGTGTAGCTCAGGTCGTTGTCGGGGTAGATGAACGGCAGGCCCTTGATGTGCCGGTAGCAGAAGGCGGCGAGCGTCGGGAGCTTGGCGATCAACCGGACGATCGAGACGTTGCGCCCCTCGGCGTCGTGAATGTCCTTCGCTTCCGGATAGAACGACGACATCGCGGCGACCGCCGAACAGAGCATCGACATCGGATGGGCGTCATAGCGGAAGCCCTGCAGGAACGTCTTGATGTTCTCGTGCACGTACGTGTGGTACGTGACGTCGTGCACCCACGTGTTGTATTCCTGCTGGTCCGGCAATTCGCCGTGACGCAACAGCCAAGCGACTTCTAGAAAGGTCGACTTTTCCGCGAGCTGCTCGATCGGATAGCCGCGGTAGCGAAGAATGCCCTTGTCGCCGTCGATGAACGTGATCGCGCTCTTGCACGACGCCGTGTTCATGAAGGCGGGATCGTACGTCATCAACCCGAATTCTTCGGGGGACGTTTTGATCTGGCGCAGGTCCATCGCGGGCGATGCAGTGTCGCCCTCGACGCCACCCTGCAGAATTTTTACGGAGTACGTCTTGTCGGTGCGCGAGTCTTTGATCTCGAGCGTACCTTGCGTCCGAAGCTCACCCGAGGGGGCGGGCGGCGTCGGCTGTTCATTGCCCATGCTCACGATCTCCCAGAGAGGTCGAAGACGGGGCAGGGAAAGCTCCGTCTCACGTGGCGGGAAATCTATATCCGCATCACGCGCAACGGGGCGCGTTCAATTCGGAGTTTTCTCCACCGCGCTCCGTGGCCCCGCCAGCGACCGTTCCGCCAACAACTTCGTCGTAAACCGCTGCCCTTCCGAAATCCGCTCGACCTCCAGCGCAGTCGAGTCCACCGCATTTTCAAGCCGCGCCAGTCGCTCAGCGATCTGGTCCAGACGCGCCCCGATCTCGGGACCCATTCCGGCCAGCGGCTTCCGCCTCCATTTGAACCACGACGTCACGATCCCGGTGAAACAGCCCATTCCGACGATGACGCTTACGAAGGCAAGAGCGGTTTTGAAAATCGACTGATCCACTACTACCTCCAAATGTCATAAGCCGACGGTGCCGTCAAACGTTTGCTAAACCTCTTACGGCCGATCCCCCACCGCAGGTTTCGGAACCGCTGACCGGCAGAGCGTGTTCACTGGACACTTGCCGCAGTGTGCGACCCTCGCAGTGCAAACCAACGCTCCCAACTCCATGATCGCCTGATTGTGGGTCCACGTCGCCTTTCCGGTGCGCGGCAAGATGGTCTCCGCGATCGCCCACACTGCCTTCTGCCCCTTGGATGTCTTGAGGTCGGCGGACGGCACGAACACCCGTTTGATGACGCGAGCCACGTTGGTATCCACGAGCGCCGCCCGACGCTCATAGGCGAACGAAGACACCGCGCCGGCCGTGTAGGCGCCGATTCCCGGCAGGGCTCGCAACGATTCCGTGTCGTGAGGAATCTTCCGAGTCGGGTCGAGCCCGTCGTTCGTCACATGCTTCGCAAGCTTGTGAAGATTCCGAGCCCGGGCGTAGTACCCGAGCCCACTCCAGGCCTCCATGACCCGGGCAGGCTTGGCCCGCGCCACGTCGGCGAGCGTCGGAAATTGTTCGAGGAATTCGCCGTACTTGATCACGACGCGCGACACCTGCGTCTGCTGCAGCATCAGCTCGGAGACGAGCACCTCGTATGCGTCGCGCGTGCGGCGCCACGGCAGGTCGCGGCTATTCCGCCGGAACCACACGCGTAGCTTTCGACCGAATTCCTGGTGAATTGCCGGATCGAGTTTGCGCTTGGTCCTCACCCGAACCAATCTATGTGCCATGCGAAATCGCTTACGAGGGGCAGCACTCGGTTTGGTTCTTTCTGCGCTGGCGGTGATCGTGACCCCGGCGCTTCTCTTTGCGCACGCTCGACTCATCAAGAGCTCTCCAGCGGCCAACTCCAGCCTTGCCGCGCCTCCGACTGCGCTGAGTCTGTGGTTCTCCGAGCGGCCCGAGCTGAAGTTCACAAGTCTCCAATTGCTCGACTCCGCCGGCGCAGCCACGCCACTTGGCGACATCGGCCCCCTCGGCGGCGATGCAAACGCCATCACCGTCAAGATTTCAGCGGTGATCCCGGCCGGACGCTACACGGTTGTTTGGAAAACGGCGGCTGAGGACGGTCACGCGTCGAATGGAAAGTTCACGTTTGTCGTAGCGTCGTCGCCGGCGGCCGTGGAGCCGCCCGTCACGAACGCACCAGCCGTCGCTCCGTCAAAGCCGTCGATTTCGATCACGACGCACGTGCCCTCGAACGACGTCGTGCAGTCGACGCGCGCGACCACCTACTCGACGGCCATGCGCTGGGCTGAGCTCGTGGGATTGTTGTCGTTGATCGGCTGCGTGATTTTTCGCGTGCTGATTTTGCCGCGGGCAGGCTGGTCCGCCGACCAAGTGGCCGATAGCGCAGATCGCGCGCGCCGTCTCGCCTACGCGACGTTGACTCTTTTCTCAATGGCGACGATCACTCGGATCGTCGCGCAGTCGGATCTCGTGCCGAATGCGTCGGTCGCCAGGATGGACGCGATTCTCACGACTGCGCGCGACACGCGCTGGGGTCACGGCTGGACGATTGGCGCGATCGCGGCCATCGTCGCGTTCATCACGTTGCGTTTTGCGAAGAAGAACTTGTCGGGCTGGATGGCGACGGCCGTCGCGGTGATCGCCATGTGCTTGAGCGAAAGCCTTACCGGTCACGCTGCATCGATGCCAAACCGCGCTGCACTCGGCGTCGCCGCGGATGTTGCGCACGTGCTCGGCGCGGGGGGATGGGTCGGTGGTTTGCTCGCGGTCGTGTTCTGCGGAATGCGGTCGATTCAGAAGTTGAGCGACGCCGAGCGTCCGGAGGCGGGCTCGAAGCTGGTG
>JBDTAE010000046.1:0-14173 GCA_039924785.1 Gemmatimonadaceae bacterium | reverse complement strand
CAGGGAAGCGGCATCGACGTCATCGTCACCGACCACCATTTGCCAAGTGGACCGTTGCCCGGCGCATACGCGATCCTGAATCCCAAGCGGCCGGGATGCATGTCGCCGGACAAGGACCTTGCGGCAGTGGGCGTGGCGTTCAAGCTCGCGCTGGCGCTGACGCGCGCTGTGGGTGGAAACGAAAATGTCGTCTACGGCATGCTCGATCTCGTCGCGCTGGCCACGATCGCCGACATCGCGCCGCTGCGCGGAGAGAATCGCGTGATGGTGCGGTATGGGTTGCGGCTGTTGAATGAAGCGGAGCGACCAGGCATCAAGGCAATGATTCGCGCGGCGGGGCTCGAGCGCAAGCAGCTCACCGCGGGACGCATCGGATTCATTCTCGCGCCGCGCCTCAACGCGGCCGGCCGACTTGGCAGCGCGCTTCGCGGCGTTGAATTGCTCATGGCGCCCAATGAGGAAACTGCAAACCCAATCGCGCGTGAGCTCGAAGAGCTCAATCTCCGTCGCCAGGAAATCGATCGCGCCACACTCGACCGCGCGCGCGCGCTCGTCCTCGAGATGGATTTGCCGAACACGTTCGGCATCGTGCTTGCCGAGCAGGGCTGGCACGCCGGCGTGATCGGCATCGTCGCGTCGCGCATCGTCGAGGAGTTCGGACGACCGACCATGCTCATCGCCCTCGATGGCGAGGAAGGAAAGGGGTCGGGTCGGTCGATCAGCGCATTCGATCTGCATGGCGGGCTATCGGCGTGCCGCGATTTGCTGCTGCGCTTCGGCGGTCACCGCGCCGCGGCGGGGGTGAGCATTTCGGCCGATCGTGTCGCGGCCTTCGCGGCGAAGTTCAACCAAGTGGCCGCGTCACAACTCACGGTCGACGATCTGGTCCCTGAAATGCGGGTCGACCTCGAGCTTCCCCTCGACGAGGCGAACGAGAATCTCGAATCGATGCTTCGGCACATGGAGCCGTGCGGCATTGGCAATCCCTCGCCGTTGTTCGTGTCGCGCAACGTGACGCTCGTCGGGTCGCCGCGGGTGGTGGGCAAGGACGGTCTCAAGCTCGTGCTCTCCGCCAATGGCGTTCAAATGACGGCACTCGGCTGGGGCATGGGTCCGCGAGGGGCGGAGCTCGAAGCGGGTGCGACCATCGACGTCGCGTATCGCCTCGAGCGCGACGACTGGAACGGACAGTCGCGTCTCCAGGCACGGCTCGCCGACTTCCGCGCGTAGTTTAGAGAATGCGAATTGTTGCGGGACGGTGGCGTGGGCGACGCATCGACGCGCCGCGAGGCGACGCCGTCCGCCCGACGGGCGATCGAGTGCGAGAGGCGTGGCTGAGCATCGTGAATCCATGGCTTGCCGGTGCCCGCGTGCTCGATCTGTTCGCCGGCTCAGGCGCGCTTGGCCTCGAGGCGTTGTCGCGCGGCGCGGAAGTGGTGGACTTCGTCGAGCACGCACCGAAGAGCCTCGCCACCATTCGCGCGAACGCCGACCTGCTCGATGCCGGACCCGCGGCCGTGATTCATCGCGGCGACGCCATTCGATTTGCCAAGGGTCTCGAAGCGCATGCGTACGACGTGGCGTTCGCCGACCCGCCGTACGATGTCGGACTCGCGACCGAGCTCGCCGAAGCATGGTTGGTCAAGCCGTTCGCGGACATCCTCGGCATTGAACACCGCGCGAACGAGAATCTGCCGGGAGACGGAGATCGTCGCCGCTATGGCCACACCGTCATCACTTTCTATCGCGCCAAATGATCGCGAGATTGTTCCCGCTGGCTTCGTCGGCTGACGTTGCTATAGTTCCCGTGCGCCGCTCGCTGCGGTTTTCGGCCAGTCCCGACAGGTACTAAACCTCTTCTCCGCCTCCGTTGCCCATCGCCATTTACGCCGGAAGCTTCGATCCCATCACGCGCGGTCACGAGGACCTGATTCACCGCAGCCTCGAGTTTGTCGACCGGCTCATCGTCGCAGTCGCCAACAATTCGGCGAAACAGCCGCTGTTCACGGTCGAAGAACGCGTCGACCTGATTCGGACCACGTTGAACGGGGAATCGCGGGTCGACGTGAAAAGCTTTGACGGGCTACTGGCCGACTTCGCCGAGCAAGAGGGGGCGAATTTGCTGATTCGAGGTCTTCGCGCAGTGAGTGATTTTGAATATGAGTATCAGATGGCGCTCATGAATCGCCACTTATCATCGAAGCTGGAAACGGTGTTCATGATCCCGTCGCTCGACACGACCTACATCAGTGCGACGCTCATCCGGGAGATCGCGCGCTATGGCGGAGACGTCACCCGCCTCGTGCATCCGGCGGTTGGCGCCGCCCTCAAGGCGAAAGCCAGCACCAAGTGAACTTTCTCGACAACGTCCAAGCTCGGGCGAGCGCGGCCGTTCGTCGAATTGTCTTTCCCGAGAGCGCCGACGATCGAACGCGCGTTGCGGTCGCGGAGTTGGCGCGCCGCCGGATCGTGGAGCCAATCCTCATTCTCGACCCGGGCGCGCCGGAGACGCATGACGCCGTGCGCGCGTTAGGTGTAGAGGTTCGCGATCCACGCACCGATTCGTTGGGCGAAGCGGCCGCCGATCGCCTGTTTGCGGCGCGGTCGTCGAAGGGCGTCACAAAGGAGCAGGCGACTACGCTTCTCCACGTTCCGCTGTATTTCGCTGACGCGATGGTCGCTTCGGGACAAGCCGACGGGTGCGTGGCCGGTGCCGTGCACACGACCGGTGAAGTGCTCCGCGCAGCTCTGTGGGTCGTCGGAAAGCAACCGGGCGTCGCGACCGTCTCCAGCTCATTCTACATGGTTGTTCCGCCGTTTCGCGGTCCCGACGCCGAGGTGCTGACGTTTACTGACTGCGCGGTGGTTCGGTATCCTTCGGCTAGCGAGCTCGCGGACATCGCGATCGCCGCTGCCGGCGACCGAGGCAAAATTGTTGGCGACACGCCGATTGTGGCGTTTCTGTCGTTCAGCACGCGAGGGAGTAGTGGCGGTCCGTCCGTGGACGTGATCCGCGCGGCGGTCGACGAAACCAGAGCACGTGCACCCGGGCTCGCCGTGGACGGAGAATTGCAAGGAGACGCGGCAATCGTCAACGCGATCGCCGCGCGGAAAGCGCCCGACAGTCAAGTGGCCGGCCGGGCAAATGTATTAGTGTTCCCGTCGCTCGATGCCGGGAACATTGCGTATAAATTGGTTCAGCGATTGGCCGGTGCACTTGCGGTGGGTCCGATCGTTCAGGGCCTCCGTCGTCCGTGCAGCGATCTCTCGCGCGGTGCCGTCGCCGAAGACATAATCAATGTGGCTGCCATTACCGCGCTGCAGGCCGCGGACGCTTCGGTGGCAGCGAACGAGTCCCGTCAGGAGAGTACGCCATGAGTTTTTCGATCAAGAAGGAAGGGGAGGTCGTCGTGGTTGATGTCGAAGGTCAACTCATCGTCGGAAACCGTCAGGAGCTCAAACAAAAAGTCCTCGACGAGCTGGAACGCGGCGAAAAGAAGTTTCTCATCGACTTCTCCCAGACCGGCTACATCGACAGCTCCGGACTCGGCGTGCTCGTGTCGTTGTCGAAGAAGATTCGCGAACAGGGTGGCGAGTTGCGCCTCGCGAATCTCAATGACGATCTGAAGACGCTCTTCGAGCTCACGAAGCTGGACACGCTCTTTCAAATCGCTGATACGCGTGACAGAGCTCTTCAAAGCTTCTAGCACGTGTTGAAGGGCGAGCCCCGCCAAGACGACGTGCGGGTCGTCGAAGTCGACATCCCCAGCGACGTCCGCTTCATCGAAAACGTCGTCGAGCTGGTGCAACGTGAATGCGCCGTCATGGCATTCACGAAGCGCCAAGTCGGATTCAACGTCCCCGTGGCGCTCACCGAAGCAATTGCGAACGCCATCTTGCGTGGCAACCGCGACGACCCGCGAAAGCAGGTGCACGTCCGCGCCGAAGTCGACACGCAACGTCTCGTCGTCGACGTCGGTGACGAGGGGAAGGGATTCGACATGGACGCGTCGGACGTCGACCCGACGACTCCCGACAATATCGATCGCGAGGACGGTCGCGGCCTGTTCCTGATGCGAAAACTCATGGATCAGGTCGAGCTCATCGAGGTGGCGAACGGCAGCGTCGTGCGAATGACGCTGCGCCGGGAATGAACGATCTGGCGAGCGTCCTGAGCGCGTTTCACGACGCCACCGGATGTCACGCAGCCGTGTGGATGCGACCCGGTTCGGCTGATTCGATCGCGCTTCCCGCGCTGTTCGCCGGCACATCGGTCCCGCCGGTGCCGTCGACGTTTCCCCAACCATCCGATGGCGAGCAGATCGTCCCGTCACCGAGCGGCGACATCCTCGTCGCGCCGGTTTCTGGCCCACGAGCAGTGTGGTTGTCGCTCGGACCGATCAACGCTGCGACAGACCCGCGCAACTACATGGGATTTCTGCTTCCGGTCGTCGCGCAGTACATGCATTCGGCGCTTGAAGTCGAGCACGCCGCAAACGAGCTCGCCGAGCGATACGAGGAGATCAATCTTCTCTATACGATCAGCGAAATTCTCGGACGGACCGTCGCCCTCGACGAGGCGACGAAGACGATTCTGACCGAGGTCTCGGAAACTGTCGGCGCTCGACGCGCTTCCGTTCTCGTTCACGATCGCGCGACCAATACGCTGCGCGCGGTCGCCGCGCTTGGTACCGAACTGGCCGACGTGCCGGCGATCGACGTGGCCGATGCATGCTCGGTGAGCGCACATGTCTTTCGTACCCAGCACCCGATGCTGGCAGAGCCGCACGAAATGGAGTGCCCGGCGGAGGCGAGCTATCGTCGCGGCGCCATGCTGTCGGTGCCGATCATGTGGACCGCCCCCGCGCCTCGTGGCGCCGAGCCGCTCGGCGTCGTGAATCTTTCCGATCGGCGTTCGGGACAGCCGTTTACCGCGGGCGATCAGAAGCTCATCGCCGCGATCGCGACGCAGATCGGCACGGCGATTCAGAACACGAGACTCGTCCGCGCGTCCGTCGAGCAACAACGACTTGCGCACGAGATGCAGCTCGCGCACGACCTGCAGATGAAGCTGTTGCCGAACAACGCGATTGTCGCGCCCGAAGCTTCGGTGGCTGCGCGCGTCGTGCCCGCCGAAAGCGTCGGTGGCGACTTCTACAATCTCTTTCGGCTTGGCGGATCGAAGACCGGTGTGATGATCGGCGACGTCTCCGGCCATGGCTATCAGGCGGCGCTGATCATGGCGCTCACCATGAGCGCCGCGGCGATTCATTCGCAGTCGATGATCGACCCGGGCGAAGTCCTCCATGCGCTCATGTCCACCTTGCGCGACGAGCTCGAGATGACGGAAATGTTCATCTCGGCGTTCTATGCGGTGATCGATCCGCTCGCGGGCGAATTAGTGTACTCGAATACCGGTCACCCGCACGCGTTTCTCCTCGCCGATGGCTGCGACTTCGAGCGACTCACCGCGAGCGACCTGCCACTCGGCATGGATGAAAAACAGCCCGCGACGGTGCGGCGCCGCTGGCGTGCGAAGCACGATCTGTTGGTGCTCTTTACCGATGGCATCAGCGACGCGCAGAATGCCGCCGGCGAACGGCTTGGCGAGGAGCACGTGTTGAGCGCGATTCGTACACATCGCGACGCGGCACCTGGCGTGATTCTCGATCGTGTCTTCGAGATGCTCGACGCGCACATGCGCGGCGCGCGCAGCGACGACGACCTCACGATCGTTCTCCTCCGTAGTTAAAATACGCTCATGACTTCGCCACGCGACGGCGACATCGCCGCCGGTCGCGGCCCAGTGCCGATTCGAAAGAGCCTCGGCCAGCACTTCTTGACCGATCGCCGAATCCTCGAACGCATCGTTGCGTCGCTCGAGTTGAACGGCACGCAAACGGTCGTGGAGATCGGACCGGGGCGGGGCAGTCTGACGTCGATCCTTTTGCCGTTGTGCGGCAAGCTGGTACTGATCGAATACGACCGCGCGTTGGCGGCACGGCTGCGCGAGAAATACGCCGATACACCGAACGTCACCGTCGTCGAAGCGGATGTGCTCACGGTTTCACTCGCCGAGGCGGCCGGTTCGGAGCCGTTCCGGTTGGTTGGAAACGTTCCATACTACATCACGACTCCGATTCTGTTTCACGCGCTCGCGCGTCCGCGTCCGGAGCGCGCCGTGTATCTAGTGCAGCGCGAAGTTGCCGAGCGAATCGTGGCCGAGCCGGGATCGCGGCAATATGGTGCGCTCTCCGTGAACGTTCAGGCGCTCGCCAAGGCAAAGATCCTCTTTCGCGTTGCCCCCGGGGCGTTCAATCCGCCGCCGAAAGTGGAGAGCGCGGTCATTCGCATCGAGCCGCGTGACCTTCCGGCAGTTCCTGCAGCGGCGGAAGAAGAATTCAGGCGGTTGGTGATCGACTCGTTTGGACTTCGACGAAAGCAGTTGCGCCGGGTGCTCAGAACCGTCTGGCGCGTGTCGCCTGAGCAGGCGGAGGCGGCGCTGACTGCGTGCGGAATCGATCCGGCGGCGCGACCTGAAACGCTCTCGGCGGAGCAATTCGCGGCGCTGCTTGCCGCAAAACCCTAGGCGGGTCGGCCGCGCTCACATCCGAGGTCGGCTTCCCATCGGCTCGATAGCCGGCCGCCCATTCGCGTTGGCCAGGTCCCAACTCACCGCGTGTAGCAGCTTCACGACGCGCGTCATCTTTTCGTAGTTGATCTTGTTCGCGACGTCGCTGGGTCTGTGGTAATCGGGGTGCAGTCCCGTGAAGAACCAGACCGCGGGCACGCCGTTGTTCAGGAAGGGCCACTGATCGCTTCGCCGGAGCAGGTTCGACTCGTTGTTGTCGTAGCGAAAGCGAATCGTGAGTCCGAACGGCTTGTCGGCGGCCTTGATGTCGGCCGCCAGATCAGGCGAGCGACTGGATCCGATGATGTTCATCGCGTTGGCGTTGGATTCGGCGGTCTGTGGCGTGAGACCACGGAAACGGGCGCCGCCGTTCTCCGGTATTTCTTCGTTGCGACCGACCATGTCCATGTTGAGGACAGCCACCGTGTTCTTCAGAGGGAAGCGTGGATGCAGCGTATAGAACCACGATCCCAGCTCGGGACGCTCCTCGGCATCCCATGCAGCGAAGAGGACGGTGCGGCGCGGCCGATGGCCGTCTTTCGCCGCGCGCGCATACGCCTGAGCGACGGCCATGACGCCGACCGCTCCGGAGCCGTTGTCGTCGGCACCGTGGAATATCTCAACGCTGTCCGCCCCTTCGTGATCGTAGTGGCCGCTGACGATCACGACTTCGTTGCGGAGTGTGGAGTCGGAACCTTGAATCATCGCCAGAATGTTGCGACCGGGCGTGACGTGGCGTTGAACCGCGGTAGTGAGGCTTGCGCGCGCGTCCTTCAGCGCGACGACGCCCAGCCCGTGCGGTGCGTCTTCCGCGGCCTTGGCCAATTCGGTGAGAGTACGACCGCTTCCTTTCACGAGTGCGTCGGCCAACTCCACCGATATCTCGGCCGCGGGAATCGTGATCTCGTTCACACCGTCCGCGAGCAGGAATCGCTCGATCCGCCGGGGTTGAGCGGGCCAAGCCGCGGCACTCAACGCGTTCCACTTGTCAGGAGTTGCATTCGTGTCTCGCCGCACGAACAGGATGGCGGCGGCACCGTTCTTCGCGGCCGCAACCGCTTTCCGCCACGAACGTCCACCCTCGGACGCCACCAAACCGTCGAACTGGCTCGCCGGATCGTTGGCGCCGGGTTCACCGTCGAGCACGAGCACCACCTTGCCGCGCACATCCTGGCCCTTGTAATCGTCCCAACCGAGTTGAGGTTCTACTATGCCGTATCCGGCGTAGACGACCGGCCCCGATGCCGACGCGGTTGCCGCGAAGCTCGCAGGCGTCCAGCCCTTTCCTGGCTCACGCGCACCGCCGGCGCCCGCGATCGTCAGACTGTTCCCTGACCCCAGGCTGAACCAGTTCATGTCGAAGCGCTGGACGAAGCCGTCGTCGCCGGCAGGTACAAGGCCCAGCGATTGGAAGCGTGCGCGGATCCAGTCACCGGCTTCGGAGTCCTCGCGCGTTCCAACGAGGCGGCCGCGCATGGAGTCCGCGGAGATCGCATACACGTCGGCGGAAAGCGAGTCTTTAGTGATGGACGAACTTCCGGGTGCACCGGAACCGGCACAGGCCCAGAGGGCCACGCTGAGCGCGGGTACGGTGAGGAAAAAAGGAACGCGGCGCATGTCGGCATTCTCTCGATAAGGGCGAACTTACGAGGACAATATGCGTCGTTCGGCGGAACCGTGCGAGGACGGGTAGTGCGCGGCAGTGTTCGAGTGCATCGAATTGTGGTATAATCGCAGCGGCGGCACGCGAGTCCGCGCTATTTAGTCCGACCGACGATCAACTCACATTGCAGTTCGTGAAAGCAGCACAACCCCGTGTCTACGAAATCGGGGAAGCCCGCAAAATGTCGGGAACAGAAAACGGACATTAGTGTCGTCGGGGGAATGGCCCGCGACAACCATGAGCCACGTCGACCAGTGTTGATCGTCCATTCAACCGAGGATTTCCGATGAATACACGCAAACTGTTTGCTGAGATGCTCGGGACCGCACTATTGGTCTTTTTTGGTGTGGGCGTGGCGACTTTGAGTTTCGGGTTCAAGTTGGCCGGTATGAGCACATCGGCCGGAATCGTGGCCACTGCGCTCGCGTTTGGCCTAGTGATGGTGATCATGGCCTATGCGATTGGTCCGATTTCGGGTGCGCACATCAATCCCGCAGTCACCATGGGGTTTCTCGTATCGCGCAGGATGTGCGTGGGTGATGCGGTCAGCTACTGGGTTGCGCAGATCATCGGGGGCCTCGTCGGGGCCTGGCTGCTGTATGTGATTTTCGGCAGCATTGCGGTTTACTCGACAGCGACGACCGGGCTTGGCACCGACGGATACGGTGCGCAATCCATGATCAATCTCGGTGTTGGCGGCGCGTTCCTCGCTGAAACGATATTGACGTTCTCGTTCGTCCTGGTGGTGCTGACCGTGACCACCAAGGCCGCTGCCACTTCCGTTTCCGGACTGGCGATCGGACTGGCGCTGGCGACTGTGCACCTCGTTGGGATTCCGTTGACAGGAACCTCGGTCAACCCCGCGCGCAGCATCGGTCCGGCCGTGTTCGTCGGTGGCCCGGCGATGGGTCAACTGTGGTTGTTCATCGTGGCTCCGCTGCTCGGTGGCGCACTGGCCGCCCTCGTCAGCATGTATCTATATCCGCGCGAGGATGCACCCGCGAAGTAGTGGCAATCGGCAACAAGACGTCGATGATGCCCATGACGGCGTCGTATGACCGAGGGCTTGACGCGTTCGTGAAACCTCTTATTCGCGATTTGTCAAAGCGAAGCTCAATCCTTCGAGCTCAATCGCCATGTTGACGTTCTTGATCGCGACATCGTGCGGCGCGTGCAGCTGCGCCGGAGCAAAATTCAGAATCGCCTTCACTCCCGCTTTGACGACGCGATCGACGAGCGCCTGCGCCTCTTCTCCAGGCGCGGTGAGCACGACGATATCCGGTTTGTCGCGCGCAATGTCACGCTCGATGTTCTGGATGTCGCGGACGGGTAGTCCTTCCAGCTCTTTGCCGATCTTGTCCGGATTATTGTCGTAGGCGGCCAGAATGGTGAATCCGCGCTGTCTGAAGCCTCGGTACTGTACCAGGGCAGCGCCGATCTTACCTGCGCCGATGATAACCACCCGCCATTCGCGTCCGAGCCCAAGAATCTCGCGGAGACGTCCGGCGAGCTCAGGCACGGAATAGCCGAGGCCCCGCTTGCCAAACGACCCGAAAAAAGACAAATCCTTTCGGACCTGTGCTGAGGTCGTTCCACCGCGGTTCGCCAGCTCTTCACTGGATATCGTCGTCAACCCGCGGGCCTCGAAATCCTCCAAAAAACGGAGGTATGCCGAAAGGCGGCGGACCGTAGAATCTGCAATGCGTTTCACTGACACACAGGCTTGTGAATTCATTCACAAGTTAAAGGAGCCGCTCTGCCTGCACCAGCCGCTAAGCCGGCGTTAGCTTTGGCGCCATGACCGCCCACGTTTCGTCTGAGGTCGGCCGACTGCGCAGCGTTCTCGTGCACTCGCCGGGCCCGGAGCTGCTCGCCGTGACGCCCAGCAACCGGGCCGACTACCTCTACGACGATATCATAGACGCCGAATAGGCCCAGCAAGAGCACCGGCGGCTTATCGCCATCCTGGAACGGTTCACCACTGTGTATCAGGTTCGGACCCTCCTTGCGGACATCCTGGCGAACGCCGAGTCCCGCGAGCTCCTCATTCGCGAGACGATGGACATCGTGCCGTCCGAGCCGCTCGCCCGGGACATTCTCGCGCTGGACGCCGAGGCGCTCGTTCGGATGCTGATCGAGGGCCGCGAAGAACCGCCGGGACCGATCGCCAAAGCGCTCAACGAACCGGGATACGTTCTTCCGCCGCTGCCGAATCTCTTCTTCACGCGGGACAGCTGTGTCGTCGCGGGTAACGGCGTGTTCGTCGCCTCAATGCGCTATGCGATCCGGTGGACCGAAGCCATCATCATGAAGGCGTTGTTCACGCACCATCCGGCGCTCGCGAACGACGGCATTCTCTACGACGGCGCATCCGAACGCCGCGTGAACTACACGGTCGAGGGCGGCGACGTCCATCCGCTGCGTCGCGATCTCGTCGTCATCGGCTTCAGCGAACGATCGAGCCCCGCGGCGATCGATCAACTCGCCACCACGTTTTTCGACAGCACAGAAGTTACCGACGTCATCGTGATTGTGATGCCGAAGGAAAACACGGCGATACACCTCGACATGATCTTCACGCAGGTCGACCGCGAGCTCGCCGCCGTGTTTCCGCCGCACTTCATCGGACCTGAGCGCCTGCCCGTGTTGCACTATCGCAAAGGCGAGGCGTCGATCCACGAGCGCCCGAATATCTTCGCGGCGCTCAAAGCGTGCGACATGCCGATCGAGCCGATTTTCTGCGGCGGCGAGCGGCGCACGATTCAAGAACGTGAACAATGGGCGAGCGGCTGCAACTTCGTCGCGATGAAACCCGGCGTCATTCTTTCCTATCAGCGCAACGAAGCGACCTTGCAGGAGCTGCAACGCACGGGCTTTCGCGTCGTCTCCGGCACGTCATTCCTCACGGGACAGGATCACGTGAACGAGCACGAACGCACGGTGATCACCTTCGAAGGCGCGGAGCTGGTGCGCGCCGGCGGCGGCCCGCGGTGCATGACCATGCCGGTTCTTCGCGACGATCCTTGGGCGTAGCGATGAGCGGCGGCGGTCTCACATTGGGCTCGACGGATTCGGTGCTCACCGATCGCGCGGCGAATTTTCTCGCGGCCGGACCGGCGGCGGCGCAAGCGCTCATCTCGCACGTGTGCCAGTTGCCGGGCGCGCCGCCGAATATTGCCGAGCATATGGCGGCCGCTCTGTTCGCCGGGCACGCGCGCTTCACGCGGCAGTCTGATGGACGGTGGCGGCTCCGGGAAACACCTGCCGCGAGCGGGTACGTTGCCCATCGAAGCCTTGAACACGAGTCGTTCGTGGTCGTCGACGTCGAGACGACGGGTTCGCGCGCGTATCACGGCGATCGAGTCACCGAAATCGGCGTCGTTCAGGTGAAGAACGGCGAAGCGACCACCGTGTTCGAGACGCTCATCAACCCCGAGCGGCCGATTCCCCCGATGATCACCGCGGTCACGAACATCACCTGGTCGATGGTGAAGGACGCGCCAAAGTTCGCCGATGTCTGCGATCGGCTCGTCGGCGTGCTCGAAGGCAACGTGTTCGTTGCGCACAACGCGCTGTTCGACTGGCGCTTTCTGTCCGCGGAAGTTGAGCGCGTCCTTCGGCGGCCCCTTGCGGGACGAAAGCTGTGCACCGTTCGCATGGCCCGGCGGTTGTTGCCGCAGGTTCGCCGCCGAAATCTCGATTCCTTGGCATCGTTCTACGACGTCGAGATCGTCGGGCGACACCGGGCCGGCGGCGATGCGCGAGCGACGGCGTCGATCCTTCAAAGAATGCTCAACGTGGCCCAAGACCAGGGCTACGACACCCTGGACGACCTCGATCACTATCTGAGCGCGCGCACCGGACGGAAGAAGCGACCCCGCCGTCCCTCGGCGCTCCCACATTCGGCACGAGACGACGACAGCGCATGATTCCTGACCCTTTGGTTGAGTCGCGACAGCTCGGACGCTGGCGCATTCACGCAATCCAGGCCGGCGGACAAAAGCTCGACGGTGGCGCGATGTTCGGCGTCGTGCCAAAGACGCTTTGGGAACGCCGCATTCCTGCCGACGACCGCAACCGCATACAGCTCGGGATGCGCTGCTTGTTGATCGAACACGACATCGGCCCAGTGCTGATCGACACCGGCGCGGGCAACAAGGAAGACGACAAGTTCCACCAGATCTACGGTGTCGAGAACGCGGCGACCGACGACAAGAGTCCAACGCGATTGGAAGAAGGACTGCGTCAGATCGGATTCGAGCCGTCCGATATCGTCATGGTCATCAGCAGTCATCTGCATTTCGACCACGCCGGCGGAAACACGACGAAAGACGAATCGGGCGCCGTTGTTCCCGCGTTCCCGAATGCGCGGTACGTGATGCAGCGCGGGGAGTACGATTACGCGACGCACACGAACGAGCGAACCGCCGGCAGCTACTTCGCGCACAACTTCGTGCCGCTGAATGAAACGGGCGTCGTCGATTTCATCGAGGGCGAGAAGGAGATCATCGCCGGCGTGCGGGGAATTCCAACGCCGGGCCACACCCCGCATCATCAGAGTTTGCTGATCGAATCAGACGGCGAAAAGGCACTCTTCGTGGCCGATCTCGTGCCGACGGCGGCGCATTTGCCGCTGCCGTGGATCATGGGATACGACGTCGAACCGCTCGTGACGCTGGAGACGAAACGCCGGATTCTTCCCCGGGCGATCGACGAGGAATGGCTGATGGTATTCGAACACGACGCCAAGACCGCTTGGAGCCGGATCGCGCTCGACGGAAAGTCGTACGCGCTCGCGAAGTAGCGCGGGCGCTTCATGGACGGCGAGGCGTGGATCGATCGACTTCTGTCGTCCGAGGGACAGCGGCTGCTCGCCGACTTGGCGACGGAAGACCTTGGCCCAGCCACTGAGATAAGTCTCATCACACGGCTGCGCCGAACCTACGCACCCGATCTCGTCGCGAACGCGTTGGAGCAAACCAAGCTGCGCGCGCGTGCTGCGAGGAAGTTTGCGCGCGCGGAGCGCATGCTGTTCACGGCGGCGGGTCTCGAGCAGGCGTCATCGGAACGAATGGCCGCGCACCACGCTGAGCGGTATGCAGCATTCCCCGCCGTCGCGGACCTATGCTGCGGAATTGGTGGCGACGCGATTGGCCTCGCGGCTCGAAGCGCGGTGATGGCCGTCGACCGTGATCCTGTTCACGTGCGGTTGGCGGAGTACAATGCCGGCGTCGCCGACGTCGCAAGATCGGTGAACGCAGTGCTCGCCGATGTGCGTGACCTCGCGTTCGACGGAGTGGAGGCCGTCTTCATCGATCCGGCCCGTCGCTCCGGAGACCGCCGGTTGAAGTCCGGCGCAAGCGAGCCGGCGTTGGATTGGTGCTTCGATTTGGCAAACCGCGTGTCAGCGGTCGGTATCAAGGCCGCGCCGGGCTTGCCGACCGAACTGGCGCCCGACGGTTGGGAGTTGGAGTTCGTGTCCGAAGGCCGCGAGCTCAAGGAGGCGGCCTTATGGTCACCGGCGCTGCGATCCGCCCGCCGTCGAGCGACGATTCTTCCGGAAGGCCAAACGACGACCGAGCGGCCGGGCGCATTCGTCGACGTTCGAGATCCGGGGAGATTTCTGATTGACCCTGACCCCTCGATAACGCGCGCTGGGCTGGTTGAGGAACTCGGCGAATCGTTGGGAGAGAGCTGGAAGATCGACGAACGGGTGGCATTTCTATCATCGGACAGGCGGGTGGCGACGCCCTTTGGCCGGACACTTCGGATCGAGGCATCGATGCCGTGGAGCCTGGCAAAGTTGCGTGATTCCCTTCGGGCGCTGGACGTCGGACCTGTGGATATTCGGAAGCGCGGGTCGGCGGTGGATGTCGACG
>JBDTAE010000045.1:0-45138 GCA_039924785.1 Gemmatimonadaceae bacterium | reverse complement strand
TGGATGATGCCGCAGTGGAAGGACGTCAGCGCCTCGATGAGCAATCTCGCACTGTCGCCGACCGGCAAGCGCCTCGCGGTCGAAGCGCGCGGTGAGATCTTCACGATTCCCGCCGACAAGGGCGACGTCCGTAACGTCACTAACTCCTCCGGCAGCGCCGAACGTGAGCCGGCGTGGTCGCCCGACGGAAAGTCGCTTTCATATTTCAGCGATCGCTCCGGAGAATACGCGCTGTACATCGAATCGCAGGACGGGATGACGCCGCCGCGCGAGATCAAGATTCCGACGACTGGCCACTTCTACACCGCGTCGTGGGCGCCCGATGGCAAGCGCATCATGTTCCACGACACGAATTTGAATCTGTGGGTCACCGACGTCGCGACCGGCGTATCGAAGAAGGTCGGCAACGACCCGTGGATGGTGCCGACGCGGACAATGAATCCGGTGTGGTCGCCGGACGGCAAGTGGATCGCGTACTCCAAGCATTTGAATACGCTCTATCACGTCATCGAAGTCGTCAACGTCGAAACGGGTGTGTCAAAGCAAGTGACCGACGGTCTGGCGGACGCAGTGACGCCGGCGTGGGACGCGAGCGGCAAGTATCTGTGGTTCATGGCGTCGACGGACTTTGCGCTCAAGTCGCAGTGGCTCGATATGTCGAACTACGATCACACGGAGAATTTCGCGCTCTACGCCGTGATTCTTCGCAAGGCTGATCCGTCGCCGTTCCTTCCTGAGAGCGACGAAGAGGGAATGCCTGCCGCTCCTGGTGGGGGGCCCGGCGGCGGCGGACGCGGTGGACGCGGCGGCGCGGGTGCAGCGGACGACGCCGCTGGTGGCGATGCGGCGGCACGTCCGGTCGCACGCGCACCGATGCCAACGGTCACGATCGACTTCGACGGTCTGCAGCATCGCACCCTCGCCGTTCCAGGAATCACGGAACGCCCATATACGAACTTGCATGCAGGCGCAGCCGGCATGGTCTATTTCGTCGAACCCGGAGCAGCAGGCGGTCGCGGAGCAGCTGGCGCCGGCGCGACGCTGCACCGCTACTCGCTGCGAGACCATCGCGACATTCCGTTCCTCACCGGTGTGGGCGAGTATGACATCAGCCTCGACGGACACAAACTCGCGTATCGCGGAGCAGGTGGCGGCGGAGCCGGGCGCGGCGGCCGCGGCGCGGCAGCCGCCGGACCGCAGGTATTCATCGTCGACGCGGATCGCATGGCACCGCAGGCGGGCGCGGGCCGGCTGAATGCGGACCTCCGTGCCTTTATCGACCCGAAGTCGGAGTTCAAACAGATCTTCGACGAAGCGTGGCGCAATCAGCGCGACTATCTCTACGTCCCGAACGAACACGGCAGCGATTGGCCGAAGATGAAGCAGATGTACGGCGCGCTCTTGCCATACGTCAACCATCGCGCCGATTTGAATTATCTCATCGACATGATGGGCTCCGAGATTGCCATCGGCCACTCGTACGTGCGCGGCGGCGACATGCCCGACGTTCCAGCCGCTGTCCCAGGCGGCCTGCTCGGCGCCGACTTCTCCATCGAGAACGGGCGGTATAAGATCACGCGCATCTACGACGACGAATCGTGGAATCCGGATCTCCGCGCGCCGCTTTCCACGCCGGGCGTGGACGTGCGCGTCGGCGATTACATCCTTTCCATCAACGGACAGGACCTGAAGACGCCGGACAACATCTACCGGTTGCTCGACGGAACCGCCAACAAGCAAACCAGTCTCGTCGTCAACTCGACGCCGACGATCGACGGCGCGCGCCACGTCATCGTTCTCCCGGTCGCGAACGAGCAGACGCTGCGCACTCGCGCATGGGTCGAGGAAAACCGTCGCGAGGTCGATTCGCTGTCGCATGGCCAGCTCGCGTACGTCTATTTACCGAACACCGGACAGCCGGGCTACACGAGCTTCAACCGTTACTACTTTGCTCAACAGGATCGCAAAGGCGCGGTGATCGACGAGCGCTTCAACGGCGGCGGACAGGCAGCCGACTATATCATCGACGTGCTCCAGCGCGACTTCGACGGCTACTTCAATAACGTGGCCGGCGACCGCATGCCATTCACCAGTCCCGCGGCCGGCATCTGGGGTCCGAAGGTGATGATCATCAATGAAATGGCGGGCTCCGGCGGCGATCTCATGCCGTATATGTTCCGCTATCGAAAGATTGGGACGCTCGTCGGCAAGCGCACGTGGGGCGGCTTGGTGCATACGGCCGACACTCCGCCATTCATCGACGGTGGATCGGCCATTGCGCCACGCGGCGGATTCTTTGCGCGCGACGGCAAGTGGGCCGTCGAAAATGAAGGCGTCGCGCCCGACATCGACGTCGAGAATTTCCCGAAGGATGTCATCGCCGGCCACGATCCGCAGCTCGAAGCGGCGGTGAAGGAGGCAATGCGGCAGCTCGCGGCGTATCCGGTCGATCGCGCGACGAAGGAGCCGCCGCCGCCGATGTGGGGTAAACGCGTCAAACCGCCAATGCACTGAGGGCTTGATGCGTGATTGATTGCAGCGGGGAGGCCGAAAGCCTCCCCGCTGTTCATTGCACCGCAATTAGACACTTGAATCACGTCGGGCGCTGATGACCAATACACGATTGAACGACCAACCCGCCGGCGAACCGGCCACGCTCGACACGCCAAGCGGAAGACTCTTCGGCACGCTGCTCGTTCCGCAGGGCAGCAGACCGTTGCCGCTGGTCGTCATCATCGCGGGTTCGGGGCCAACCGATCGCGACGGAAATTCCATCTTGCTTCCCGGTGCGAACAACAGCCTCAAGCTGCTCGCTGAAGGTCTCGCCGTGAACGGCATCGCATCGCTTCGGTATGACAAGCGAGGTGTCGGCGAAAGCAAAGGCGCGGTGGTGAGCGAAGCAGACCTCCGCTTCGACATGTATGCCGATGATGCGGCGGAGTGGGTTCGCAAACTACGATCGGACGGTCGCTTTTCTTCGATCGCGATACTCGGCCACAGCGAAGGCTCGTTGCTCGGCATGCTCGCAGCGAAACAGAGCGTGGCAAATAGCTACGTGTCGATCGCTGGCGCAGGCCGTGCTGCGGACAAAATTCTTCGCGAGCAACTCGGTACGCAGCTTCCGCCGCCGCTGCTCGAAGCCGCGAACACCACGCTGGACACGCTGCTCACGGGGCAAACGACAACCGATTTTCCGCCGCAACTAGCCGCGCTCTTTCGGCCGAGTGTGCAGCCGTATGTAATTTCGTGGCTGCGCGTTGACCCGCAGATCGAAATCGCCGCGCTCGAGATGCCCGTCCTTATCGTGCAAGGAACACTCGACGGCCAAGTCCCAACGGGCGACGCGCAGTTGTTAACGAATGCGCATCCCGGAGCGACGCTCGTTGTCGTCGATGGAATGAATCACGTTCTCAAGTGCGTGCCTGCAGACGCCGCATCGCAACAGGCGTCGTACAGTGACCCGAGTCTTCCGGTGGCGGGAGCGCTCGTCGACGCGGTGTCATCGTTCGTCAAGACTATTTCAACACATGATCATTAAACGATCCATGGAGCGCGCATGGCGTTAACCGCAACGATTTACAATTTCGACATCCAGCTGTCCGACGTCGATCGCGGGGTATATGAAACACTTTCGTTCCGCGCAGCGAAGCAGCCGTCGGAAACCGAGGAGTATCTCGTCACCCGCGTACTCGCGTACTGTCTCGAGTACACCGACGGAATTTCGTTCACGAAGGGCATCGCCGATCCGGATGAACCTGGCGTCGTCGTGAAAGACCTCACCGGCGCGCTTAAGGTTTGGATCGACATCGGATCACCCGACGCCGCGCGACTGCATAAGGCGAGCAAGGCGTCGCCGCGTGTTGTCGTCTATACGCATAAAGATCCTCAGGGCCTTCTGCGGCAGTTCGCGGGCGAACGCATTCATAAAGCGGAGTCGATCGAGATTCGGGCGTTCGATCGCGAGTTGGTTGACGCCATCGTTACGCGATTGGATCGGCGCACCGCGTTCGACCTGGCGGTAACGGAGCGGCATCTCTACGTCACGCTTGGCGGGGAGACCCTCGAAGGAGCGGTTACGGCGTATCCCGTATCATCTGCCTCTTGACGCGGCGCGGGCGATACCCCGAGATATTCGGTTAGGTACGCCGGATCGATCAGACCGGGTGCTCGATCGACGGACTCTGTGGTGTGAACATTTTCGGTCCGGACTCCGTGATGTGCAGACAGTCCTCCAGGCGAATTCCAAATTCGCCGTAGATTGCGATCGTCGGCTCGTCGCTGAAGCACATCCCCGGCGCGATCTTCGTCGTATTTCCGCGCACGAAGTTGGTCCATTCGTGACCGTCGAGCCCAATACCGTGCCCGGTGCGATGTGGTAGTCCAGGCACTTTGTAGTCGGGACCAAATCCCGCGGCGGTGATAACTTTGCGCGCGGCCGCGTCGACGGACGCGCACGTCGCACCGATTTGCGCCGCCGCGAGTGCCGCGCTCTGCGCCTTCTTTTCGGTTTCCCAAACGTCCTTCTGACGCTGCGTTGGTTTGCCGAACACGGTCGTGCGAGTGATGTCCGATGTGTAGCCCTCCACCGTGCACCCGGCGTCAATGAGTACGACGTCCCCTTCGCGAAGGGTCTGCGGCTGAATGCTGCCGTGCGGAAACGCCGTGTATTTGCCGAAGATGACGAGGGCACCGTCCGCATTGCCGCCGAGCTTGCGCGTGTCGGCGCCGACTGCAGTGGATACGGTCTGTTGCGTCATTCCTTCTTTCAAACCCTTGAGCGTGGTGCCGACCGCCTGGAGCGTGATGTCGTTCGCGTGTTGCATCAACGCAATCTCGGCGGGCGACTTGATCATGCGACAGCCGGCCGTGATCGGCGTGGCGCTGACGTATTGTGCCGTCGGCAACTCTTGTCGCACGCCGTCGAAGATGAAGAAGCGCACACGCTCTTCGAAGCCAACCTTTCCATTCGCCGCACCTCGATCGCGCAGGATTCCGGCGATGACTTTGTATGGACTCTCGTCCTCTTGCCAGACGCGGACGTCATTCGAGAACTTGATCAGCTCGCGAGCGCGCTGCTCTTCGAAGCCGGGCGTGACCCACGCAAGCTCGCCTTTCGCGGGGATGACGACGCCAAACGTTCGCTCGCTGTTCCCCCACCGCACGCCGGTGTAATAGAACATGCTCGTACCGCCCTCGAGAAAGACTGCGGCAATGCCGTTGTCGGTCATCAGCTTTCGCGCCTTTTCGATACGCGCCCGTCGTTCGTCATCGGTGATCGGAGCGAATGGCGCGATAGACGCGAAATCCGACCGGCCGAGCAAGTCCAAGCCAATTTTCGGAGCAATGATCGATGCACCGGCAAGGGCGGCCGATCGCGAAACGAATTGTCGTCTATGCATGAGATGACTCTGATTGGGTTGGCGAGAAGATGCGAACGACTCGAGACTACTGCCCTGCATTGCGTGCCGGCGGCTCGACTCCGAGCAGATAATGGACGAAGAAGTCATCCCGCTTCAGTTGGCCATACGGGCCGCCATCGGTGTGATCCGCGCCAGGGATTACCAGAAGATCAAACGTCTTGTTCGCCTTGATCAGCGCATTCACCACCTGCATCGTCGATGATGGATCGACGTTCGTGTCGAGCTCACCGACAATCAACATGAGACTGCCTTGCAGCTTTGCGGCATTGTCGACGTTCGACGCCGCCGCATACTGCGGACCGATCGGCCAACCCATCCACTGCTCGTTCCACCACATCTTATCCATGCGGTTGTCGTGGCAGCCGGCCGCCGACACCGCCGCTTTATAAAACTCTGGATGGAAGAGCATCGCGCCGAGTGAGTTTTGTCCCCCGGCGGATGTGCCGTAGACGCCGACACGGGTGATGTCGTATGACGGATATTTCGCAGCAACCGCCTTGTGCCACAGAATCCGGTCCGAAAAACCGGCGTCACCCAAATTCTGCCATGCAACATCTTGAAACGCCTTCGAGCGATTCGACGTGCCCATCCCGTCGATCTGCACGACAATGAAGCCGAGCTCCGCGAGATTGCGCATGCCGCTGTTTATGCTGAACGACTTCGGCACGAACGACCCCTGCGGACCGGCGTAGATGTTTTCGATGACGGGATACCTCTTTGCCGGATCGAAGTTCGACGGGCGGAAGATCACGCCCCAGATGTCCGTCATGCCGTCGCGGCCCTTTGCGACAAAGACTTCAGGAGGCTTCCATCCTGCCGCGGTCAGTGCGCTCAGGTCAGGATGCTCGACGTCCATCATCACTTTGCGATCGGCTGCGAGGTGAACGGCCATTGTCGGTGCGAGATCGACCCGAGACCACGTATCGATGTAGTAAGAGCTGTCCGCCGACCATGTCAGTGCGTGCGTACCGTCGGCGTCAGTCAACGCGGCCAAGCCCGTGCCGTCGAAGTTGATGCGATAATGCTGCGTGAAATACGGATCCTGACCCGCGTTCATGCCACCTGCTTCGAACCAGATCTGCCGCCTGTCTTCGTCGACCTTGTCGACACTGCGAACAACCCACGAGCCCCGGGTGATTTGATTCTTCACCTTGCCCGTGATGCCGTCGTACAGGTAGAGATGATTCCATCCGTCGCGTTCCGACATCCACACGATCTCCTTTCCATCGGCGACATCGAAACGAAAGCGTTTGCCGGAATCACTCAGTCCGCCGTTCGCTGTTCGATAGTTGAAGAACGTCTTCGGTTCTTCGGAGATCACAACGCGCGGTTTGCCAGTCGCGGCATCGACTTCGATCACTCGATACACTTGATGGCCGCGCTGATTGTACTCGAAGGTGAATGCGTGGCTGTCCTTCCGCCACGCGAGCCCGAGCATCTGGTACGCGTTCGGGAATGACGACGCGTCGACGTGCATCACGCGCTTGGCGTCGACATCGACCAACACCGGCTCGCGAACGTCGAGTACATCGCCAGGCTTCGCGTAGGTGCGTTCCATGTATTTCGGCTGCAGCTGATCAGCCGGCGACGACTGCACGTATCGAACGATGCGCTTGTAACCAGGAGTCACGCGGTACAGCGCGATCTTCTTCGAGTCCGGCGACCACAGGATCGACTGGATGGTGTACGCCGAGCCTTCCGATCCGTCGAAGGTGAGCGCGTCGCCAGTTTTCGAGCCTGTTGCCCGCACGTACAGGTTGAAGTTCCGGACGTATCCTTCGCGCTGGCCGTCGGGCGAGGGACGACTCACGCTGTCCGCCGTCGGCGCGCCGCGTTGCTGCTGCGGACGGGCGGCCTCACGTTGCGCCAACACTTCAGCCACGAGTCCGTCGTCGATGTCCCATGGACCTTCGAACGGAACGAGGTCATCCGTGCTGTCGGATGTCTGATCGATCCAAGGCCCGGCACCCGCCCCGCCACGACCACCGCGCCCGCGAGTGGCAGCCGGACCGAGCCGCTCGCAAGAATGATCACCGACGATCGCGCAGCGCCAGTTGAACATGGCTGCCGTGAACTGAATGCTGCGCTCGTCGTCGCTGAAACTGATTTCATTGAACGGGAGCGTCGTCGCCGAGTATTTCGTTCCGGCTGGAGCGTTGAGCGCGGCGGCCAGTTTTTCATGATCGAACGCAGGGAGCTTCTCTTTCGTCGCCACGTCGACGACCATGAATTCATTGCCGCCCTTCACCGATTTTCGATACCAGAACCGGGACGTTTTC
This sequence comes from Gemmatimonadaceae bacterium, assembly GCA_039924785.1. Taxonomy (GTDB): domain Bacteria; phylum Gemmatimonadota; class Gemmatimonadetes; order Gemmatimonadales; family Gemmatimonadaceae; genus JAQBQB01. Next base: position 37,439 of record JBDTAE010000045.1, on the reverse strand, counting down.
CCGATCCAGGCTGGTCGTTCCGGAACGTCTACCGAGAGGCCCTGATACTTCGCGTTCAGGGACGCGGCACGCGCATAGTCTGCGCTCGTCCCCTGGGCGGCGAGACTGGACGAAGCACTCAAGAAACAGAGTACGGCGACGCGAAAATTCCACATGCGAAAAATCTCCTTCGGGAGTCATGTCGCAGGACCTCAAAATCGATCCGAACATAGCGGCGAACGTGTCTCCCCACCATGTTATGGGGACGTCCGATCCCGGAGCCCTCTCATGATTCGTCGCTCGCTGCTCTTCGCCATTGTTGGCGCTTCCACGCTGTCGGCCCAAACCCAGCGTCCGATGACGTTCCTCGACGCGCAGAACATGCGTCAGACGGCGTCGCCGGATGTCAGTCCCGATGGCAAGACCATGCTGTATACGCTAAGCACTCCCGATTGGGCGCAAGCGCGCCGCCAGTCGGATCTGTATCTCGTTTCGCTCGACAAAGGTCTCGCGAGCTCGCGACAGCTCACGTTCACGAAAGACAAGAACGAAACGAGCCCCAAGTGGTCGCACGACGGCACGTTCATCGCCTTCCTGTCCGATCGCGACGCAACGACCGGCGCGGCGGCCCCAGGCGGACGTGGCGGAGCCGCCGCGGGAGGAGCGCACAATCAGCTTTTCGTGATGCGCCTGGACGGCGGAGAAGCAAAACGCGTGACCGACGCCCGCGAAGGCGTCTCGAATTTCTCATTCTCGAAAGACGGAAGCTCCATCGTCTACACGTCGGGCCGCGCCGGCGACGAACAAATCTACGCCATCGCGACACCTGAGCTTTGGTCCGGCGACGTTGTTCCGCGGTCAGTGCAATGGACCCGCCATCCCACCGGCGTCGGCACCTGGCAGTGGTCACCCGACGGAAAGCGCATCTACTTCGCGACCCCCGACAGTATCGACCGCGACGATCGCGCGCGCACCGACAAGCAGTTCACCGTCAAGCCGCGTAATCCTGAGGCGTCGCCGCTCAGCCTGTGGTCGTTCGACATCGGAAGCCGCACCGAAAAGCGGCTGACGACAGATCCGACGTACAGCGTCGGCGACTTCACGATCTCGCGCGACGGCAACTGGGTTGGCTACCACGGCATGTCGTCGAACCGCTACGAGCGCGGCAATCTCGAGCAGGCCGACTATGCCGACCTGTACCTCATGAATGTCGGTACGGGCAAGATCGAGCGCCTCACCAAAAACGACATCATTCAAGAAGGCTCAATCATCTTCTCGCCCGACAGCAAGATGGTCGCCTACTCGGCGCCCGATGATTTCAAGTTCATGCATAACGAGCGCATCTACGTCCGTCCGGTCGATCAGCCGACCGCGCAGTGGAAGAAGCTCGGCGGCAATTTCGACGGCGATGTGCGCGCCGGTGGTCGTGGTGGCGGCGACGGCATCGAATCGTCGTTCTGGTCGGCGAACGGCGACACGATTTATTTCGGTACCGGTGTTCGCGCAACGACGCAGGTCTTTGCGGTGAGCGTCGCGAGCGGAATGGCCAAGCAGCTCACTGACGTGAAAGGCACAGTTTCCGTGTCACGCGACGAGCAGACCGGCCGCCTTCTCATTACCTATGCCGACCCGAAGACACCGCCGGCGATGTACACGGTCGCGTCAATGCGCGACCTCGGCGATCGCACGAAGTGGACGCAGGTCACCGATCCCAACTCGTGGCTCAAGCGCGACGTTGCTGTCGGCGACGAAGAAGAAATCACGTGGAAGTCCACCGACGGCACGATGGTCTCTGGCGTTCTGCTCAAGCCGGTTGGCTTCCAGGCAGGCAAGAAATATCCGCTCATCGTCGCGATCCACGGCGGTCCGGCCGCGGCCGACATGTTGTCGTACGATGGTGGCTACAATGCGCAAGTCTACGCCGGCGCGGGCTACATGGTGCTTATGCCAAACTATCGCGCCTCCACGCAGTACGGCCAGAAGTTCAAGATCGAAACGGCCGGCGATTATTTCACCAAGGGCTATCAAGACATCATGACGGGAGTCGATCACTTGATCGCCACCGGCATGGTCGACAGCACGCAAATGGGCGCACTCGGCTGGAGCGCCGGCGGTCACTACTCCAATTGGATCGAGACGCACACCAATCGCTTCAAGGCGATCAGCTCCGGCGCCGGTGTCGCGAACTGGGTGTCGATGTGGAGCCAGAGCGACACGCAGCGGCTGCGTCAGTGGTATCTCGGCGACAAGATGTACTGGGACACGCCGACCGAGTATCAGAATTGGTGGAAGCAGTCGCCGATCGCCACGATCAACAAAGCCAAGACGCCGATGTTCATTCACGTCGTCGAGGGTGATCCGCGCGTGCCTCGCCCGCAGAGCGAAGAGATGCACATGGCGCTCTCCGCACTCGGCGTTCCGAATGAGTTCTGGGTATACCCGGGCAACACGCACGGCATTCCGGATCCGCGCAACCAGTACGTAAAGGCTGTCGCGGAAATGGAGTGGATGAACTACTACGTGCGCGGAAGCGGCAAAAAGTTCGAGTGGCGGGACGTGCTCAAGTCTGTCGAAGGCGGCCCGACGGTGGCCGGCGAAGCTATCACGCCCTGATCGAGCGAGAGAGACGAACTAAATGCGGCGTCGCTCAAATCCGAGCGGCGCCGCATTTTTTTTCGCCAAGTTCCGATGCGACCCGAAACTCGTGCGCCCGGCGGCGGAGGCGAGCGAACTATAAACTGCCGATGAACTCGAGCAGCATGGCGTGACCGGCAGGCCACGGTCCGTAGCCGGCCGACGCGTTAATGTGGCCGGCGTCGCCGAGGTCGACGAGTGTGCTCCGCCATGCGTTGGCAATTTGGGTCGAGCGATCGAATGACGCGTACTCATCGGTCTGGCTGGCGACAACCATGCTCGGAAACGGCAACGGCTCGAGCGGAACAGGGCGCCAAGCGCGGAGTGGTGCCGCCGATTGAGGCCGGTCGACGTCGGCGGGCGCGACGAGAAAGGCGCCGCCGATTCGTTCGACGCGCGCCCGATCGGCGCCCGCAGCGATTCCGGCAGCGGCGAGACATCCGAGACTATGCGCTACGAGCACGACTGGCTCGACGGATGCGTCGATTGCGCGACCGATTGTCGCAATCCACTCGGCCCGCTTGGGCCTGTCCCAGCAATTCTGCATCACCCTCGTGTACTCCGGGTGCTCGCGCTCCCAGACCGACTGCCAATGGTCGGGTCCCGAGTTCGTCCATCCGGGAAGCATGAGCACCGACGCTCGCATTAGCGTGTTGTTAGAGAAGCAGCAGTGCGGCCGACCGCAATTTGCGGCGGGTTGACAAAATGCTCATTGCGCCTCGCTCGGCGTTCCTGGTTCCCAGCTGACGCCGTCGCCAACGCGAACGACGCCGCCCGACAGCACCTGGCCGAACACGCCGCCGCGCCACCCGGGCTTCAAGGCCGCCTGCAAACCAGCGGCGATTTCTTCCATTCGTTCGCACGGCGTCAACTCACCGCCCACCGCCACACGCGCGTCGCCGATCAACAACACGCGGCCGCGCGTGTCCGCGAGCTGTAGCCCGCTGATGAGGATGTTTGCACGTCGACGTGACGGATCGGCGGTCGCACCAGCGTCGACGAGCGCGGTGTCCCAATCTTCGCGCGCGAGAATCGTAACCTGTCGACGCTTGCTGCGCCCCACGCTCCCGGAAACACCCTGACCCTTGATGAGCGTCGCTTCCGAAACGGCATCCATCGGTCCGCGCCGCGCGCGCTTCAACCACAGTCCTTCGACACGACCGCTGCTCGTCACGTCAACCAATCCCCGCGCGCTGTTTGGCTTTCTGAATGATCGCGCTCATCGTGTCGCGATACTTGGTGAATGTATCGTCGACGACTTGCAACGTGGGAATTGCATTCGGCGATAGCGAGAGCGTCTCGGTATTGAAGTGCCCGAAGCCCGACTCGTGAACTCCGCTGCTTCCGCGTCCTGCCGCCGGACTGCTGAGATGTTGAAAGAAACGACTGTACTTCTGCCAGCGCGGTCCGCCGCCGGCTTGGTACACGGGAAGGAATGCGTGCATCGCGTCGTACGGCATCTCGCCGACGGCGAGCACGTTCGGATACTTCTTTCGAAGATCCTCAACGAGCCGCTTCGTGCCTTCGTGCATGTCCCCATTGTTGCTGTTGACGTGGCCGCCGGCGATGTCGAGAAAATACGCGTCCACACCATAGCGGTCGATCATCTCGCTGATGCGTCCGGAGAGATGGTTGCGCCATGCCTCGACGCCGAGGTTCATGTAACCAAGCCAGCCGTCCTGGTGACGGTCGTTGTTCCAATCCACCCAATTGAGATTGTAGACATCGCCATCGATCTTGTGCGTGATCGAGTCCGCGATCGATGACCACACCGGCTGATTCTTGTTTGCCGTATTCATGCCGTACATCGGCATGATCTTGAAGCCGAGCTTGTGACCTTCGTCGATCAGACGCTTGAAGCCGGCCTCACCGCCCATGCGATCGGAGACTTTATAGTTTGGATAATCCCAGTAGTAGCGGCCGTCCCACGCGGAGAGAAATACGAGCACGCGATCGCCGGGAATTTGCGTCGACATCCACTTCAGGATGTCGAGCATTTTCGCGTAATCGTTGAACATGTAGCCGGTGTAGTGCATGCCGTGGAGCGTCGTGACCATCGCGACACTCCGCATCCAGCTCGGCACATCGGTCCGTGTTTCCCACGCCGGAATCGCGAATGCCTTTTCGAGATGCGCCATGTGCAGCGTGATCGCGTCGTCCGCCGATGCAACGCGGCCGAGTCGCCATGCGGGCATCTCGACGCGCTTATCGTTGCGCCAGGCATCGTGCTCGTAGATCGCTTCGACGCGGCAGCTCGTGTCGCCCGGCGCGAGATAGAATCGCTTCGGACGAACCTTCGTATCGAGTGTCGATATGTAGAAGACGTCGGTTGGCGATACTTTAATCATCATCAACGGCGTGGTCATTCCGTTTGCCGCACCGGGACCGTGCAGGTCTCCTCCGCCGAACGGATAGCCAGCGAGCATCTCACCCTCGCGAAGATCCGTGAACCCTCCGCCGCCGAACGACGCTTGTCCGCGCGGCACGCCGCGCACGATCGACGTGATCGTCTTGATCGGCTTGTCCATTTCGACGACGGCGTCCCACTCGATTGTGTTGCCAGTCTTTCGCAATGAGGCGGTGAGCTTGCCGGGCGCCTTCTCTTGACCGCCGGCCCAAACGAAGCCATCGCAAATCAGTGTGAGAGCGTCGCCAGTTCCTTCGACGCGCATCTTCGAACGATCGAGACCGTATGTGTTTTCGCCCGTGAACACGAGAAAGCCAAAGCGATAGTCGCCGAACGCGACCGACGGCTCGGGAAAGTCGAAGCTGAACTTCATATACGAGCGGCCGCGCGGCGGAGTGAAGACCTCGCTCGTCGACGTCAGTTCGATGATATCGCCGGGAGCGCGCGGTACCGTCTCGAGCGCCGGGACAGGCGTAGTCTCGCTCGCGGCGACCGGCACAAGAGCGCTCGCGCCAACAACACCAACGGTTTTCAGCCAATCGCGTCGTGTGAATTCGGAGCTCATACGGGTCTCGATCTCGAGGTGGAGCAATAGTAGCCCACGAAACGCGACCCTGCCACGCGAGAGCGACACCCGCTTCGAGACGCGGAAATCAACCAGCCACGCGTATTCGAACCGCCGAGGGTTGAGGAGTTGCGACGACAGCGCGCCCCATCCCGCCACCGCTGCGTCGGCGTTTCCGCAATCAGAACCGGAGACTCGCTTCCCGATGCTGAACGAGCCACCGCTGTCTCTCCTGAAGCGCGACCGGCGCATCCAGATAGACATGCGGTGACTCGAGAATCTCCCGATTCAAAATCTTCAGAAACTGCGGGACATCAGCATCCATTACTTCACGAATGCCAATCTCCGTTTCATGCAACATCAGACCGGGAAAAGCATCTCTCGGTACTTCGGCAACGGCCACACACTGTCGCTCACCGACAGCTCGATTGCGTCGCAGGCTTCGCGAACCGCAGACATCGCATCGGCGCCGGCCGACGTCAACAACTCTGCCTGCTTCGCCGGATCATCGTGCATCCCCTCGGCCTTGTCGATCACCTTACCGAGCGCGGCGCGCTCCTTCTGCAAGGTCGCGATGAGCGTGCCCAACGCGTTGGCGGCTTCGACCTGCGGAATCACTTTGATGCCCGCGCTCTTTGCCTGCGCCGCGGACCCTGCCAGCGACCCTGAATATTCGAACCCAGCCGGCAACACCATCGTGTCGACGATCTCACGAAGCGTGTGCAGCTCGATGAGCATGTCCTTGATGTAGCGCTCAAGACGGATGTGGTACCGCGAGTGTAACTCCTCCTCGCTCAGGATGCCGAGCGACGTGAAGAGCTTGTGCGACTGCTTCGTCATCAGCTGCGCCAAGGCTTCCGGCGTGCGACGCAGGTTCAACAGCCCACGCTTCGCCGCTTCCTTTACCCACGCGTCGGAGTAGTTGTTGCCCTCGAAGCGAACCGGCGCGGTTTCCTTGAAGATGGGACGCACGACTTTGAGCACCGCGTCGTCCACCTTCTTGGTCTTCTTCAACTCGGCCTTGAGCGCGACCGTGATCTCACCGATCGCCTCGGCGACGGAAGCGTTGAGCAGCACGATCGGGAACGCGATCGACTGCGATGAGCCGACGGCGCGGAACTCGAACTTGTTGCCGGTGAACGCGAACGGCGACGTACGATTACGATCGGTGTTGTCCTTCTCAATCTCCGGCAACCGTGCCACGCCGAGCTGAATCATCTCCTGCTCGGCGCTGACTGATGTTTTGCCATTCGCGATCGAATCGATGACCCGCGTGAGCATCGCGCCCATGAACACCGAGATGATCGCCGGCGGCGCTTCATTCGCGCCGAGCCGATGCTCGTTGCCGCTTGTGCCAATGCCCGCGCGAAGAATACCAGAATGCTTATGCACCGCGCGCAGCACCGCCGCGAGGAATACAAGAAAACGAATATTCTGATGCGGTGTCTTGCCGGGCTTGAGCAAGTTCGTGCCGTCGATGTCGGCATTGTCTGCCGCGATGGACATGGACCAGTTGCAATGCTTGCCCGAACCGTTGATGCCGGCGAACGGCTTCTCGTGCAGCAACGCCTGGAGTCCGTGGCGGAGCGCGACACGGCGCAGCGTGGCCATCACGATCTGATTGTGATCGACGGCGACGTCCGTTTCCTCGAACTGCGGCGCCATCTCGAACTGACACGGCGCAACTTCGTTATGCCGCGTAATAATTGGGACGCCGAGTTTGTAGAGTTCATATTCGACGTCGGCGATGCAGGCCTGGATGCGCTCAGGAATACCGCCGAAGTAGTGGTCCTCGAGCTGCTGCCCGCGCGGCGGCGGAGCGCCGATCAGCGTACGGCCGGCCATTACCAGGTCCGGACGCATCGCGAAGTGCGCGCGGTCGATCAGGAAGTACTCCTGCTCCGGTCCCATCGTCGTGAACACGCGATACACGCCTTTGTCTCCGAGCAGCTCGAGCAGCTCCATCGCTTTCGCGGACAGCACGTCGGAGCTGCGAAGCAGCGGCGTCATCTCATCGAGCGCCTCGCCGTTGTAGCCGACGAACACCGACGGGATGTACAGCGTCTTCACACCGCCCATTTCGGAGATGAACACCGGGCTCGCCGGGTTCCACGCGGTGTAGCCGCGTGCTTCCCACGTGGCGCGAAGTCCGCCGCTGGGGAAGCTCGACGCGTCAGGCTCGCTCTGGATCAGCTGCGAAGCGCCGAACGCCTCGAGTGGCTGACCGTCGTCGAAGGACAAGAACGCATCGTGCTTTTCAGCGGTGAGGCCGGTCTGCGGCTGGAACCAGTGCGTGAAATGCGTGGCGCCGTTGGAAATCGCCCACTCCTTGATCGCCAGCGCAACGCGCGGAGCAATTTCGACGTCGAGCTTCTTTCCGTGACGGACTGCGTCGACGAGCTTGGCATATGTCGCACGCGGAAGACTGTCGCGCATCTGCTGAACGCCAAACGTGTTGACGCCAAAATACTCGGAGGTCTTGCCGCCGCCGTTCTCGCTCACGGCTGACGGGCGTACCTCGCGCTCGGTGATCTCTCGTGTGACCGTACTTCGCGGGGACGACGTGGTCGCGGACATGCCTCGCATACCTCTGGCGTGGGTGATTGGGTGCCTCGGAAGAAGCGAAATGTAACGCGGATTCTGCAAAATGTGCAAATTTGGAAAGACATTTTGCAATCTAAGCGCACTTATCACCGTTCGACGCCGTCAGAACTGTACCGATCGTCACAGACTGACGACAGAGTTTGGTTCGGCGAACAAACGCGGTCTCCGTGCCGTTAGGCCGCTGCCTCGATTGGCGTGAGTTCGTCAATTTGGCCGAGACGCCGAAGCCGCGGTACCGTAAAGCCGATCAGGACGACAACTCCGAGCGATGCCAGCCCGCCGGCAACCACTGATGGGACCGCTCCAATCAATCGCGCGGCCGCGCCGGACTCGAACGCGCCAAGCTCGTTCGACGACCCAACGAAGATCGAATTCACGGCGGACACACGACCCAACAGGTTCGACGGAGTGAGCACCTGAAGCAGGGTCGAACGAATCATGACGCTGACGCTGTCGGCCATTCCACTCAACGCCAGCAGTCCGAGCGACAACAGGAAGCTCGTCGACAGACCAAAGCCAACGATGCACAGCGCGAACACGGCGACGGAATACAATAGACTGCGGCCGGCGGCCTTGAACGGCGCGCGATGCGCGAGATACACGGAGGCCACCACCGCACCGAGCGCAGGCGCCGCTCGCAAGACGCCGAGTCCTTGCGGACCTACGTGAAGAATCTGATCGGCGAACACCGGCAACAACGCTTCAGCGCCGCCCAGCAGCACCGAGAACAGATCGAGTGTCAGTGCGGCAAGCAGTATCGATTCACCGAAAACGAATTTGAGTCCCGACTGCAGACTTTCGGCGATCTTGATTTCCCCGACCACGCCGGGGCGCGCAGCGTACTCGATTGCCATGAACGTCAGCAGGGAGATGCCCACCATGATCGCGTCGGCGATGTACGCGACGCGCGGAGACGCGAAGCCGTAGATCAGGCCACCGAGCGCCGGCCCGACAACCGCGGCGGATTGCCACGTGGAGCTGCGCCACGCGACGGCGTTGGAGTAGAGCGAGCGGTCGACGATGTCGGCGGCGAGGGCGTTCCGCGCAGGCTGGAGAAAACTCCTCGCGAGACCGCTCGCGCAAATCACGCCGTAGAACGGCCAGGCGCCGTGCGCGTGGAGGAAGCCGGGAATAAGATTGAACGCGAGCAGGGTCGACGAACACGCGAACAGCACAATTAGTGAGATCGTCGAAATGCGGTGCCGATTGCGTGAGTCCGCCAAGTGTCCAGCGAACGGCGACGCGGTGATGAATGGCAGCGCTTCGGCCAGGCCCATGAGGCCGAGCGACAGGGGATCGCGCGTAATGTCGTAGATCTGCCACGCGACGACGACTCCCTGGATCTGCGACGAGATGGTCATCGTCAACATGGAGACGATGAACCATCGATAGTTCTTGACGCGCAGTGCTGCGTATGGATCGTGAGCCACGGCGACCCAAATGTAACTCGGCCTGTCAGCGTCTCCCGTACCGAGGGCGCCTCTACGCGGCCTCAGGCCTTTGTCTTGACGACTATCGCCCGGCTGCCACTTGGGCGCGAACCGTAATCGCGTGCTCGAGGTGCGCTGCCATGGCGCCGCGGATCGCGCTAATCGTCCGCACCAGTTGCGGATTGCGCGCACTCGGCGCCAGGGAATTGTCGATCGACGCGAGGAGCTTCGTGTGGTAAGACACTTCGTTCGCCATGTAGGTTGTGTCGAAGGCGCGTCCGCTCAGCTCGCGCATCGTGTCGCGCTTGTTGGTGGATTCGTCGCGGAAGTCGAGGCTCGTGACGTTCTCTTCGGGGTTCAGATTGATCGTGTTGAGCAGAGTCACCACGGTCTGATTGACCGTCGTATGATCCGTCAGCATAGAGGCGGCAAAATCCTTGACAGCCTGGCTCGAGGCGCGCGAGGGAGCGAGGCGCGCGTAGCTGATGTCCGTATTGTTCGCCGCGAGCAGAATGGCCGCGATGTTGGCGTCGGTCGGTGCATCTCTGCGCGGGGCTGGTCGCGACGCGGCGGCGGCGGGCTGTTGAAGCGCCCTCGATGCGGGCGGCGCGGTGTGGCCGCGAAACCGCGAACATGCGGAAGCGGCTAGGACGACCGAAGTTACGAGGAGCCGCCGAGCCGTCAGGGTGTGGGACATTCGAGAACCCTCCAAAGAAAAGACCGCAAAATCCACCGGCAGGGCCGGCTCCAGTAAAGGACGAGTCAGCGCGGAAAAACTCACGGCCGCGCCCGGTTTGATGGTTATTCGCTCGAAAACCACGATACGAAAAGCTTTGGATCTAACGTGCTCGCGGCTCGCAACGGAGAGCTTGAATCCCTAAATTCGAAGTAATGAATCCGCATTCCCAGTCCGAGCCGTACCCTTCCACGGCGGGAAGAATTCCGCCGCGAAAGACACCGACCGAAAGCGCGGCAGCCCCGCGCGGACTGGACGCGGACGTCGAGCTGATTCGCCGGATGCAGGCCCGCGACGACACGGCGCTGACCACGTTCTACGATCGGTGGTTCCCGATCGTGAACGCGCTCATGACGAAGATGTTGAAGTCGCCCGACGATGTCGAAGACGTTGTTGAAGAAGTGTTCTGGCAGGTGTGGCGGCAGGCGGATCGGTTTACGTCGGACCGTGGTTCGGTACAAACGTGGCTCCTCACGATTGCGCGGAGCCGCGCGTTGGATCGCATGCGGGCAACGCGACGCTTGCGTGAAGAATCGATCGAGGATGCAAGCGGTGGGTTGGCGGACGGCGGCAAGCGCTTTGGCGACGCGGCGTTCGTGAAGGGCGACGGCGATCCATTGCTGGACGCCGAGCACGCGGAGCGAAAGACGATCGTGGCGGCGGCGCTGTCGGAGCTTCCCGTGGAACAGCGCGAAGCATTGGAGTTGGCGTATTTCGGAGGATTGAGTCAATCAGAGATTGCTGATCGAACGAGCCAGCCGCTCGGCACGATAAAGACGCGAATGCGGCTTGCGATGCAGAAGTTGCGGGATCGGTTGTCCTTATTGCGCGATGAAGCGCGTTGAGACGGCATACATGAGCACTTACGAATTGACCCACGACGAAGCGTTAGCGGCGCTGGACGCGCTTGCGCTCGATGCGCTGGAGACGGTGGAGCGGGATGCCGTTCTTGCGCACGTCGCTTGGTGCACCGAGTGTCGCGAAGAGCTCAAGGTGCTCCGCGCGACGGCGTCTCATGTCGCCTACGCGGCTCCGGTTCCGCATGGTGGACTGACGTCGGCCCGACGGGATCGCATTCGGGCCCGACTCGGCGCGCGCGCGGCCGTGGATCTCACGTCTCGCGATTTGCGCAAAACGCCAACTGGTACCACGCCGTCGCGTCCATCGGCGGCCGTTCCGGCGCGGCCCACTGTTCGGCGCTCTGTTTTCGCGCATCCGATCGCGACGTCGATCGCTCCGCCTCGCCACGCGCCGATTTCTGTCAACGCAACCGAGTCGTCGATCACGAACGTCATGGCATGGCGGCGCGCCGAGTGGATCGCTGCCGCGGCGAGCGTGCTTCTTGTCGTGACCGTCAGCCTGCTGGCGTTCACGTTCCGCGACCGGCAGAACGTGAAAGCGGCGCTTCAAGCGCAGGTTACGTTCGATGAGCAGACCCGTTCGTGGGGCGATTCGCTCAAGGGCGTCGTGGCCTCACGCGATAGCATGATCAATGGACTGATCGGGCGCGACGTCGCGATCATGCGGCTGACGTCGGCGGGAGCGCACTCGCCGTTCGCGATGATGTTCTGGGACAAGGCGCACAACACGTGGACACTGAGCGCGCACAACATGCCAGAGTTGAAGCCCGGCCGCACATATCAGCTGTGGCTAGTGACCAGCACCGCGAAGATCAGCGCGGGCACGTTCGACCCGAAAAACGGTGACGCCGTCGTCCGCGCGACCTACCCGCTGACCGGCGACGTGCTTCGCGCACTCGCGGTGACGGAAGAACAGTCCGGCGGCGCCGCGCAGCCTACGACGACGCCGATCATCGCGGTGAGTGCGCAGTAGTCTACTGGCGCTTCTTGGAAGTCTTGTTCGCAGTTTTGTTCGCAGTTTTTTTCCGCGGGACCTTGGCGCCCTTTTCGCGCGCCTCGGAGAGCCCGATGGCGATTGCTTGCGCGCGGCTCTTCACCGTTCCGCCCTTTCCGCCCTTGCCGCTCTTGAGCGTCCCTTTCTTTCGCCGGCGCATTGCGCTCTCGACCAGTTTGCCGGCCGCCTTTCCGTACTTACGGGTGCTCGATTTCTTCTTTGCCGCCATGTTGGCTCCTCGCTTGAGTATTCCCACATGTCGCGATCCCCGGTGACCGCGAACGCGTGGCTGACTTCAAGAGGCGTTCCAACGTCGGCTCATGACGACGGCGACGCTCCTGCCGGCGCCGGTCGCTCGTCCTTCAGCAACTGCGGCGCGTTTCGTTTCGCGTAGAGTTGCGCTGCCTCGAGCAGCGCCATACAAAATCCCGCCCACGCGAGCCCGATGATCACACCGGCGGCAACGTCCGACGGATAGTGAACGCCGAGGTAGAGACGGCTCGAGCAGATGGCGACGATGAGGATCATAGCGATGCTCATCGTGAGTATCCGCGATGCAACGTTCTGCTGAAGTCGCGCCGCGAGATACGCGACCGTTCCGTACACGATGACCGAGCTCATCGCATGCCCCGACGGAAATGACGAGCTTATCGCGTAAGTGCCCCATTCGAATACCTGGGGGCGTGGCCGGTTGAACCCGATCTTCAGCAGGTTGTCGAGCACCATTCCCCCGAGGGTCGCGGCAATGAGCAGCACGGCGGAGTGGCGGTGGTGGTTGAGCCACAGGAACATCGCCGCGACGAGCACGATCATCGTCACGACCGTTCCGGTGCCGAGCGCGGTGATTTCGAGCATGGCCGTTTGCAACCCAGGCGATCGGTGCGCACCGATCCAGCTCATGACGGAGACGTCGAAGCTTTGCGTCGCGCCGGCCCGCACGCGTTGGGCAATCTCGGAAAAAGCCCAGGTGCACAGAACAGCGATTGCCGCTCCCGAGAGCAGAAAAATACCAAAGATCGTATATACGTTGCTGACGTACCGGGCGATGAGGCGAACGCCGCGGAACATAATGTCCCAGAGCAGGCGCGCGTGACCGCGCGTCTGGCCGGGCGCGATGTGGCGTCGGTCGTCGTCGGTTTGGGTCGACATGAAGCTCCAGCATACAAGAGCCGCGCCGAAACTCATTTCGGCGGCCCTGGGAGGGGCGATTTCTGATCGGAAGGGAAGGTCCGGCTTGAGGAAGCCTCTGGCGGCGAATAACTTAAAGGACTGAGGTTGAGGGTTTTGGCGCGGTAGCCAAGTGGTAAGGCAGCGGTCTGCAAAACCGCTATTCGCCGGTTCGATTCCGGCCCGCGCCTCTTTTGCAGCAGGGTAGACTTCCCGCCGGTCACGCCGGCTCGGGGAGCGCGCCTCCCGGTCCGGGCTTTGCGTTTCCGGCGGCACGGAGGCGGCGAATGGCAACAGCGGCGGTTACCGCGCGTCCAGTCGACGAACAGGAGGTCAGCCAATACCGATGGTTGATCCTGCTCGGGCTGATCACGGCGGCAGTCATGGAAGTGCTCGACTCGACGATCATCAACGTCGCGCTTCCGCAAATGGCGGGGAATCTCAGCGCCACGATTCAGGAAATCGCGTGGGTGAGCACTGGGTACATCCTCTCGAACGTCGTCGTGCTGCCGATGACGGCGTTCCTCACCGCGACGTTCGGTCGAAAGAATTATCTCACCGCCTCGATCGCGATCTTCATCGGCGCATCGTTCATGTGCGGCACGTCGCACACGCTCGCGGAGCTCATTCTGTGGCGCATCGTGCAGGGCGCGGGCGGCGCCGCGCTGCTTTCGACCGCGCAGGCGACGCTTCGGCAAATCTTCCCTCGCGAACAACAGGGAATGGTGCAAGCGATCTTCATTCTCGGCATCATCGTCGCGCCGACGCTCGGGCCGACCCTCGGCGGATGGATCACGGACAACTACACTTGGAATTGGTGCTTCTTCATCAATGTGCCGATCGGGTTCGTGTCGATGTTCCTCGTTACGAGTTTTCTCAACGATCCGCCCGGGATGCGCAAGAAGCCGGCGTCGATCGACTTTGCGGGAATCGGGCTGCTGATCGTCGGGCTCGCGTCGTTGCAGTACGTCCTCGAGGAAGGCCGCGAAAAGGACTGGTTCAGCGATTCGTTGATCATTCGCCTGACGATCGTGGCGGTGGTGTCGCTCGCCGCGATGCTGTGGTGGGAACTGTCGTCGAGGAACGAGCATCCGATCGTCAACTTTCGAGTTTTGAAAAATCGCGATCTCGCAGGATCGATCTTCCTGTTCATCGCGCTCGGCTTCGGTCTTTACGGCGGCGTGTTTGTCTTTCCGCTGTTCACGCAAAATCTGCTGCACTTTTCGCCCACGGAGACGGGCCTCACCCTGATGCCCGGCGGACTTGCCACAGCGGCGATGGCGATCGTCTGCGGTCGACTGTTGAATGGCAAGCAGCCGCTCGTCGATGCGAGAATCCTCATCTACATCGGCATGGCGTTGTTCGTCGTCGCCATGTGGCAACTCGGCCATCTGACGACGGCGGCGGGTGAAGCGGATGCGCGCCTTCCGCTGATCATTCGCGGACTTGGACTCGGCTTCTTGTTCACGCCGATCAACAACGTGGCGTACGCGAACCTGAAGCCGAGCGAGGCGCAGCAGGCGTCGGGGCTGATCAATCTTTCGCGACAGCTGGGCGGGTCGTTTGGGATCGCGATCATCACGACCTACCTCGATCACCAGGTTGCCTTGCACCGGGCAGAACTGGTCGCGAACACCTTTTCGGCCAATCCAGCCTTCGTCCAGCGGCAGCAGGCGGCCGCGGCGGCATTGATGGCCCACGGGGTGAATGCGTTTCAGGCTGGGCAGGGGTCGTTGGAGTTGCTCGACCAAGCGCTGAACCGCCAGGCGACCATGCTGAGCTACAACGACGTGTGGATGCTCATTCTCGGGGCGTTTGTCGTCATTGCGCCCGCCGTGCTGATCATCCGCCGGCCCCGCCCGGACACCGCGACTGTCGGCGCCATGCACTAGCTCGAAGACCCGTCATTCGAACCTGACCGATGGCCGTCCGGGCACAACGGTCGCCTGTCGAAGTCCGTAATCTCCTGTAGAATGAACGCGGCGGCGCCTCGGTTCGGGGGGCGCCGCTTTTCTTCCTACTGCGCACCCCATCCGGCGCCGCTAACTTGGCTGCTGCTGCCAGGTCGTTCGGTCTGGTATCTCCCACGCACCCACCAATGTCATTTCGTCGCATTCTGCCCGTCTTTGTCGCGATCGGGATCGTCGCGTGCCAGGAAAAAAACGCCGAGACCACGAAGCTCCCCATTACGACAGTCACCAGGGCGGATATTGCCGTTCGAGTGCAGGCCACCGGTACGCTGGAGCCGATTAACCCCGTCGATATCAAGTCAAAGGCGCAGGGTCAGGTCACTCAACTGCCTGTTGACGTCGGGAGCATCGTGAAAACGGGTGATTTGCTCGCCCAGGTCGATCCGCGCGACGTGAAGAACGAGTTCGACCAAGCAATGGGCGACGATCTCGTTTCCACCGCGGCGCTCGATCAAGCGATGAAGGGGGCGGTGCGAATGGATTCACTCTTCGCCAAGCACGTGATCACCGTCTCGCAGCACGACACCACCCGCTCCACCCTGATTTCGGCGAAGGCTGACCTCCAGGAGTCGCGCGCGAACTTGGACTTGGCGCGGCAGAAGCTGGAAGACGCCACAGTGCGTGCCCCAATTCCGGGAACGATAATCAGCCGCCCCGTCACGGCGGGCACCGTTATCTCGTCGGCGACCGGCGCGAGCGGCGGCACGACCATGATGACGATCGCCGACCTGTCGCTGGTGCGCATGCGCGTGACGATCGATGAAGTCGAAATGGCGAACGTGCGAGTTGGCGAACCGGCGAGCGTCGCCATCGACGCCTTTCCCGATCGCACCTTTGACGGCGTCATCGGCAAGATCGAGCCGCAGGCAGTCGTAACGCAAGGCGTTACGTTCTTCCCCGTTCTCGTGAACATCAACAACAAAGAGAATCTTCTGATGCCGGGCATGAACGGCGAGGTGACCATCAAGGCCGCCGATCTTCATAACGTTCTCCAGGTGCCGATCGACGCCATTCGCGCCACGAACGAGCTCTCGCCGGTTTCGCGCATGTTCGCCATTCCGGTGGACACGCTCACGAATCTTCTCCGTCGCGACTTGGTGGCTGGTGAAGGGACGACCGGAATTCCGGGTCGCTATGTCATCGTTCAGTTGAACGACAGCACCTATGAAATGCGTCTCGTCAAAGCTGGACCGACGGATCTGCGTGTGACGCAAATCCTCTCCGGGCTTAAAGAAGGCGACAAAATCGTGATGCTCGGCGCGATCATGGCGGCTCGTCCCGTGATGCCGCCCAAACTGCAAATCGCCGACGACATGAAGCGCGGTGCGGTGGTCGCGCGTGATGCGCAGGCAAAGCCTGGCGCTCCGACCGCTGCGTCAGCAGCGGCGCCCGCCGCAAAACCGGCCGCGCCGGCGAAGGCACCCACACGAGGCAAGGTATCGAAACCGTGAGCCGTTCGGCGCTCGCCGTCCTCTTCGTCGCCGCAGCGGGTTGTGTTCACGGACCGCCGGCCATCGAAGGCACTGCGCCCGTTCCGGCAAGCTCGAGCTCGGTATGGCGACCGACGGCGAGTGTCGTATCGTCCGGGGCGCGCGATCAGGTCCTGTCGCCCGGGGCCGCACTGCCGCCCGCGGCGAACATCGGACGACTGACGCTCTCGGGCGTCGTCGACCTCGCGCTGCGAAATAGTCCGGCCACGCGCTTCTCGTACACGCAAGCGCTCGCTGCCGCAGACGTCTACGGGTCGACGGAAGGCCGCGTTTTTCCGACCATCACGGCAGGCGTTGCGGCCAACCGCGCACTCGCGTTGTCGACTCCCGGACGCGCCGCCGTCGAGCGGATGCAATACGGTCCCTCGGTGAGCCTGACGTACACCGTCCTCGATTTCGGTGGACGCTCGGGCAGCGTCGATGTCGCACGGCAGACGGCGATCGCCGCCGATCTCACGCACAACGCCACCGTGCAGAACACTATTCTGCAAGTCGAAGGGGCGGCCTTTAGTTATCTCTCAACACGCTCGCAGCGCGACGCGCAGCAGATCGCCGTGCAATTGGCGACCTCGGCGCTCGACGCGGCGAACGAGCGCCATCGCGTCGGCCTCGCGACGATTGCCGACGTGCTCCAGGCGCAGACCGCGCGTTCCGCCGCCGAGTTGCAGTTGGAAACGCTCGAGGGCGGGGTGCAGATCACGCGCGGGTCGCTCGCCGCCGCGATGGGGTTCCCCGCCAACACGCCTGTCGACATCCCCGACGTTCCGGCATCCGACTCGGCGCATTTCATCACCCAATCGGTGGATACGTTGATCGAGGTGGCGGTGCGGAATCGTCCGGAGCTCGCAACCGCGCGCGCGCAGTCGGCTGCCGCGTCGTCACAGATTCGCGTCGCCAAGTCGGGGTATCTGCCGGCGCTTGCGTTCGGTGCCACCGGCGCCTCGAACGGGTCCGACGTGTCGACCTTCGCAGGTCGTACATATTCTCTAAACTTTGGCGTGCAGATGCCGGTGTTCACCGGTTTCTCGAACCAGTACGACGTGCAGGCGGCGAACGAGCAGTATCGCTCCGCGCTCGCGCGGTCCGAAATCACGAAGCAACAGATCATTCAGCAGGTGTTCACCGCGTACTACACGTTGCGCACGTCGACCGATCGCGTGCGAACCGTGGCGGATTTGCTCGCGAGCGCGGTACAGTCGGAGACGGTCGCGCGCGAGCGGTATAAGGAGGGCGTCGGCACCATCGTCGATTTGCTCGTGGCGCAGAGCGCTCTCGCGGCGGCACGCGCGCAGAGCGTGGACGCGCGCTGGCAGTGGCGCGCGTCGTTGGCGCAGCTGGCCCACGACGTCGGCGTGCTCAACGCGCGCGGCGACACGACGTTCTCCCCACTCACAGCGGCGCCAGACGTGAAGCCCGGCCGATGACCATTCGCATATTCCAGAAAGCTCTCGCTCTTGCTTCGGTCGCGTCCCTTGCCTGCACTGCTCCGCCGCCGGCAAAGTCGCCGCCGGTGCCGGTCAAGCTCGCGCTCGCCACGAGCATCTCGGCGCCAGTAACGATTCTCGCCAATGGCGTCGTCGAGCCAATGCAAACCGTCGCGGTGATCGCCCAGGTGGGCGGCACGCTCGACAGCGTGGGGTTCCACGAGGGCGACGACGTGCAAGCCGGCCAGATTCTGTTCCACCTCGACTCGCGTCCATTCGCGGCCGCGTTGCGCCAGGCGGACGCGGCACTCGCCCGCGATATCGCGCAGGCGCAATCCGCGCAGCGTGACGCCGAGCGCTACCAAGCGCTCGTGGAGAAGGATTACGTCACGAAGTCTCAGGCCGACCAAGCCGCCGCGACGGCCGCCGCGATGAAAGCGACGGTGCTGGCCGACAGCGCTACGGTCGACAATGCCAAACTCAACCTCGCATACACGACCATCCGCGCGCCAATCGCCGGTCGCACCGGCCGACTGCTCGTGCGCCAGGGCAATGTCGTTCGTCCCAATGCTGACGCGCTCGTCGTGATCAATCAACTGCGTCCGATTTTGGTGCGCTTTCCCGTGCTGCAGCATGACTTCCCCGGGCTGCAGCGTCGCAGCGCCACCGGGCCCGTGCCAGTTCGCGTGACCCAGGCGGACAGTGGGTCGGTGGCTGAAGTCGGATCATTGGCGTTTCTCGACAACGCCGTGGATTCGCTGACGGGCACGGTCACGGCCAAAGGGCGTTTTGTCAATTCTTCGAACACACTCTGGCCGGGCGAGTACGTACAGGTCAACGTTGAACTGTCCGTGCAGGCGAACACCGTCGCGGTGCCTACGCGCGCGCTGCTCGCGGGACAGCAGGGCAACTATGTGTTCGTCGTCGGGAATGACAACGTCGCAAAGGTTCGTCCGATCACTGTGGGACGCGTCGTCGGCGACCTGACGACGATCGACGCGGGATTGGCGGCCGGAGAGCAGGTCGTGATCGATGGTCAATCGCGGTTGACGCCGAACGCAAAGGTCGACGTAAAGGCGGCAACTGGAGCACCAGGTTCAGCCGGCGGTTCGGCGGGAGCAGCGAAGAAATGAACGTTTCGGAACTTTTCATTCGAAGGCCGGTCACGACGATTCTCGTCATGGCCGGCATTTTGTTCTTCGGCATCCAGGCGTACGGCAAACTGCCGGTCAGCGACCTGCCTACCGTCGATTTTCCGACGCTCACCGTCAGCGCGTCGCTCCCCGGCGCAAGCCCGGAGACGATGGCGGCCGCCGTGGCGACGCCGCTCGAAAAGCAATTCTCGACGATCGCCGGCATCGACAACATGACGTCATCGTCGCTGCTCGGTTCCACCACCATCACCATTCAGTTCAACCTCGAGCGCAACATCGACGCTGCCGCGCAAGACGTGCAGGCGATGATTGCGAAAACGCTCAGGGATCTTCCGGTCGGGATCATCCCCCCGTCGTACCAGAAGGTGAATCCGGCCGATCAGCCGATTCTGTACTACGCGTTCACGTCGTCGCTCATGAAGTTGTCGGAGCTCGATGAATATGCCGAAACGATCATGGCGCAGCGGATTTCCATGACGCCGGGCGTGGCGCAGGTCAACGTCTACGGCGCGCAGAAGTATGCGGTGCGGGTGCAACTCGATCCGAGGGCGCTCGCGCAACGGCAAATCGGCATCGATCAGGTCGCGAACACGATCGCGCAGCAGAACGTCAACTTGCCGACCGGCGTGTTGAACGGAGCAAACAAGGCGTATATCGTGCAGGCCAACGGCCAATTGCAGGACGCGGCCGGGTTCCGGCAAATGGTCGTCGCGTACCGCAACGGCGCACCGGTGCACCTTGGCGATATCGGCCTCGTGCTCGACGACGTGCAGAACAATCGCTCCGCAGCCTGGATCGGCGACACGCGCGGCGTAATCCTCGCGGTGCAGCGACAACCCGGCACGAACACCGTCGCCGTTGCCGATGCCGTGAAAGAGTTGATCGCGAAGTTGCAGAAGCAACTGCCGGCCAGCGTCGAGATCAAGATGCTGTACAATCGCGCCGAGCCGATTCGTGAGTCGGTGCACGACGTGAAGTTCACGCTCGTGTTGACGCTCGTGCTCGTGGTGCTTGTGATCTTCCTGTTCCTGCGCAACGTATCGGCGACGTTGATCCCGAGTCTCGCGCTGCCGATTTCGGTCATCGGCACATTCGCGGTGATGTACACCCTTGGATACAGTCTCGACAACCTGTCCTTGATGGCGCTGACGCTCGCCGTCGGATTCGTCGTCGACGATGCCATCGTGATGCTCGAGAACATCGTGCGCCACATGGAAATGGGAAAACCGCCGATGAAAGCGGCGGTGGACGGCGCGGCCGAAGTCGGATTCACGATCATCTCGATGACGATTTCGCTGACCGCGGTTTTCATCCCGATTCTGTTCCTCGGCGGAATCGTCGGCCGGTTGTTCCACGAGTTCGCGGTGACCATCGCCGCGTCGATTCTCGTGTCGGGCTTCGTTTCGTTGACGTTGACGCCGATGCTGTCGAGCCGGTTCTTGCGTCCGCACGGCAACGAGACGCACGGCAGATTGTATCAGATTACTGAAGCCGGCTATGAATGGCTGCTGCACAAGTACGAGGTGAGCCTCACATGGGTCATGCGCCACCGGATGACCACAATGGTCTTCTCGGCAGCCATCCTCGCCGGCACCGTCGTGCTGTTCGTCATCATTCCAAAGGGCTTTATTCCGAGCCAGGACATCGGACAAACGTTCGCGACTACGGAGACCGCGCAGGGCACCGCATTCGATGACATGTCCGCGCATCAGCAAGCGATCGCCAAAATCATTCAGGCGGATACGAATATCTCGGGGTTCATGTCCGCCGTCGGCGGCAGCACGGCCGCGCCCGGGACCAATCAGGGCCGGCTCTTCATCGGGCTCCAGCCGCGCAACAAGCGGCTCGGCGTTGACGATATCATCAAGGAGCTGCGTCCGAAGCTCGCGAAGGTTCCCGGCATCGTCGTGTACTTGCAGAATCCGCCGGCAATTCAGATCGGCGGCCGCGTTTCAAAGAGCTTGTATCAATTCACGATGCAGAGCTCGGATATCACCACGCTCTATCCGGCCGCCCTTCAGCTCGTCGACGAAGTTCGCAAGTCATCCCTCGTGCAGGACGTCACGACGGATCTTCAGCTCGGCAACCCGCAGGCGAGTATTCAGATCAATCGCGAGCGCGCTGCGTCGCTCGGCGTTACTGCGTCGCAGATCGAAAACGCGCTGTACAACGCGTATGGCTCACGCCAGGTGTCGACGATCTATACGCCGAACAACGAGTACTGGGTCGTCTTGGAGTTGATGCCGCAATATCAGCTCGACCTCTCGGCGCTGCGTCTACTGTATGTGACCGCGGCGAACGGAACGCTCGTCCCGCTCAGCGCGCTGGCGGATATTTCGCAGACGGCGGGCCCGCTCACGGTCAATCACTCCGGCCAGTTGCCGTCGGTGACTCTATCGTTCAATCTGCAACCCGGCGTCGCGCTGGGGGATGCCGTGACCGAAGTGCAAAAGCAGGCGACGAAGATTCTCCCGGGGTCGATCACAACAGGATTCTCCGGCGCGGCCCAGGCGTTCCAGTCGACGCAAGCCGGCATGCTCGCGTTGCTCGGCATCGCGATCTTCGTGATCTACGTCGTGCTCGGAGTGCTCTATGAGAGTTTCATTCATCCCATCACGATTCTCTCCGGTCTCCCGTTCGCCGCGTTCGGTGCGCTGCTGACGCTGTTGATCTTCAAGATCGACCTGAGCGTTTACGCGTTCGTCGGCATCATTCTTCTCGTCGGCCTCGTGAAAAAGAACGCGATCATGATGATCGACTTCGCGCTCGAGGCGGAACGCAGCGAGGGACGTACGCCCGCGGACGCCATCGTTCACTCGTGCCTGATCCGCTTCCGTCCAATCATGATGACGACGATGGCCGCGCTCATGGGCACGTTGCCGATTGCAATGTCCACCGGTGCCGGCGCCGAGTCGCGTCGTCCGCTCGGTGTCGCGGTGGTGGGCGGTCTGGCATTCTCTCAATTCATCACGCTCTACGTCACGCCCGTCGTATACACGTACATGGATACGCTCAGTCATCGCGTCAATGCGTGGATGGGTAAGCGGCGCAAGAAGTACGGCGAGCCGATGCCGGCTCCGCAAGGGGCGACGGCGGTTGCGCTCGATGGAAGAGTCGTCGCGGGCGGCGACGCCGCTGATTGATTCAGGAACGCTCATGATCACTGTCGCGCCGATCACGCTCGAGGGTCACGGCGTGCGACTCGAGCCGTTGGACGAATCTCACGAATCCGGATTGGCGTCGGCCGCCGCAGACGGAAAATTGTGGGAGGTGTGGTTCACCTCTGTGCCCGAGCCATCGGGCACAGAGGCGTACATCGCTTCCGCGCTCGAGGGGCAACGCGCCGGACACATGCTACCGTGGGTCGTCCGAGACCTCTCGAGCGGACAGGTCGTTGGCACCACGCGCTACCACGACATCGTGGCTCAAGTGGACCGTGTCGAAATCGGTTGGACCTGGTACGGCCGAAGTTGGCAGCGCAGTCACGTCAACACGGCGTGCAAGACGTTGCTGCTCACCCATGCTTTCGAAACGCTGGGCTGCGCGGTGGTTGGCTTGCGAACGGACAATTTCAATTTTGCTTCCCAGAAAGCGATCGCCGCACTGGGCGCCAAGAAGGACGGCGTACTGCGTCACCACCAGGCCCGGCGCGACGGATCCGTCCGTGATTCCGTGATGTTCAGCATTCTCAAAAGTGAGTGGCCGGACGTGAAGCACGATCTGGCGTTGCGGCAGGCGCGGCACGCCACCGAAACTGGATCAGACTGAGCCGCGCGATGCGTCCATAGTTGACGCCGTGCACGGTGGAGGTATAGTCGAGCGCACCTCCATCACGGAATTCGTCTTGCGCACCATCGTGCAAACCACCATCATTCTCGCGCTCGTTTGTTCATTCGCAAATGCTCAATCGCGCAATGGAGCGGAGCCGCGCCCAAACACGTTGAGTAGCGCCGAACAACGTGACGGTTGGCGTCTGCTGTTCGATGGGCGAACGCTTGCTGGATGGCGCGGGCTCGGGTACGACTCCGTGCCGACCGCGCACTGGAAGGTCGTCGACGGCGCCATCGAGAAAATCGCGACCGGTAATGTGCGGAAAATGCCCGACGGACAGCGGGCGAACGGCGGCGATCTGATGACCGTGGACACGTTCGCCGACTTCGAGCTCGCGTTCCAGTGGAAAGTGACGACCGGCGCGAACAGTGGCGTGAAGTACAACGTCTCTGAAGAGTTTTCGCTCAAAAATGCGTCCAATCACGCGGCGCTTGGCTTCGAGTATCAGGTGCTCGACGATTCGCTCAGCGACGACAACAAGCTCGCATCGCACCGCGCGGGCGCCTTGTATGACCTGATCCCGCCGAACGACAAGAAGCGGGTCGTGCCGGTGGGCGGGTGGAATAGCTCGCGAATCGTCTTTCGCGGCAAGCACGGCGAGCATTGGTTGAATGGCGCGAAAATCGTTGAGTTCGATTTGGGCACGCCGCGGATGGATTCTGCGCTGGCCGCGAGCAAATATCGATCGATCAAAGGGTTCGCCGATCGGCGAACCGCGCACATCATTCTGCAGGATCACGGCGACGAGACGTTCTTTCGCGATATCAAAATTCGAGAGATCGAGCCATGACGAACGACAAATCGGAGCTCGATCGTCGAGCGTTCCTGAAGAACCGCTCGGCGACGGGACTGGGGCTGATGATGACGAATCGATTGCCGGTCGCGAAGCGCGTGTTTCCAGCGACGTCCGCGAATGAGAACGTCGTCGTTGCCGTCATCGGATTGAACGGCCGAGGCCAGGTGCACGCCCGGAAATTTCCGACGTTAAAGAATTCTGAGGTCGCGTATCTTTGCGATGTCGACTCGACGGTTCTCGCGAAAGCGTTGACCGACATACAGGTCCGCTTCGGCCGAGCGGTCGGTGGCATCACTCCAGCCGGTCCGTGGGCCGCCCGCGATTCGACGCCGCCGCCGGTTTCCGACTTCCGCCGCGCGCTCGACGACAAGCATGTCGGTGCGGTTTCGATTGCCACGCCAGATCACTGGCACGCGCCGATGGCCATTCTCGCAATGGCGGCCGGAAAGCATGTGTATCTCAAGAAACCGTGCGGCCACAATCCGCGCGGGGGCGAGCTGCCCGTCACGGCGCAGGAGCAGTCCGGACGCGTCGTGCAGATGGGAACCGCAGCAACGGTCGTCGGACCGGACGATTGAAGCGTTGGCCGCGATCAAGAGCGGCGCGATCGGGCGTCCGTATCTCGCTCCCGCGTGGTATCGACCGGCGGCCGATACCACTTTGCCGACGATTGGGAATTTCCCGACACGCAGGACGCAACGTTCGAGTTCAGCGAAGGACGCACGATCATCTGGCAAAGGCAGAGCTGCAATGGGCTCGAGGCGTAGATCGCCCGCGAGGCACGTCAATCCTCGGCACGACCGGAAGCATCGTGCTGAATCGCGACGGGTATGTGCAGTACGACCTCGCCAACAAGGATGTCAGGCGCAACATCGAGTGCAAGGGCAGCGACGCCATCGAGTCACCGGCGACGACGTGGCAACGTTGGTGCACATGGACAACTTCCTGACGCCATACGGACCGGCGCGCCGCTCCGCGCTCCGATTGCCGACGCGGCGAAAAGCGTGCTGCTCTGCAACCTCGGCAACCTCGCGCAGCAGACTTTCGGTGCGCTAACGACCGATCCGGCAAACGGCCATGTCCTCGGTGACGCAGATGCGATGCGCCGGTGGTCGCGCGACTATGCGCCAAAATGGGCACGGATCGTGGAACCAGACCGCGTGGTGTTACGGAGCGCGCCAGACGCTACGGATTACTCATTGGAAATCCGATACATGGTGTGGTCGGCGCGACCCATTCTGCCGACAAGTGCTGACGCAACGCTGTTTTACTGGTTGGGCCCCATTCCTCGACCTATGTTACACCAGCCATTAGCTTTGCGTCCTATTATAGACGCGGCCTAGGCCCATCCGCGCCTTGCCTTCCGACATGCGTCATTCACGGTGCTTCACCCCGCCGCACTCCACTCGATGATTCGCACTATTCGGCTTCGTGCTCAGGCCATTTCTCTTGCGGCGCTTGCTTTCATTTCGCTCGGCGCGGTCACGTCGTGCTCGGACGAGCCGTTGGCGAGAGCCGCACAGGCGCCGGAGGAGTTGGCGCTCACTCCGCTCGTCGGACGCCGACACAATCCGTTCATTGAGCACATGGGAAGTCCGTCCGACAGCGGCGAGTGGCGCGGAACGTGGCTGCTTCGCGGCCACATGCTCGCCTTCACGGCCGCGTATCTGCCACCGGGCCAAACGGAAAACAAAGCGTATCTGTTCGGCTATTCGATTCGCGCCAAGCGCTATTTCATGATGGTGGTGACGGCCGGCGGAAGCGCGCCCGACAGCGTGAACGTCTCGTGGTTCACCATCAAGGACAAGACGTGGCGCTTCATGCCCGAAGCCGTGAACGTGAACGGCAAGGCCGTCGAGCGGCAATTGGTGTGGAACGAGAAGGAGCCGACCGCGAAGGCGGCGGCGACGATCGCTGTTGAAGATTCCTCATGGGTGTTGCCGCCCGCTCGAACCGAGATGTTGCAGTACGCCGGGTGGACCGGCCGGTGGCCGAGCAGGACGAATGAGAAAACAGGAAAGGGCGATGACGCGGCGATCACCGGCGTCTTCGATTCGAAGTCGATCGCGAACGGTTACTTCCTCGGTTGGTTCGAGCAGAACGACATCACGGTCAACGCGTCGAAAAAGACGTCGGATCGCGAAGTCGACATCTGGGGATACAGCGACGTCACGCACTCGTATTTTCGAGTCAATCTGGTGACGGCGCTGGACGGTCACGCTGTTGCGCCGGGCGTGCAGTACGCGCCGTTCTTCAGCAAGCTCGGCGACAACGGCCTCCTGTTGGCCGCTCCGTTGTACAAAA
The DNA here is from genome assembly GCA_039924785.1 of Gemmatimonadaceae bacterium. GTDB lineage: Bacteria > Gemmatimonadota > Gemmatimonadetes > Gemmatimonadales > Gemmatimonadaceae > JAQBQB01. The sequence continues at coordinate 11,094 of JBDTAE010000045.1, read as the reverse complement.
CCAAGGTCGGCAACGAGAGCTTGACGTCACGCTACGGAATCATCCGGTACGACGACACATTGTACATCTTCGAGCAGTATCTGGTCGGCGGAATCAACTGGACCAACAGTCCCTTACGCCAAACCAAGTGGGGCCGGTTCAAGAGCGCCGCGCCAGACACCGGGATCAAAGCTGCAAAGTAAGACCACTGCCGCCCGTCGCTACGACGGGCGGCTTCGTGGATCGGGCCGCACGGTGAACGTCTGCGTGTAGGATTGGCCGTTCGCCGTGAGCTTCGCGGTGAACGTCCCCGTCAGCAGAGCGCCGCCACCGCCTCGGCCGCCGCCGCCACCTCCACGTCCTCGACCACCGCCGGGAACCGCGGCGACCGGCGTCCACACCACGCGATGCATTCCAGCGCCCGCGCTGAATGGCTCCGGCGTCGTACGCCACAGCGCCGACGTGTTTGGAATCCCGGTTCCACCGCCACGACCACCGCGACCGCCTCCGGCCGCTGCTTGCGCGGCGGGATCGCTCGAGAAGGTCTGCAAGACGGCGCCGCCGGAATCATGGATCTCTAAAGTCACCGGACCCGATGCGGCGGACTTGAGATAGTAGTCGATGACTGCGCCGTTCGGTGGGTTGGTCGCCTGCGGTTCGTCCTTCTGGAGCGGCGTTCCGTTGTCGCCGCCTTGAACGACGTAGATCGCGTCGGCCGGTTTGAAGAGATACGCCGACGCCGACAGAATCTGCGGCGTGAGCTGGCGAAGCGGGCTGATGTCGTCGACTACCCAGAAGCCGCGACCATGCGTCGCGACGATGAGATCGCCGTTATAGATCTCGAAATCGCGCACCGACGTGACCGGCAGGTTGAGTTGCAGCGGCTCCCAGGTGTCGCCGTCATTCATCGACATGAACGCGCCGCGCTCCGTGCCCGCGAACAAGAGCCCTTGGCGCATCGGATCTTCCTTCACCGCATGCACGTACACGCCGCCGGGAAGCCCATTCGTGATCTTTTGCCAGGTCTTGCCGGTGTCGCGCGTGCGGTAGATGTACGGCTCGAAGTCCTGCAACTGATGCCGGTCGACGCTCGCGTACGCCGAGTTGTAATCAAAATGCGATCCTTCCACGCACGTCACTCGGCTCCACGACGTAACGGCGGCCGGCGTCACGTTCTGCCATGACTTGCCGTCGTTCGTCGTCACGTGAATGAGACCGTCGTCGGTGCCGGCCCATACCATCGGAACAAGCAGCGGGGACGGGCACACGGCGTAGACCACGCCGCGTTTGCCGTTGCGATCGGTGTCGGCGGCCGACGCGGCGTCCAGCGTGGTCGGAATCCCAGGATCGGGGCGCGTGAGGTCGGGCGAGATCTTCGTCCAGGTGTGCGCGCTGTCGACGCTCTTATACAAATACTGGCTAGCATAGTATAAAGAGCGCGGATCGGCCTTCGAGAGAACCAGCGGCTGCGTCCAGTCGCCGCGATCGTCGCCCTGTGTGACCGGCGACGTCGTCCCAGGGACCGCGGCGTTCATCTCGAGATCGAAGCGCGACCCCGTTCCACCATAGATCACTCCGGGGTGCAGTGGGTCGCCCGCCGTCATGCCGCTCTCGCCGCCGGCGCCAATCGGTTCCCAGTCGCGCATCGAGATTTCGCCGCCCTTGCCGCGCGACCGAACCGCGACCGAGCCGGAATCTTGCTGTGCGCCGGTGACCCAATACGGGAAACGATAGTCGACCGAGACGTGGTAGATCTGCGCCGTGGGTTGATTCAGCCACGAGCTCCACGTGACTTCCGTGGCATCGTCCTGCTTTGCGTTGCGCGTGATAATCGCGCCCTGATCGCTCGCCACGATCATCGTGTTTGAATCGTCGGGCGAAACCCAAGCTTGGTGGTAGTCATCTCCGCCTGGTGAACCGCGCAAGGCAACCCACGTTTTTCCGCCGTCCTTGGTGCGCGACACGGCGACGTTCGGCACATACACGATGTCGGCGTCCTTCGGATCCACCACGAGCTTCTCGAAATACCACCCGCGTCCCCACAGGGCTTGATCGGACGACACCCGCGTCCATGATTCGCCCCCGTCGTCGGAGCGGAAGAATCCGCCCTGTTGTGGCACCGCGTTTCCTCGTCCGCCGCCGGCACCAGCCGCCGGGGCCGGCGCACCCGCCTCAGGCAGCAGGGAGTCGACAACCGCATAGACGCGTCGCGAGTTAGTCGGCGAGACCGCGATCCCGGTGCGGCCAATTCCTTCCTTCGGCAATCCGTTCGCGAGTTGTTTCCACGTCGTGCCGCCGTCGGTCGACTGGAAGATGCCGCCGCCCGGGCCGTTCGACGGCTGATACGTGTACCACGGAGGCCTGCGAGTATTCCAAAGTCCCGCATAGACCACGTTCGAGTTCGTCGGATCGATCACCACGTCGACCGCGCCGACATCATTGTTCTTGAATAAGACCTTCTGCCAAGTCTTGCCGCCATCGCGCGTCCGAAATACGCCGCGCTCCGGGCTTGGCGCGTACAGATGTCCGATAGCCGCGACGAACGCCACGTTGGGATTCTTCGGATCGATCGCCACGCGGCCGATGTGCTGCGTCTCGTCGAGGCCGAGATGCGTCCACGATTTGCCGGCATCAGTACTCTTGTACACGCCGTTGCCGAAGCCCATGGAATCGCGCAGGGTGGACTCGCCACTGCCGACGTACACCGTGTCGGGCGACGACGCCGACACCGCGATCGCGCCGATCGACGCAACAGGCTGCGAGTCGAACACCGGCGTCCACACGCGTCCGCCGTCGATCGACTTCCACACGCCGCCGTTCACGGATCCGAAATAGAACTCATTCGGGCGGCCCGGCACGCCCGACACCGAGGCGCACCGTCCACCGCGGAATGGTCCGAGCATCCGCCAATGCAATCCCGGAGTCAATCCGGCGGCTTGTTGCGCGGCGGCATGAATGTCGGCGTGAATCAAACGGGCGTTTGAGTCGAACAGCTCGCCGCCGAATCGCGGAGCGATCGCGGCGAATGCGCCGAGTTGTCCGGCGCGAACGAGGAAGTCACGACGCGAGAAATCGGAAGGCTTCGTCACAGGAGAAATCCCTCGGAATGATGCGAGACCGACAGAGCCGTATAAGTGTGTGAACCTATGCGCGGCTCGAGAGGGGAACAACCGCGGGCGAGAGAATTGATGAGGCCGCGCTGTTCAAATGAGTGTCGCGATAACTCATGAATTTTTCGTGAACTGATGCAATTCGCTACGGCCGGCTCGTCGGATCCCCCGGCTTCCCTTTGAGGAACATCACCCGCAACAGCCGCTGCGTCTCGTGAACAGCATCTGGCAGAATCGGACGCGTCGGGTCGGCCGACAAGGTATTCGTCGATCGAATGACCGACATGAGCGCGATCGACGGAAGCACCTCGCGAAATTCCGTGAGGACTTCCGCGGCGACGATCTGCGGGGTCTGTTCCGGAATTTTCGTCAATCGCAGCACCGACTGCCGGATTTGGTAGCTGACGGGATCGAGATACATCGAGCCGTCGACATCGGGTGCCTTGATCTTCGCGGACGCCGCGAAATCGATGCGAATCAGCTTCCGCCCCCCGGTCGTGTCGATGCCGCCATTCGCGAAACAATGATTCGCCAGAAAGCCCGGCTCGGCGAAATGAATCAACGCCGGTAGGTTGAACACGACCTGACGATTGCGCGGATCGTCGCTCTGCGAAATGACGTTTCCCGGTCCGTAGTGCCAATTCACGCCAGTGCCGATGTTGATCGTGTCGAGACGCTGCAGAATCGAGTCGCCGCCGACGTAGTGAATCGACGACTCGCGTTCGACCGAATATGCGAATGGATATTCTGTCGCCAGCAGCCGATATTGGTCCGCGTTCAACCGTAGCTGTTCGAACACGGCGGCGAAGGCTGGATCCGCGGCGGCGCGCGGCGGCCCGGGCGTCGTGCATGCGCCAATGGCGCGGACGCGAACGGTGTTGAGCGAGACCGCGATCCGGACCATCGCGACGCGCGCTGTATCCACCTTGCCGCCGCGCACCAGCACCGCCACTTCATTGGGAGAATAGCCCAGGTGCCGTACGCGAACGGTCGCATGGCCCGTTGGGAGACCGGCAAGGACCGCGACACCTTGATCGTTCGTGAAGACCTCTCGCGCATAAGCGGCAATCGACACCACGCTGTAGCCGAGCGTGGCGCCGCCGTCCCTGCCTGTCACGACGACGACGACGGAACCGGTTGAATCCTGTATCGCCTGCGCGGCGGCCTCCGCCGCAAAGGTCGACGAGAATGCAAGAACGGCAATCGCGCCAAGAGCCGCCCGGTGATATCCTCTACGCAACCCGTTTACCGGATCTCTGAATGTCTCGCAACCGTTTCCGCCAAGTTCGCATTGCCCCAATTCTCCTCGGGTTGCTCATGGTGTGTGCCACGCACACCCATTCAATTAACGCGCAAACCACGCCGGCCGCTCCACCCGCGCGCGATTCGATGCTCAATCGCTCCGCGAAACCCCTCCTCTCCAGCTTTCGCTTCCGATCGATCGGGCCGGCGAGCATGGGCGGTCGCGTAGACGACATCGAGGTCGCGCCGAGCAATCCGAACGTCATCTACGTCGGCTACGCGACCGGCGGCGTGTTCAAGTCGGACAACAACGGGACGACCTTCGAGCCGGTATTCGAGCGCTACGGGAGCGCGTCGATCGGCGACATCGCAATCCATCCGACCAATCCCGACATCGTGTACGTCGGAACCGGCGAGGCGAACAATCGCCAGACCTCGAGCTTCGGCGACGGCGTCTACAAGACGGTGGACGGCGGGAAGACGTTCACGAACGTGGGCCTGAGCGAGACGCAAACGATCGCGCGAATCGTGATCGATCCGGGGAACCCGGAAGTGGTGTACGTCGCGGCGCCCGGACACCTCTTCGGGCCCAGCCCCGATCGAGGGATCTACAAAACGACCGACGGCGGCAAGACGTGGGTCACGAGCAAATACATCGACGAGAACACCGGCTTCACGGACATCGCGATTGATCCGTCGAACTCGAACATTCTCTATGCGGCGAGCTATCAGCGTCGTCGAACGGGCTGCTGCTTCAACGGCGGGGGCCCGGGCAGCGGTTTATGGAAGTCTGAAGACGCTGGCAAGTCGTGGAAGCAGCTCACCGGCAACGGGCTTCCCTCCGGCACGTACGGCCGCCTCGCGCTCGATGTCGCGCGATCGAATCCCAACACGCTCTACGCGGAGATCGAATCCTCGACGCCCGATCCGGTCGACGCGGGTGGAGGTGGCGGTGGGGGTCGGGGCGGCGCTTACGATTGGTGCAACAACGCCGGCCCGGGTCGCGGGTTCGGCGGCGGACGCGGCGCTGCTGGAGCGACCGGCGACTCGAGCCGGATTCCGCCCGCGCTCAACGGCATGCGATCCGGCATCTATCGCTCGGACGACAAAGGCAAATCGTGGAAGGCCGAGAGCAACTGCAATGGCCGCCCGTCGTATTTCAGCCAGATCCGCGTCGACCCGCAACACGACAACATCGTGTACGTCGCGGGCGTTCGACTCGCAAAATCGACGGACGGTGCCAAGACATTCCTGGGCCTCGACGCAGGCGGCGGCTTTTTTAACATGGGCGAAGACCAGCACGCTCTGTGGATTGATCCAAAGAACTCTAATCACCTGCTGCGAGGCACGGACGCAGGCCTCACGATCAGCTGGGATCAGGGCAAGACGTGGGAGTATGTACGCACGATGGCGACCGCACTCGCGTACTGGGTGACGGCGGACATGGGTCATCCGTACTTCGTCTACACCGGCCTTCAGGATAACGACAGCTGGGGCGGACCCAGCGCGACCCGCGCGCGCACCGGCATCGTTTCGCACGACTGGTTTCATCTCACCGGCGGTGACGGATTTCAAACCGCGGTCGATCCCACCGACTTTCACATCATCTATTCGGAACAGCAGGACGGCGGCGTTTCGCGCACCGACCTGACCGCGGGTCGCGCGCAGAGCATTCGGCCGGTAGCTCCCGCGGGCGGCGGCGGGCGCGGGCCCGCTGCGCGTGGCGCAACCGCGTCGACCACGTGTGTGGACGGTCGCATTATCGCCGCTGGAGGCGGAGGGGCAGGCGGACGCGGCGGCGCGGGCGGAGCAGGTGGCGGTCGCGGCGGACAAGCCAACGTGCTCAACGCAACGCCCGGAGACGTGTACCGTTTCAACTGGAACACGCCGCTCATGCTCTCGCCACACAATCCCTCCATCGTGTGGCTCGGCGGCAATCGTCTATTCAAGTCCTATAATCGCGGCGACACGTGGACCGCCAGCGCCGATCTCACCAAGGAAACCGATCGCTGCAACGTTGCGGTGATGGACGTGTCCGGCTCGCAGGCGCAGTTGTCGAAGAACGACGGCGTGAGCGCCTACGGCACGTTGACGGCGATCTCAGAATCGCCGGTGATGCCGGGAGTCGTGTGGGCCGGAACCGACGACGGCAATCTTCAGGTGAGCCGCGACGGCGGCGCGACGTTCACTGAAGTTGGCAGGAACATCAGCGGCATGCCGCAGAACGCACTGTCGGGACCCAGTCCGTATTGGATCTCTCGCATCGAAGCGTCGCACTACGACGCAGGCACCTCATATGTGGCGGTCGACGGCCACCGAACGGACGATTTGCATCCGTACATTTTCGTCACTCGCGACTACGGCAAAACGTTTCAAAGCGTCAGCGGAAATCTTCCAGCGCGCGGAAACGTGCAGGTCGTGCGTGAAGACCCGAAGAATAAAAATCTGCTCTACGCGGGCACGGAATTCGGATTGTACGTCTCGCTCGACGGCGGCAAGACGTGGGATCGATTCATGAATAACTATCCGACCGTTCGTACCGACGACATCCTTGTACACCCGCGCGACGGCGATCTCATCGTCGCGTCGCACGGACGTAGCCTGTGGATCGCGGACGACATTACGCCCCTTCAGCAATTCACGCCCGCGGTTGCGGCGCAGGACGTAGCACTCTTCGACGTGCGTCCCGCGATCTCGTATCTGTTCGACTTCCGCCTCGACGCCGACGAAGGCGGCGATAAACGATTCGCGGGAGAGAATCCGCCGAAGGGTGCGTCGATCAGCTATTACCTCAAGTCTGCGGCGACGGGCGACGTAAAGCTCTCGATCCTCGACGGCGCCGGCCGAACCTTGTGCACGTCGACCGGGGAATCGTCGGCAGGCATTCATCGCGTGCAGTGGACGTTGGTGGCGCCCATGTTGGCCGGACAAAATGGCGGCGGTCGCGGGGGAGCGGGCGGCGGCGATGTCAGCTGCGCCGGCGGCGCGGGCGGTGGTGGCGGACGCGGCGGAGCGGCCGGCACGGTCGCTCCAGGCGTATTCATAGCAAAGCTCACGGTCAACGGCCGCGACTACACCAAGCCCGTCACCGTGCTCGAGGACGTTTGGCTCCACGAGCGCTAAACGTACGTCGCCGGGAATAAAACGGCGGCGCCGCGAGTCTTGGTTGGGGACACTCGGTCCTCGACGGGCGTGGAGAACGATGGGGCAGCGAGACGTAGACAACTTCGAGCGAATCGTGCTCCCGCATCTCGACGACGCGTACACTCTCGCGCGCTATCTCGTGCGGGACGAACACGACGCGCAGGACGCCGTCCAGGACGCAGTGCTTCGCGCCCTCCGGCACTTCGACGGCTACCGCGACGGCGACGCGCGCGCATGGCTGCTCGCAATCGTGCGAAACTGCTGTCTCACGTGGCAGCGACGCCAGCAAACCGACCGTGCAGTGTCGCCACTCGTCGACGACCTGACCCACGTGAGGGACCCGCGCGAGACCGACGCACGCGCCATCGAGCGATCCGAACGCGCCGCCATCGAACGCGCGGTCGCCGCGCTGCCCACCGAGTTTCGCGAGGTCATCGTGCTGCGAGAAGTACAAGAACTGTCATACCGCGAAATCAGCGACATCGTCGGTGTGCCAATCGGTACCGTCATGTCGCGTCTCTCACGCGGCCGCAAGCGACTCGTTGAGCTGCTCGGCGACGGCGCGCGGGAGGCAAGCTGACCATGCGCTGCACCGACTGCCGCGAAGTACTCGGCCCATATGTCGACGGCGAGCTGCTCCTGAACGAACAACAGGAAGTACGCGAGCACATCACCGGTTGCGCCGAGTGCGCGCGCGAGCACGAAGAGCTCGTGTCGGCGATTTCAACCATCAAGGAGGAACTGGTGCGTCACAATGCGCCCGACGTGCTCAAGGCGCGCATTCGGAGCAGCCTCGCGGCGGTGGACGTCGACCGAAAGCAGGTAACGCCGAAGCACACGAGGATCTCGTGGCCGCGGTTGGCCGCGGCGGGAATCGCGATTGCGGTGATCAGCAGTGGTCTGACGCTCGCCGCCACACGATCCCACACCGGCAACCAATCCGCTGAGCGCGCCGTGCTCGACAGTCATATAAGATCGCTCATGCCAGGCCATCTGACCGACGTCGCGTCGACGAACCAGCATAACGTCAAGCCGTGGTTCAACGGCCGGCTCGACCTCTCGCCGCCGGTTCCCGGCCTCGACTCGTCGGGATTCGTGTTGACCGGGGGCCGCCTGGACTACGTCGACAAGCGGGCGGTTGCCGTGGTCGTCTACATGCGCCGACAGCACGTGATCAACGTATACTCATGGCCCGCGCGCGGAAACTCCGACGAAATGCCGCACGAGACGACGGAGAACGGCTATCATCTCGTGCGCTGGCGGACCGGTGGTCTTGAGCTCTGGGCGGTATCGGACCTCAACCTCTCAGAGCTCGAAGGGTTCGTCGCCGCGTTCAACGCGGCGAGCGGTTCTACCCCTTCACGATGACCCGCCCCTGCATCTTCGGGTGTAGGGCACAGAAATAGTCGTATGTTCCCGGCGCGGTTAGCGTCACGCTGAAGCGTCCGTCGGTATCGAGCACCGCGGATTGCTTAAAATTCTTCCTCGTGCTGACGATGAGGTGCGGAACGTCGTCGCGGTTGATCCACGTCACCGTCGTTCCACGCGCAACCGTCAAGGTTACGGGCTGAAACGCAAAGTTGTCGATGCCGATCTCATTCGCGCCGAGCGGCGCGGCGGCGCGCTGCGTTTTCTTCCGCATCATCATGTCGTGCGTCGCCGCAGCGAATGCGGGCGGCTCGCCCGACAGCGTGGCGTCGACGATCGCGAGGCTGCTGCGCCCGGGAATGAACGTCACGTCGGCAATCCCAAGAACACTCATCAGCGTTGCGGGTTCCACGGTCATCGGTCCAGGCGCCGGCGCGGTCCCCGGAGCAGGCTGCGGAAACGCCGTGGACATCGCCGTATGAAATGACACGCGTCCTTCGACCTTTTGCATGATCTGATGAATATGGCCATTCAAGACCGTCACGGAACCGAAGCGCTTCAGGAGTGCGAGCGCCTGTTCGGAATCGTCGGTCCCCCAGCCCCATTCCGGATACACGGTCCACAGCGGCACGTGTGCGAAGAGCACGATCGGCGTGCTGCTCGCCAAGCCGGCAACGGTCCGTTTCAGCCATGCAACCTGCTCGGCACCGAGTGAGCCGAGTCCGCCGGCTTTCATGTTGAGTACGTTGACCAAGCCGATGAAATGCACCCCGGAGTGATCAAAGCTGTACCAGCCAGCCCCCTGCGTTCCCTTGCCGTACCGTTGGAGATACGCAGCGCCGTTATCGGATGCGACGTCATGCTCGCCGGGAACGTAGAACACGCGCTCCGCCGAAATGCCTTTGAGCACCTCATTGGCCGTGTCGAACTCCTCCGCCTTTGAGAGTTGTGTGATGTCGCCGGTGTGCAGCACGAACGCCGGCGTCTGCGGTAACGCGTTCAGTCGCGCAACGGCTTGTTGAAGGGTGCCCGTGACATCCTTGTTCGCGTCTTTCGCAAACCCGATGTGGCTGTCGCTGATCTGCGCGAAGAAGATGCTCTTGCGTTGGTCGTCGGAGAGAAACGGAAGACGGTGGATCGGAAACGACGTTGGAATTCCGCCGGCCATGCCCCATACGAGACCCGTGCCGGTCCACGCCATGCAGCGGAGAAACCCGCGGCGGTCGATGCCGTCGCTGGTGGTGTCGGTTGAAATGAAATTGGAGCCGGTCGGTCGAGTGTTCGTCGTTTCGTCGAAACGATCGGCATCGTGGTCGCGATGTAAAGTCATATGTGAGTCTCCGGGTTGTCATGAGGAGACTCACGTCGCGGTTAGAATATTCCCGTGCGCGAACTATTCAGTACGGAGCGCCACCAACGGGTCGACCGTGCTTGCACGCCGCGCCGGGGCAATGCTCGCCGCGAAGGCCGCAAACGCGAGCGTTACCGCGGCCGTCGTGTAAATGACGGGATCAGAAGCTGACACGCCGTAAAGCGTGTGGGAAAGCGCACGGGCCGCCACGGCACCGCCAGCGAGCCCGAGCGTGGCTCCCGCGACGGCAAGCGCCGCCGTCTGTCGCAGCACCAGCGACAGCACCGCGACCGGCGTCGCACCGAGCGCGATTCGCACGCCGAGCTCGCGCGTTCGGCGCGCGACGAAGAACGACATGATCGCGTAAATACCGATGGCCGCGAGCATCAAAGCGGTGGCCGCGAACAGCGCGAGAAGCTGACCCAGCACGCGACTCGACGCGGTTGCGTCGTCGAGCACGCGCTGCATCGTCAGCACTCGCGCAATTGGCAGGGCGATTGGATCAACGTCGCGCGCGACGCCACGCAGTGCGGCCCCCATGTGCGTCGTGTCAGACCCACGCAATCGGATAACGAACGCCATCGACGCCCAAGGATCTTGCGCGTATGGCCGATAGAACTGCGGCTCCGGCGTGTCGATCAACCGACCTTGCTTGATGTCGCCGACGATCCCGACGATCGTCGCCATTCCGTTCCCAGCGTCGATGCGATGTCCCGCTGCATTTCCCGCGGGCCAATACCGCGACGCAAAGGTCTTATTGATGATGACAACCTTCGGCGCGTTCGCGCCGTCTGCTGCCTGAAAGTCGCGGCCGCCGAGCAGCGGTATGCGCATCGTCGAGAAAAAGCCTGGCGACACGATGTTGCCGGTCACCATCAAATGCTGGTTCGGCGGCATCGG
>JBDTAE010000044.1:0-4904 GCA_039924785.1 Gemmatimonadaceae bacterium | reverse complement strand
AGCGCCTTCGTAAACCGATCTTCCTGCACAGTTCGCGTACCATCCGACTTCTCGGCGGAGTGAAAATGCGTGAAGACGCCTTCGGGCGGGTTTGCGACGATCGCGTCGCGCAACGAGTCGACCTCATCCCATTGGACGCCCGCGCGATTCATCCCGGTGTCGATCGCGAGGTGCCACGGACGTCCGGTTTCCTTCCACCGAAGAATTGATGCGGCATCGCCGAGGGTCGGCGTGAGATTCGCGCGAATGGCGCCATCGAAATCGTCGGGTAGCAAGGGCGAAAACACTAGAATCGGCCGCGTGATCGCAGCCGCGCGGAGTTCCTCAGCTTCGGGGACCGTCGCAACCCCGAACGCCCACGGATTCACGCGTTCGAGCGTACGCGCGACACGAACAGCGCCCAGTCCATACGCGTCAGCTTTTACCATTGGCAAGAGCGGAACGCCGGACTGGCCGGAAATCGTGGTCGCGTTTCGTAACAACGCGCCGAGGTCGATGTCGACCCAAGCGCGTCTCATCAAACTGTGCATTGACCCATGTTTCAGAGGGCGGGTAGTATACCGGACCCACGGAGGCGATACAAGTTATGCAAGTTAAACCAACGCTTGAAGATACGCTCGCGCTGATGCGCGACCTGCGCGCGCGGTGCGATTGGGATGCGGCGCAGACACATGAGTCGCTGCGCCCGTACCTGATCGAAGAAGCGTACGAGGTCGACGACGCCGTTCGGAGTAAGAACGACGCCGCCCTCGAGGAAGAATTGGGCGATCTGCTGCTGCAGGTGCTCTTTCACGCGGTCCTTGCGGAAGAGCGAAACGCATTCACGATCGACGATGTCGCGGCCGGCTTCATCACCAAGATGAAGGGCCGCCATCCGCACCTCTATGGCGACGGCGTGAAGCAGTCATGGGAGGCGATGAAGGCGAAGAAGCGCGCGAGCGTGGTCGACGGGCTGCCGGCCGACCTCCCCGCGCTGCATCGCGCGTTTCGGTTGCAGGACCGCGCCGCGGGCGTCGGCTTCGACTGGCCCAACGTCGAAGGTCCAATTCAGAAAGTAGAAGAAGAATTACGTGAAGTGCGCGAAGAGTTGGCGGCGTCGCCGCCTCGAACGCCGAGTGGACCGCCCGTATACGATGCAGCACACTCGAAGCTCGAACTCGAGCTCGGCGATCTGCTGTTTGCGGCCGTGAACCTCTGTCGAAAGGCCGGCGTTCATCCCGCATTGGCGCTGGATTCCGCAAACGTGAAATTCGCGCGACGCTTCGAGTCCGTCGAACAGCTTGCGAAGGAACGCGGCCTCGAGGTTGGAACGGCGTCGCTCGAGGAGCTCGACGCGATTTGGGACGAGGTGAAGGCCAACGAGTAACCCGCAGTGGCGCGATTCACGTTCCAGCCGCATTCTTGATTTGTGACGCCCAAAATGCCGCGCTGGGGAATCGCGCTCCTCCTGTCGTTCGTCGCACGAATCCTGTCCGCCCAAACGCTCACGGGCACAGTGCGCGACAGCGCGAGCCGCGAGCCGATTCCCGGCGCGGTCATTCTGCTGCTCGCCGATACGACAACGGTGGCGCGCGCCATTACCAACGAGTTGGGCCGATACCGCATCGCGCGCCCGGCGAGTGCGAGTCGCATGCGCGTCGTGCGCATTGGATTCCGCCCCCGCGCGATCGACCTGCGGCAAGTCCCATCGGAAACGATCGACGTCGACATGCCATCGATCACGACGATGCTCGAACCGGTGCAAGTAACGGCAGCCGCGGGCTGTCCGAGGCGATCCGACCGCAACATGGCATTCGCGCTGCTCGAGCAGGCGCGCGCCGGACTGCTCACCACCGTGGTTGCCCGTGAGACCGATCCCGCGAGCATGGTCCGAATGTCGTTCGAGCGCTTCATGGACAGCAACGACCGAGTGGTTCGGCAGACGGTGCACGTCGATTCAAGCGACGGAGTCAATGCGTCGTTCGAGGCGGCGCGCAGCGCATCAGAGTTTGTGAAACGTGGGTTTGTGTCCGACAGCGCCGGACTCGCGATCTTCTATGGTCCGGACGCCGATGTGCTCCTCGACGACGCCTTCGTCGCCGGCTACTGCTTCCACCTCGGCGACGCCGATCCGGCGCGTCCGCATCAGGTGGCGCTTGTCTTCAACGCCGCGGACCAGAAGAAGGGACGCATCGACATCGAAGGCACGCTGTGGGTCGACACGGCGGCACGAGCGCTGCGCGACCTGAATTTTCAATACCGCGGCATGGATCGCGACGTCTCGGCGATTCATCCAGGCGGACGTACGTCGTTTCGAGAAATGACGAACGGCACGGTGCTCATCGACCGCTGGGTACTTCGACTCCCCGCCGCGCGACGCAATGAGGAGGGCCGTCAAATGCGGGGCGTGCGATACGATGCGACGGAGACCGGAGGCGAAGTCGCGCGCGCGAGTTGGCCGACCGGCGAGCTGTGGTTCGCCAAACTCGGCGCATTGCAGGCAAAGGTCGTGGACAGCGCCGGCGCGCCCGTGACAAACGCCGTTGTGCAACTCGACGGAACGAACTACAGCGCGCGGCCCGACTCCGCCGGAGTTGCGACATTCGATGCGCTGCTGCCCGGGCCGTACTTTGTCATGGTAGTCGATTCGGCGGTGGCGTCGGTGGGAATGAGCATTCGCTCATCGGCGCCACTGGTGGCCGCGCGCGACAGCACGGTGCATGCGTCGATCGTGATTCCGAAAGCCGGTCAGTATGCCGGTGCCGGATGCGTGGCAAATGCTCTCACGGACGAAGCCGCGCCATGGCTGCTCATACGGGTGAACAACCCGAACGACCGGCCGGCGCGCAACGCGCACTGGCGGTTGAGTCGAAGTCTGCGCGGCGGAAGCGAGGCCGTCGAGCAAGGACGAGCGGACGCGGACGGCGTTGTCCACTATTGCATGAAGATGGCCCGCGATGACATAGTTCTCATCACTGCGTGGCGCGATCGGCAGTCGGTGAACTCGTCGCTCGAGCGAGAAATTTCGCGTCGCGGCACAATCGTCACCTTGGTCCTGCCGCCGCCCAATTGATGCGCCTGTCACTGTCGTTCGCGCTCGTGGTCATCGCGGCTCCCGTTTTGTGCGCTCAGGAAATTCGCGGCACGGTCACGGAAGCGGGCACCGGCGCGCCGCTTGGCGGTGTCGTCATCCAACTGCTCGATTCCGCTCGGGCGGTGCTCGGCCGCAACATCTCGAACGAGCGCGGCCAGTACCGTCTCGCGTTGGGCGGCCGCGGCGAGCGTGCGAAAACGCTCAAGCTCGTTCGGATCGGATTCCTCCCGCGAGAGACTGCGATTGCGGTGACGGCGTCCGGCGTGCTGACGGTGGACGCGCGGATGACCGCGCTGCCGACCATGCTCGAACCGGTGCGGGTGATGGATCAGCCGAATTGCCCCAAGCGCGACGATCGCGGCGCGGCGTTCGCACTCTGGGAGCAAGCGCAGACGGCGCTGCTCGGAACAATCGTCGCGCGAGAAGCGAATCCCGGTTCGATGCTTCGTTTGGGATATCATCGCACCCTCGATCGCAATGGCGACAAGACAGTCAGCCAAACCGTACGCATCGATTCGACGTTTGCGCTCGGCGCGGGCTTCGTCGCACCGCAGACCGCGGCGGAATTCGTGCGTACTGGATTCATGGACATTCGGAACAAGTCACTGAGGTTTCTTGGCCCAGACGCCGAGACGATCCTGAGCGACGACTTTCTCGCGGGCTACTGCCTGCGCGTCGCGCCATCAGACAACGCTCGTCCCGCCCAGGTTGGGCTCGGGTTCGAGGCGGCCAACCACCAGCGCGGTCGCATCGATATCGACGGCACGATTTGGATCGACACAGCGGCGCGGGCGCTCCGCGACATCGAGTTCAGGTATGTGGGACTCGATGGCCGATTGGACCGGCTCCATCCTGGCGGACATATGGAGTTCCTCGAAATGCCGAATGGGACCGTGCTGCTCCAGCGATGGAACTTGCGACTCGTCGGCGCTGAGACGACCGCGGTGATCTCTCGCTCCAGTTTGCTTTCGAGAATCGCAAAGCCGTACGCGCAGGACGGCGGCGGTGAAGTCGCGCTGGTGACATGGCCCGACGGGCGAAGTTGGACCGCATCCCTAGGAACCCTACACGTCGCGGCGACGCACACCGACGGCTCGCCGGCTAGAAACCGCTCGATCCACTTGTCGAATTCCGGCTACACGGCAACAACCGATACGAACGGGGTTGCAGAGATCGCTCATGTTCTGCCGGGTTCGTATGACATCATGGTCGATGATCCGCGCTTTGCACGCGTGAGCGTCGCGATCAACACCGGGGCCGCGTTTACCGCAGCGAGGGATACGACCTTCCAGACATCCATCATCGTGCCATCGGCCGAAGACGCCGTAAGGGATCTGTGCGTCGAAAACCTGGGGCAAACCCCAGACAATCCGCCGTGGCTCTTCCTTCGTGTCCTCGATCCCGAGGGACAGCCAGTCGCGGGAGTCACGCTGTCCATGCGAATGGAAAAGGATCTTAACAATTGGGTCCAGCTACGTGATCGCGGAACTACTGGAACCGACGGAATGTTCGCGATTTGCCGCGGCCTTGAGCCTGGGGCGAATCTGGTCGTTCAGGCTCGTCGAGGAGACGATCGTGTCGACGCGCCGCTTCGGTTGCAGGGCGACCTCACCGTCGCGCGGATCCGATTCCCGATGAAACCGTAGCGCTGCGAAAGGTCGGTCGTTTGGCGGCCGGCCCTTTCATCAAAACGCATTCAATCGCGACCAGCTCAGCTAGCGATTCGCTTGGACGATGCCGGCGGTCGTCGTCTCGGTGCGCTTCACCAAAGGGCGAACGCGGACTGGAACGGAATTGGGCGGACGGGCGCGGAGACTGCGTTCAACAGGAG
>JBDTAE010000043.1:0-7199 GCA_039924785.1 Gemmatimonadaceae bacterium | reverse complement strand
CCAATCTATTTCCCCCCAGCGCCGCAGCAAATCGAAAGCGCGGCGTCGGACCAGCCGATACGGAAGACATGATGACCTCCGTTCCGATCATGTCCGGCCGGAACTCATCCCGAGATGGCACGTTCCCATAGCATGAGCCATTCGGATCATTCTGCTGGAGTGCGTACATCGGACACGTGATCGGACCACGAACCACTCCGGTCGTGGCATGCGCCCGCAGCGTCAGCGCCACCGTTCGCCGAATGGTGCGCGTGACCCATACTGCCGCACTCCCCAGATTTGGCGTTGCCGTTTCGATCGTTACCGGCGGGAGATAACTCAGTTCCACGCCAAAGCCACTGGGGAGGCCGATTGCAACGCGGGGGCGACCGAAGACGTGAGCGAGGCTGGTGTTTTCGACGCGGCCGCCGTAGCAGAAATCCGTGTGGTGAATGGTTTCTGGCGCAGTTGGCACCACGGCTCCTTCGACCCCAACGCGGACGGATCCAGGCGTAATCATGAGAGCACTCGGATCGACGCCGAACACGATCGGCATCGCATAGAACGCGAGTAATCTCGCCTCATTGCTGTTGTTCGGTGGGCGGCACTGCGCACTTGCAAGAGTCGGTGTCGTCACGAATAGCAGCGCGATGATGGTCAGTAGCTTTTGCAGCATGTTCCAACGTGCACGATACAGACTGCTCCCAGAACCCATTTTCGGTGAACGGCTATGCCGGCGCGGCCGACAGTCACTGGAACGGGATCAACAACGATCGCCTCCTCTCCGCGTTGCGCGTACCTGCTAACGCGGCCGGCGCCCGGCGATGAGAGAAGTCGTTCGCCGTTCGTCGTTTGCAATTCGCCGTTAGCCGTACGGCCCCGCCATCTAGCAGATCTCGGGCACGGTGTCGCGGAACGCGATGTACCTTCCGGCTGCACGCCGCGTGTCGACAAATTCCCAGCGCCCATGCTCAGCGAGATTCGTACTTCGATTGCCGCGGCCCGTCACGCGTGTTCCGCGCGCGCTGATGCATCGCGCGAGCGCGTGGGCCGTTTTCGCCGTAGGGAAGCGCCGCAACCCGCCGAGCGACTGACCGAGTCCGTTGAACTGAGACACCCGCGATGGGGTGTCATCATACTCGCATGGACAGTTCCGGCGCTGGTCGCCGCGTATGCGGACTACGGCGCCGCAGTTCTGCGCGGCCATGCCGTGCCGTTCTGGCGCGCCGTCGCTACTGAATTCCCTGGGTGGTACGTGTGGATACTGTTCACGCCACTCGTCTTCGCTCTGGCACGGCGTTTTCCCCTTCGGGGACTCCGCTCCGCGTGGCCATTGCTTGCGCACACCGGTCTGATGACGGTGGCCGCTCTCGTATACACCACGGTGTATGCGTGGTCCAATGCCGTGTTCGGGCTACCGCCGATCACAATCTCGCGACGGTACATAGAGATCGTGCTCGTTGGGTCGACGCTCATGACGCTGGTGCTGTACGCCGCGACACTGGCGGCGGCGCTGGCCGTGGCGTACGAGCGTCGGAGCCGCGCGCATGAACTGCGCACGTCGGCCCTCGCGACGCAGCTCGTGCGCGCCGAACTACAGACGCTGCGCGGGCAGCTCCACCCTCACATGTTGTTCAACGCTCTCCACACCATTGCGCTCCTCGCGCGCCGAAACAGCGGCGATGAAGCAGCGCGTGTTACCAATCTGCTGGCCGGGGTGCTCCGGAGCGTACTTGAGAGCAGCGCGGCCGACGAGCGAACACTCGGGGAGGAGATCGCCCTCGTCGAACAGTACCTGGACATCGAGCTAGTCCGGTTCGCTGACCGCCTGCGTGTGGAATGGAACGTCGCGGCCGAAATGAGGGATGCGATGGTGCCGACGCTGTTCATGCAGCCGCTCGTGGAGAATGCGCTTCGACACGGCATCTCGCGCCTGCCAGACGGTGGCACGGTCGCGATCACGGCAGTCCATGATGCGGACACGCTCGAGATTACTGTGTGGAATAGCGGGCCACCACTCCTCATGGCCATGACGGGGCATCGTGGACTCGGCCTTCGCAATACCGCGGAGCGGCTGGAGCGCCTCTACGGCGCCGGCGGGACGCTCCGAATGATGAATGATCCGCGCGGCGGTGTCACCGCGTGTGTGCGCGTCCCCTGGCGGCGCTCACCAGTGCCATACGAGCCGTACCAGTTGCCCGCTTTCGGCCCGCGACGCTCCGCGTGATCCTTACGACGCACTTCCCTCGCGGGGTTGGGCCAAGGCCTGCCGGACATCCTCGTAGCGCCGTCGTCCGACCGGGAGCCGGCGGCCGTCTTCCAAGACGACTACAGCACTCCCGTCCCGCTCTCGCCGGAGTTCCGTGATGCGGCTAACATTGACCAGCACGGAGCGGTGAGTACGCACGAACGCATTCGGGTGCAACCCCGCTGCGATCGCGCCCAGCGTCCCACGGAGCAGGTGCGTCTTCCCGCGCGTGTGCAGAGCGACGTAATCATCATCCGCCGTGATCCAGTCAATCAAGTCGACCGGGACGATCGATGTGCGCATCCCGTTTGGCACCAGCAGCCGAGTTGCGTATTTCGGCGCTAAGTCTCGATTGGCCCGATCCGCAACGGTCACGTCGTGCAACGGCGAAACTTCGGCGGTGGACAACCCGCCGTCATGCTCCTGGGCCCAGGACACCACGAGCTGTGCCAGCCGTGCCTCGCGCTGCTGCTTGTCGCGGTCGCCGCAAAGGCGCCGGACTCTCACGACGCATGCGCTGACGCGCGCATCGCTGAAGGGTTTCACCAGGTAGTCCGACGCCTCGAGTTCGAATGCCCCCACCGCGTAGCTCGAGTACGCAGTGACAAAAACGATGATCGGACCAGGATCTCGAGTGAGCATCCGGGCGACACCGAATCCATCGATGCCCGGCATCTCAATGTCAAGGAAGATCACATCTGGACGCGACTGCTGCGCGGCAGCGATCGCGTCATTCCCGTTCCGACAGCCAGGGAGCACACTCACCCGAGGCATGGAGGCGAGGATGCTTTCCAGCCCCTCTCGAGCGATTGCTTCGTCGTCGACCACCAGCACCGTGATTGGTGTCGGGGCGCGCGCCGCGACCGATGCATCAACGCGCGCACCCCGGGTCATGTGCACCTCGTGGCCATGATCACTCCAGCATCGGTTACACTACTCGACCGTATAATAGTGCCGGCCGCTGTTACAGGTAGCCATACCCGCCCGAGTTAGTCTGCATCGTGGCTCCGACGATAACAGTGCCGGTCATGCCTGGATGGATGTGGCAATGATACACGTACGTCCCGGGGGTATTGAACGTGACGCTGGCGCTCGTGTTCGCGTTGTTCCCTGGAATATTTTGTGGAGCGCCGGTGGTTGCGTCGAAGTACACGTTGTGCGGCACGCTTCCAAACGCGAACGTCACGGTTCCCCCGAGGGCGATCGTTGTCGTGGCGGGCGAAAAGGCTATGCTCGGTGTTGCATTGACGGTCGCGCTGCTAGGTGAAGGCGATGACGGCGTCTGCGGCGGAGCGGTGCTACTGCTCCCGCCGCACGCAATTGCCGCGAGAAGAATTGCTGAGCGTCCGATGAAGCGCATGGATGATCTCCTGTGAAGGCTGACGCTCCGCAGTGCGCGATGGAGTGCGCGGTGGAGCACCTCTGACCATAAGGCGGGGGCTCGCGCACGCCGAGCGCCCGCGCGGTAAAGGGCGATTCGGTGCGGCTGTATGCGCTCGTGATGCGGCCGGCGGCGCTATGCGGGAGGGACGTCGAGCTTGGCACGGGTCGACGCGTCCGCCCTATCATTCGACATTCGAAACTCCCCTCTTTTTGGGCAGTTGAAGGGTTCCACGCCCGCAAGCTCTGAGTGCCGGTCAGTGGGATCGAGCCGCGCTCGTGCCCCTGTCTGTCGAGTACGCGCGGTGGTATAAGCTGGGCACCGATTCGCGCCGAATCGGTGCTGGCCGCCGCTCACCGAGGAACTACGATGTTCGACAACCTTCGCCAGGACGTTCGCTCGGGTTTGCGATCGAATCTTCGGTCGCCGGCGTTCGCGATCACAACAGTGCTGACGTTGGCGCTCGGCGTTGGGCTTTCAGTCGCGATGTTCGCCGTCGCGAACACGCTGTTGATTCGCCCGCTGCCGGTGCACGACGAATCTCGCGTCGTCGCGCTCTGGGGAAAGACACGGGACGGAAGGTACGACAACTTCCCGTTGCTCGCGGCCTCGCTACTTCCCGCTCAATACCTGAATCACCTTTCGCACATTCCACGTCTCGCGGATTCGCACGAGCAGGAGATTCAGATTGATCATCACGCCGATGGGGCGCTCGACGACCCGTGCGAGCAGCGCGACGTCGCCGTCGATGTCCGCGATCGCGGCATCGCGTACCGGGCCGCTGAGAACCGCCAGACGCTGCGCCGTGCGCCACGAGCACTCGCGCGCGCGATCGATGCTGAAGTTCGAAATGACTCGACCGGCGCTCGGGTCGATGTGGTCGAGCCGGTTGATCCAGGGAGAGAGCGAGCAGACTTCGCGCTCGACGCCTGTTTCGAGAGTGCTCAACACGTTGTTGATCTCGTCGAAGTCATGTTCGAGGCCGGCGAGCGAATCGCCCGGACACGTCTCCGCTGCGGCGACGCCGAGGTCGAGGTTGATGTGCGCGTTCATTCCCAGGAGCAAGTGCTGCATGATGACGACGCGCTTGTGCGAACCCGCCTCGAATGCCGCTTGCCACGACTTGGACGTGGCCTCCTTGCGACGATAGTGGCCGAGCGCGGCGAGGTAGCGATTCGCGAACGTCACATCGAGGCGCTCCATCCGTGGGCCGTCTTGAAATCGATTCGCGGCGATCCCCGCCTTTACCGCCGCCGTCACCGTACGGTACAGAACTGCGAAGTAACCAAGACGGTCGCGCTCGACGATCGCACGCTCGATGATCACGTCGAGCGCGGCCAGCACTTCGTCGATCGACCGCGCCGGAACGAACGGCGAGAGGCCGGGGCGTGTGTCGCGAGTCTGGGCGGCGTGTGCGGTCACGGGGGTTTTGCGGATTGACGGAGGTGCGGCGTCGGGCAATGAACGGCTTACAACCCGCAACAATCTCTCCCGATGACGACGAGTTCGGGAAGACCCCAGCGAACTCTGGCGCGCGGACGGCGCGGCGTCCAAGTTAGAGAAACATCACGCGCCCGTCTCTTGCCACGGTTGGTGTTCAAATGTCCGCCATTCCTCTGCGCCAACGAACGCCAACCGAAATTGTTGACGCGGCATTGCAGATCTACCGGCTGGAGCCGCTCGTCTTCCTCACGGCGTCCGCGCTCATCTACGTCCCGTGGATCGTCGTGCAGCTCGCCTTCGGAATTACCGGGAATCCGACCGAAAAGCTATCGCTCACCGCGGCCATAGTCGCCGCACTTGGAACCGTCGTCGTGTACATCTTCGTGGGCGGTGTCACGACGATCATCGCGAGCGACGTCTACTTCGCGCGACAACCCGATGTCGCGCGCGCGTTCAAGACGGTCGTGAAGAGAGTGAACGGTCTCGGCGGCGCGATGTTCATGTCGGGACTGTTCATCTTCATCGGATTCATCTTCCTGTTTGTGCCGGGACTGTATCTCGCGTGCCGGTTCTTCTGCGTCCGACAGGCGGTGCTCCTCGAAAACACGGCGGCGATCGATGCGCTCAAGCGTTCCGCCAAGTTGTCGGAGGACATCAAGTGGCACATCTTCGTCACTGTGTTCATCACGTGGATTCTGGTCGTCGCGCTGACGCTCGGCGGTCAGGTCGTCGTTCATTTCATTCCGAGCAGCATCGTCACTACCATTCTCGGAACACTCCTCGCCGCGGTGGTCTATCCCTTCTACGGAATCGTTGAAACGATTTTGTATTACGACGCGCGGATTCGTCGCGAGGGCTTCGACGTCGAGTATCTCGCGTCGGAGGCGATCGCCGGCGATGCGACGTCGGCCGCGGCGATCTGACACGCATACCGGCTCCACGTGATCGTCGACCGGCTTTTTCAGGACGCGAGTCCGTGGACCGCGGCCCAGGTGCACGACACGGTTGCCAAGATTGCGTCCGATCCGGCGTACGGCCCCGGAAACCGCGTTTCGCTGATCTCTCGCCTGTTTCGGTTCCTCTTCGAGAAATTCGTCGAACTTTTAAAGTTCTTGAACGGCACGGTCGACGCTCGCGTATTCCTCTACGCGGTGCTCGCGATCGTGGGAGGGCTCATCGTGGCGCGGCTGGTCGTCGCCCAGCGGCTTGCCGAGGGAAGCGGGGGCGGCCGTTCCCGCAGCGGCGCGCGCCTCGACGGCCGCGCCGACTATTGGAGGATGTCGCTCGCGGCGGCAGCCTCGGGCCAGTACGGCGAGGCCAGCCACTTTGCGTACGCCGCTGTCATCGACGACCTCTCAGGCCGCGGCCTCATCAAGTACCACAGCTCGAAAACGAGTGGTGACTACGCCCGCGATCTCCGTCGTACCGCGCCTCCATTGCACGCGGACTTTCGCGCATTCGCGAGACAGTTCGATCGTGTGATCTTTCGCGAATCCACCGTTGGCGTTCGCGACTACGAAGCGATTCGCGATGCGGCCGTGCGAATCATGGCGACGCGCGGAGCCGGAGTGGCGGCATGAGCGCAGGCCTTCGCTTCGGCAATCGCCAGATCAGCCCCGTGGTCATCCTCTCGGTCCTCGCCGCCGTGCTCGCAATCTTCGCGTTGCTGCTGCCGGAAACCGTGGATGAAAGCCCCGGCAACAGCAGCACGCATTCCCCCGCGCCTGCCGGCGCTCGAATGGCATTTCAGCTCGCCGAACGCATGGGCTGGCGCGCGAGCCGGCGTGAGAAGCCACTCGCGTCCGTGGACGGCCGGACCGTGCAAGTCGTCCTTTCACCGCAAGAATTGCTCGGCGCCGACGAAGTGCATCGGTTGCTCGAGAATGTGCGAATGGGCGGCGGGATGATGTTCGACGTGCTCAACGGAAAGGAGATCGGAGATTCGTTAGGTCTTTCCGCAGGCCCGATGCGCGCGATGCTGAGCCTCACGGCCGACACGAAATGCAAGAGCGACGAATCGCGGGTTGTCCGCACGATGACGGAAATCCTGCCCCCGAGCGTATTCGACGTGAAATGGCGCCGGCCGCCGCCGAGCGCGGTGATCCCGATCGATGTTTCGCTCCGCCGCGGCGTGGCTCAGCCGGTTGC
>JBDTAE010000042.1:0-5820 GCA_039924785.1 Gemmatimonadaceae bacterium | reverse complement strand
AGCGCGATCAATGTCGGTCGCGCCGAGCCGACGAATGACTCACGAAATGGTTCGACGTACGGGAGAACCTCCGCGTCGTCGACGTTCTCGCGCGCGAGGCTCGCGCCGATCGACCGCATCTCGCGATCCGCTGCCTCGGCAGTGACGCCAGGCCGCAGTTCGCCGACGATTGAGTATTGCCGACTGCCGCGCGATTCACGCAGCGGATCGACCCGCAGCGGAAGCCAGACGTCGACCCCGTTGGGAAATGCCCATCGATCCGTCACCACACCAACGATCGTTCGTCGTGCACCGGCAATTCGAATTCTCTGACCAACGATTGCCGCCGCGCCACCGAACTGCCGCTCGGCGAAACCGCGCGATACGATTGCGACCGCCGGAGCGCCGGCGTCAGCGTCGCTCTCCTGAAACACTCGTCCGATTTCGGCGTTTTCGCCGAGCGTACTGAAGAGATTTGGGGTGACGAGGGCGCCGTTGGCGCGAATCGGCATTCCCGATGCGATCGTCAGCATCTGAAACTGCGTCGCCGCGAGCTGGACGAACGAATGCTGTCGCGCGCGCCAGTCGACGAGGTCCGGCATCGAGCTGACGGTGTTGCCCTGGGTGCGATTGCCTTTACGCGACGTGAGGACCGCGACCAATCGGTCTCCGTTCGGATACGGAAGTGGTCGAAGGAGCATTGTGTTCGCGACGCTGAACATCGCCGTCGTTGCGCCGATGCCGAGCGCGATGCAGATCGCCGCGACTGCGCTGGGCAAGGCCTGGCGACGAAGGACGCGTGTGGCAAACACGATGTCTTGCCGAACGTCGGCGAGGATCTGCGAGACGGAAATGCGCCGTGCACGCTCCGTTTGAATCTCCACGCAGTTCACGCGCGCTCGGTGCACGTCGCCAAACCGCTCCTCGGCGAGGCGACGCGCGTCGGCCGGCGACATTCCGCGCGCGACATACTCGGCGATTCGCATTTCGATGTGGAAGTGCAATTCGTCGTTGACGTCGGCGTCGACGTTCGAACCCCAAAACCGAAGGTACCGCCGCCAGTTTGGCGCGTTTGATTTGATGCTCATGATAGAAGTCTGATGATACGATCAGACGGGGTTCGGTGATGCTTCGAGGGCGGCGAAGACCGCGCCGGCAAATCGCGTCCACGTGGCGGCTTCGACGCGGAGTTGCGCGCGTCCTTTGACCGTCAGGGTGTAGAACTTGGCGCGTCGGTTGTTCTCGGACGTTCCCCATGCGGCGTCGATCCACCCGCGTATTTCCAGGCGGTGGAGTGCGGGGTAGAGCGACCCCTCCTCGATGCGGAGGACGTCGTTTGTGGCGCTCTCGATCCATCTGGCGACACCGTAGCCGTGGGTCGAACCCCAGCTGACCGCCTTGAGGATGAGGAGGTCGAGGGTTCCGCGGAGGACTTCGGTGTTGGATTCGTTCATGGCCCCATAGATGATCTAGGTGAGGGCGAAAATGTCATTACTCCCCTAGAAAGTCAATGGAAGGCGCTGCAGGCTGGGTTCGTCAGCAAAATCCCGATGGAACGAACAGCGGTACACGATAGTCAGTATGACAGACGGCTTGGCGCGTAAGATTCGCGACATGCAGCCGAGTCAGTGGGGATTCTTAACGTATGCGCTGCAAACGCAGTCCCCCGCTGGCGCGTAAGTCTTTAATAGAAGAGCATCGCGGCTAAGTCACGAAATGAAAACCGTTTCCGCCGCTCCGGTGTCCAATCCTCCGTCCGCTCACTCTTCTCCGAAATCGAGACGATGACGCTCTCACGCATCCTATCGCGCACTCGTACGGTTCAGGCCGGTCTACCCCGTCGCCGGTCCGCCTTTACACTGATTGAAATTCTCGTGGTGATCGTCGTGATCGCGATTCTCGCGACGCTCGTCGCGCCGAACATCTTCCAACATGTCGGGGCGGCCAAGAGTGCGACGGCCAAATCGCAAATCGAGATGCTGGGGGCCGCGCTCGACGCCTATCGTCTCGACAACGGACGGTATCCGAGCACCGAGCAGGGGCTCAACGCGCTCTGGGAGAAGCCGACGATCGACCCACCGGCCAACTGGCGCGCGCCGTACCTTCGCAAGGCGGTTCCGCTCGACCCATGGGGGCACCCATACGCCTACCTCTTCCCGGGGCAGGTGAACACGACGGGGTACGACCTCCTTACGTACGGCGCGGACGGCAAGCCCGGCGGCGAGGGCGAGGACGCGGACATCCTGAGCTGGAAATAGGGATTCGAGTCTTTTAATGCCGAACTTCGCGTACCAGGCAGTCGACGGATCGGGCAAACGGACCCGCGGCGAGGCACAGGCCGCGAGTTCCGTTGCGCTCACGCGGTCTCTCGAAGAACGCGGACTGCTCGTGGTCGAAGTGGCCGAATCCGCTGAGGGCAGCGGAGGCAAACGCGGGTTTCGCATCGGTCGTCGGCGTGAAGTTCTCGAAGTCACGCGCGCGATGGCGGCGTTGCTCCCCGTCGGAATGCCGTTGGCTCAGGCGTTGAACGCCGCCTCGGGCGTCGCGTCGGGCGACGTTCGCGACGCGCTTCAAAATGTTCGAACGCATGTGGAGCGGGGAGACACGCTGTCCAGCGCGCTCGCGGAACATCCCGCGATGTTTTCCCCGCTATACGTCGGTCTCGTGCGCGCCGGCGAGCGTAGCGGCGATATCGATCAGGCTTTTGCGAGACTCGCCGACCAGCTCGATCGCGACGAACAGCTTCGCGGCAAGGTCCTGTCGGCGGCGATCTATCCGATCCTGCTCGCCACGGCCGGATCAGTAGCCGTCACGGTGCTGCTCTTCTTCGTGCTCCCTCGCTTTGTGACGCTGCTCGAGGGAAGCGGTGCCGCGCTGCCGAGGTCGACCGCGATGCTGCTCGCCTTTTCCGCGTTCCTGCACCGGTTCTGGCCGGTGCTGCTCATCCTTCCATTCGCCGTCGCGGCGTTTGCGGCGTGGGTGAACACCACGGTCGAAGGCGGCCGCGTGTGGGCGCAAACAATGCTCGCGATTCCCGGTGTGAGCACGCTGCGCAAATATGCGTTGGCCGGCCGATTCGCCCGACTCACCGGCGTTCTGCTCGGCGGCGGCGCACCGTTGCTCACCGCGCTCGACGATACGATCGATTCGATCGGCGACCCAATCGCGCACGACGACGCCGTTCGCATTCGCACGCGTGTGCGCGAGGGCAGCTCACTTCGCGCCGCGGTCGCTGACAGCTCACTGTTCCCGCAGATGCTGGCGCAGCTCATCGGAGTGGGCGAGGACGCCGGCCAGCTTCAGATTTTCCTCATGAAAGCGGCCGACATTTTCGAAGAACGCACCGAGCGCGCGACGCAGCGTCTAGCGACCTTCGCCGAACCGGCGATGATCGTCGTGTTCGGCGTGATTGTGGCGTTCGTCGCGCTGTCGCTGTTGCAGGCGATCTACGGCATCAACGCGAACTCGTTCAAGTGATGCGCGCGCGCGCCGCGACACACCGTTCACGATCCGGCTTCACGCTGTGGGAGCTGACGATGGTGTTGCTCGTGATGGCGATCGGCGCCACGCTCGCTGCGCCGGCGTTCGTGCGATTCGGCACCGAGCAGCCGGCCGGTGCCGCGGATCGCATGATCAACCTGCTGCACGACGCCCGCAAAGCGGCGGTCGATTTCAACGCGACGACCACGCTGCGTATCGATCCAAAAACACTCAAGTACCAGATCGACACGTCCGGCGCAAACGGCTTCGGCGTGCTCGCGAAGGGGACGCTCGACCTCGGCTTGACGCAGACACTGCAGTCCGATCTTCCAAGGCTGCAGTACGTCTTTCGACCCAACGGGGCAACGTTCGCCGATACAGTAGTGGTGAACGGCGGCGAACTTCCCCTGATCGTGCGCGTGGACCCGTGGAGCGGAGTGGCTCGTGCCGACTCTCGGTAAGGTCCATCGCTTCAAACCGAGGCAGGGTGTTTCCCTGCTGGAGGCTGTGGTCGCGGTTGCGATCGTTGGCATAACGTCGGTGAGCGCGCTCGAAGCAGTGGGCGGTGATATGCGCACGACCGAACGCGCCCGCCGCGCGATCGAAGCCGAGGCGCTGTCGGGAACACGTCTCGACTTCATGGATCTGATGTCCGATCGCGAACTACAGGCGCTTCCCGATTCAGTCGAGAAAGGGAAGTTCTTGCCGCCGCTCGATGAGTATTCCTGGAGGACCAGCTCGACGCCCGTTGGCGAACAGGGCGGCGTGTACGATGTTCGAGTCACGATCGACTGGGCCGCGGGATCGTACACGGTGCGGTCGTACCAATACCGCACGCCGCCGCTGGTGACGCGATGAAAAAACGCTCGTTCCTCACCCGTGGTGCCTCGGCTCGACGCCGATCCGGCATGACGCTCATGGAGCTCGTGATCGCACTGGCGATCACCGGCATGATGGCGACCGCCGGCGCCGCGGCGTTTGGCGCGATCATCGACCACCGACGCGAAATTCGCACGGCAACCGTTTCAACCGAACGCGCCGCGGCGCTTCGCGAAATGCTGCGCTCGTGGATCTACGCCGGAACGATTCAAATCCAACAGGGCGGCGGCCCACGCGGGCTCACTAGAGGCGCCGCCACCACATCCGCGGGATCAGCAAACTCGCTCGGCGGCATGAACGCGTCTGCCGTTTCCGCGGCGCAAGCCAGCGGCGACGAGATTTCGTTCACGACCACGGCGCTCAATCCGTCGCTCCTGTCGAACGTTCGCATTCGACTGTATATCGACGCGGACGCCAACACGCCCGAAAAAGGCTTGACGATCGAGTATCAGCCGAACCTGCAAATGCCGATCGTCCGAAAGATGCTCGACTCCACGATCGACACGTTGCACGTCGACTTTCTCGACACTCGCACCAATAAGTGGATCGAGTCGACGCAAGCCGCGACGATCACGCCGCGTGCCGTTCGAATCATCCTGAGTTCCGGCGTCGCTACGCTTCCTCCGATTCTGGGATTGCCGATGATGTTCCCGATCGGCAATCAGGCCGCGAATACCAGCAGCACCACCGGCAGATGATGCGCGCGCGCCGCGGAGTCGCATTGCTCGCAGCCTTGTGGCTGGTCGTCGCGATCGCGGCGGTGGCGCTGCAATTCAGCATTGAAGCGCACGAGCGCCGGAACATCGGTATTCTTGCGTCGGAGCGTGGAATCGAGCGCGGCGCCGCCATCGGCGCGCTGGCCCTGATGCAAGCGCGGCTCGAGTATGCGCTGCGTGTGGCCCCCAGCGGAAACAATCCCGGTCTCGCTCGACTGCGCGCGTCCGATCCGTGGCTCGACGTCGACTCGTTGTACTCCGGCCCAGTGTACATCGACAGCATGCTGGTCGACGTTCAGGCCCACGACCTCGGCGAAAAACTGAACATCAATCAGCTGAACGAAACCGAACTTCAGACATTCTTCAGCTTTCTGCTCAGCGACTACAGCAAATCAACCGAGCTTGCGCAATCGATCATGGATTGGCGCGACGCCGACAGCATTCCCCGACCGAACGGCGCCGAGCGAGACGCGTACATCAAGGCGGAGAAACTCGCGCTGCCGACCAACGCGCCGTTTCGCACTGTGGAGGAGTTGGAGGACGTCATGGGAATGACCCCCGAGATTTACCAGAAAGCAGTGCCGTATCTCACGGTGCTCGGTACGGGTCAAGTAAATGTGAATACGGCGCCAGTACCGGTTCTTCGCGCGCTCCCGGGAATGACCGACGCAACCCTGAATAGAATTCTCCAATTGCGCTCCCAGGGCGGTCGAATCAACTCAATCAACGATCTCTTTCCAACGCAAGGCGCCGCAGGGCGTGGAGG
>JBDTAE010000041.1:0-12874 GCA_039924785.1 Gemmatimonadaceae bacterium | reverse complement strand
GCGGCCCGCGTCGTGTGGGGCGACATCGGGCGCGAGCCGCGGGCGGCAGTCCTCGACCCTGGCGATCAAACGGTTCCGCTGAACAGTTGCTACTCCGTTGCGTGCGCCGATCGTCGCGATGCGCTCGCCTTCTCCGCCTTACTCAACGGACCCGTCGCGCGCGCATGGCTTGCGGCGATCGCCGAGCCGGCCAGAGGCGGCTATTTCCGATACCTCGGTTGGACGATGGCACAGCTGCCAATTCCGAGAGACTGGAAGCGAGCCCGAGGCATTCTTGCTTCGCTTGGTGAACGCGGCCGCGCCGGCGATTCTCCGAGTGAAACCGACCTTTTCGACGCGACGATCGAGGCGTTCGACGTGGAACGCGACGAGGCCGCGGCACTTGTCGCATGGGCGGCGGGTTGAGCGACGTCGCCGTTCGATCTCTCAAACATGTACAGAGCGCGATTTCAACGCGTCTCATCAGCGACGCCGCGACAATTCCTGAAACACTCGGCAATGTTTCGCTTCGCCACGCGCAACGCGACGTTGCGTCGCGTTTGGCCGCGCTGATCTCGCTTCACGGCGGCGCCATGCTCGCCGAACCCGTGGGACTCGGGAAGACGTACGCGTCGCTCGCGGCTGCAGCGACGTTTGACTGCGGTCTGACGATCGCCGCACCCGCCGCGCTACGCGCGATGTGGCAGCGGGCGCTCGCTGACTGTGGCGTCGAAGCCGTCATCGTCTCTCACGAGTCGTTGAGTCGTGGAATCGCGCCGAGGAACTCACCTGGCTTCATCATCGTCGATGAATCGCATCGATTCCGGACGCGCACAACGTGTCGATACGCGGCGCTCGCTGACCTGTGTCGACGGGCGAAGGTATTGTTGGTGACTGCGACGCCTGTGCAGAACCGCCGTGCAGATCTCGCCGCGCAGCTCGCGCTGTTCCTCGGTCGCGGGGCCTGGACGATGACCGACGACCAGCTCGGTGAGCACGTCGTTAGAGAGTCGACATTGGACGTCGACGGCCAACCCGCGCTGCGCGGACCTTACACCGTTGAAATCGACGGGGATAGTGCATCGCTCGAAGCCATCCTCGCCCTTCCGCCACCGATTCCCGCGCGCGGCGAGTCGCTCGCCGTCGCCCTGTCCACGTTCGGCTTGGTGCATCAGTGGACGTCCAGTCAGGCCGCTTTCGTCGCATCGCTCGAGCGCCGACGCGCGCGGGGTCTCTCGCTCCTCGCGGCGATGGAGGCCGGCCGACATCCTACGCGACGCGAGTTGTCGGCGTGGGCATTCGCCGGGGATTCGTTGCAGCTCGCGTTTCCAGAGCTCGTTGTGTCCGCGAGCAGCGATGAAGCGCCGTCCGCCGAACGCATTCGCGCATCGCTGCTTGCGTACGACGCCGCGATCGCCGACTTGCTGCGGCGCATGCGCGGGGGAGCGAACGATGACCTGCAACGGGCCGACGCAGTGCGACAGATCCGCGCGAGGCATCCTCACGAACGCGTCATTGCCTTCAGTCACTATGCGGAAACCGTTAATGCGCTCTGGACGCGCCTCGCGAGCGACGCCGGCGTCGCGGCGTTGACGAGCCATGGGTCACGGGTCGCGGGTGGACGCATCTCGCGCGACGATGTCCTCGCGCAATTCACTCCTGGCACGGATACAGTTGTTCCCGCGTGCGAGTATATCAGTTTGCTCATTACCACCGACCTGCTCAGCGAGGGGCTCAATCTCCAGGAGGCGTCGGTCATCGTTCATCTCGACCTGCCGTGGAACCCGGCGCGTCTGGAGCAACGTGTTGGACGTGCCCGGCGACTCGGCTCGCGACACGCGGCGGTGACGGTGTATTCGCTCAAACCACCAGCGCCGGCCGAGCGACTGCTGCGAATCGAGCAGCGGTTGCGGGAAAAGCTCGCGATCGCCGCGGCAGCGATTGGTCGATCTCCGCCGGTGTTACCGTCGTTGGTCGTTCTCGAGGCCGGCACGCGCGGGCACGTCGAAATGGCGGGAGACATCGTATGTCGACTTCGAGCATGGAGGAGCCAATCGCCCGAATTCAGCGATGAAGCTGGCGCGATCCTCGTCGCGGCAGCCGATGCGGATGCTGAAGGCTTTCTCGCCCTGGTGATCGAAGACGCCAGGCCAAGGTTGGTCGCGTCAGTGGACGGACGGATCGCCACCTCTGCCGTCGTGATTCACCAGGCAATCGTCGCTTCCGAAAGCCGCGAGGCGGCGGTCGATCACATTCGGCTTGCCTCTATCATTGCCGAAATCAAAGAATGGAGCGACCGCAGACGAGGCGCGGCTGCGACGACCGTGCGATCGGCGGTGACCACGCCCGCGCGACGCACCGGCTTACAGCGAATCGCGAGACTGCTGTCGACGATTCCGCATCACCAACGCTCGCGAATGGCTCCGCTGGCCGCCGCCGCGCGGCTTACACTTGCGAGTCAGCTCAGCGAGGGCGCGGAGCGAATGCTTCATCGTCTAGTCCACGATGAATCGGCGAACCAAGAATGGCTCGAGGGGGTCGCGGAGTTGGGTCGTCGCTACGCGCGGGATCCCCGCGCCAGTATCTCGGACCGAGACGGAGAGATCGTCGCGTTGATTCTACTTCAACGGTCGAACTCTTCGTACGCCTAGCTCCAATGCTGTTCAGTTAAGCCATTCGACGGCCGGGCAATGAGGGACCACCTAGATGTTGCGCAGTCGATGCAACGAGGGCCGTGGACAGTTGGAACCAATTTTGAACACGAAAACACCAACATGAAAAACAAAATCGAACCGATGTAAAGCGAACTCCGCGTGCTTGGTGAACTGCGATCACACTGACATCGGGTTGATTGGCCCTGTATGTGTGTTGTTTTCGTGTTCCAATTGTTGATGCCGGCCAGGCGAGGCCGCCACGCCGCTCCCGTCGGGTGTGTCGTGGAGGGGAGATGCCCCTAACTGAACCGTATTGCGGCTAACCGACCTTTCGCCGCTCGCGCAGCAATGGCTTGAGATACTGGCCTGTGTAGGAGCCGTGCACCGCCGCTACATCCTCGGGCGTGCCCGACGCCACGATTCGACCCGCCACGGTTGTCGCCTTCCGGACCGAGGTCGATGATCCAGTCGGCCGTCTTGATGACGTCGAGGTTATGCTCGATCACGAGCACCGTGTTGCCACGCTCCACGAGCTTGTGCAGCACCTCGAGCAGCACGCGGACGTCCTCGAAGTGCAGAAAGATGCGCACCTGGTTCTGAAAGAACTCCACACCGTCGTCCACCGTCAGATCCAACACGTCCGACCCGGCCGCGCGGTGATCGGAGGCCGATTCAAATTGCTATCGACAATTCCTGTCGACACGACAGCCAGCCACCCCGATCCATTAGTTCAACTCGGCCTTCCCCGCGTATTATTGTGCGAACACTACCGCCGTTTTCGCCTCGCGCCCTCCGCGGAGTACCCAATGAGACCGTCCATCGTCGCCCTCGCCCTCGTATTCGCAACGTCCGCGTCCGCGCAGTCGCTCACGCCGTACCAGCAACTTGGCCGCGACGTGCTGCGCGAACTCGTCGAGACTAACACCGAATATTCAATCGGCAGCACGACGAAGGCGGTCGATCTGGTCGCCGCGCGCTTTCGCGCCGCCGGCTTCCCAGCGGCTGACATCCAGATCGTCGGTCCGGACGCGGGACGCGACGCGAAGGACAAGAACCTCGTCGTCCGCCTGCGCGGCCGCGGTGCGCGGAAGCCGGTGCTGCTGATCGGCCACCTCGACGTCGTCGAGGCGCGCCGCGCGGACTGGGTGCTGGATCCGTTCAAACTCACGGAACAGAACGGCCACTTCTACGGCCGCGGTACGCTCGACATGAAGAGCGGCGACGCATCGTGGATCGCCGCGCTGCTCCGCATGAAGCAGGAGGGTGTGGTGCCCGCTGGCGACTATATCCTCGCGCTCACAGCGGGCGAAGAAGGCGGCGGCGGATACAACGGCATCGAGTGGCTCGTTGCGCACCGGAGCGATCTGATCGGCGGTGCCGCGTACGTGCTCAACGCAGACGCGGGCGGTGGAGATCTGCAAAACGGCAAACCCGTTGCGATGGATGTGCAGGCCGCCGAAAAAGTCTTTCAGACATACCATCTGACGGTGCGCAATCCCGGCGGACACAGCTCGCTGCCGGAGAAAGACAACGCCATTTATCGCCTCGCCGCGGCGCTCGGTCGCGTCGGCGCGTATGACTTTCCGTTCGAGACAAACGCCGTCACGCGAATGTATTTCTCGCGGACGGCGCAACTCGAGACCGGCGCGCTGGCCGCCGAGATGCGCGCGGTGAGCGATCACGATACGCCGGACAAAGCTGCCGCCGGGCGTCTCGCCGCGCGATCGCCATTTTACAATGCGCAGCTGCGCACGACGTGCGTGGCGACGATGATCGAAGGCGGACACGCGGTCAACGCGCTGCCGCAGCGCGCGATGGCGACGGTGAATTGCCGCATCCTGCCCGGCGTGCCGGCATCGAGCGTGCAGGCGACACTACGCCGCGTGATTGGCGACACCGCGGTCGAGTTGGCGCCCTCGGATACGGCGAAGCCGAGTCCACCGTCGCCGCTGCCGCAGGCGGTTGAGGCGGCTATCAGTGCGGCGACGACCTCAGTGTGGGGCGCGCTGCCGATCATCCCCGACATGGAGACGGGCGCGACCGACGGACTTTTTCTACGCAACGGCGGCGTACCGGTATACGGAGTGAGCGGCTATTTCGCCGACCCGAATATTCCTGACGACAACCGCGCGCACGGGTTGAACGAGCGTATTTCGACGAAGGGGTTTTACGATCAGTTGCAGTTCACGTATCTGTTGCTGAAAGCTCTTTGAACAAAAAACCCGCGGGGCCGGTTGGCTCCGCGGGTCTCTGATCGAGGTCCTGGGTTCGATCCCCAGCCGGGTCATCAGGTCATAAATGATCGAAGCAATACAACGGCCGCCCAAAGGCGGCCGTTCGCGCGCGCGTTCCCGCCACGCCTGACCTTACGTAGCGTTCCCGATCCGATCGTCGCCCGTCCGCGATCCGTACCTCTCCACATCAAGACGGAACGCAAGCCCCTGCCACGCACAAACGCCACGGTCCCACCGAGCACGATTCTGCATCGCGATCTCACGGAACAGCCGCAGCGCGGCACGATCATCGATGTGCGACGTCTCTGTTGCAAGGTATTCCTTCAACAGCTCGACCCGCATTGCACGCGCCGCATCGGCATCGGTGAACGCCACGTTCAACTCACTGTTTCCGAAGAATGAGTATTTGTGCAAGTTGCACGATCCTACAGTGGCCCACTCGTCGTCGACAAGCATCAACTTGTCGTGGACGTACACAGGCGTGCGCGTTCCACGCACATCAAGCCCCGCGATTCCGGCCATTGTAAAATTCTCATATCGAGCGAGCCGAGCTCGCGGGGCCGAGAACGACGCACCATCAGGTTCGGCCGGCACCACCGCGACGACTTCGATTCCCCGACCTAGCGCGTCATCGAGACGTGCGATGATCTTCGAGCTCTCCAGATACTGGTTCTCGATGTAGATCGACCATCGGGCATCTCGAAGTCTTGCCACATGAACGTGACCGTCAGCCAGACGCTGCGCTCGGCGCGATCAATCGCGTCGCAGATTCGCCGAAATGCCGGGACGCCATCGACGCATAGTCGAACGCTATTGCCAGCGCGGACGGGATACGCGCCGGATTGCACGAACGGAATGCCGAGCGTCACGCGCTGCTAGCGTGCGTCTACGCGCAACTCGCGAAGCTGAAAAACATTTCCTTCAGGATCGTTTCCGTCGCAAACACGCGCGCCGTCGAAGTCCCATTCACGCTCGGGCGAAAGCACGCCTCCGCCGCCGACGGTTGCCGACGCGCGAACAGTCGCGATGCTCGCGATGGTGAAAACCAGCTTCGTCGGTGATTCGGTGCGGAGACGCGGTGGGTTCTCGATCAGCTCGTGCGCGGAAAGGGCCTCTCAACGGCCCGAACGACGGCGATCTCCGCTGCGCTGACCGCGGCCGAGCGGCAGACGGGTGCGGCGCGTGGTGCGTCGCTCACGAAGCTCGCCGGACAAGTGGAAAACGACGTGAACGGCGCCAAGGATTCGGCGCGCGTGAAGTCGATGGCGGCCGCGATCAGGGATCTGGCGGCGGTGTCGAAGTAAGGCTCGTCGCGCGGTTTGGTTTCGAATAGTTAGAATACTCTCAAGTGCCGCACGATATCCTCGTTTGGATGCCGCGCGGCACTTCTCAGTTGGAATCCGCGTGCGCTGCTCAGTGCACACCCACACTCTCCGAACGCACCGTGGGCTACGGCGTGGTCGTGTGCTCCTTCCGGAATTTGGCCATCGATCGCAGCAGCGCGTCGTTCGTCATCGGCTGCCATCCATGCGGCTTCATCGGACGACCGTAGTCGAACACGAAGTTCGCCTTCGGATTGTCGAGCTTTGCGCTCTCTTGCTCCATGAGATACACGGCGAGATTCAGATAGTGATTGTCCATGTCGCCGACGTACATGTGCATCTTGCCGGCGAGTGAGACGCCATTCTTCGGCCACTCCTTCGTCAGCAGCGCCGTGAGGTCGTAGCCTTTGTCGCGCCACCAGGCGGCAACGCTTTTGTCGATGTGACCGGTGGAGCGATCCCACAACCGACGCGGATATCCGTCGGCGCCGATCGGGCCATACGCCGCGTCCCACGCGTCGAACTGCTGTCCGCTCCGTGCGCTACTGCCGAGTGCGGCTTCGAGCTGGCTCATCTGACGCTGTGTGACCTGCGGTTGTCCTTCCGGCGTGCGCATCATGTACCGCTCGGGAATCGGCGGCTCGCTGACGTTCGGGATAAACGCATTCGTGTCGGCGTAGTTGTCGACGAGCTGGTTGCGTCGAAAGTCGACCGGGTCCGGATACATGCACCACGCGCCGCCGAAAAATGTCGGACGCTGAAGTTGTAACGCGGCGCATTCCCAGCCACCGGTCGAGCCGCCTGTGAGAAAGCGCGCATTGCCCTCGGGAATGAGACGAAACCGCTTCTCGAGGAGCGGCACAAGTTCGGTGAGCAGCGCATCCTGATACGGACCATTGTTGACGGAGTTCACCGCGTATGAATCATCGTAGTACGGCGTAGGATGCTGCCACGTGATGGCAACCATGCGCGGAAAGTCGTCGCGCTTCCATGCCGTGCCGAACTCGGTCCCTGACTCGCGCGCTGACGTCGATACCGGATCGAATGGACTTGGTGCACCGAAGGCGGGGCGTCCGCCGCGCGCCGATGCCGGCGGGTCTTCAGAGAATCCGAATGGCGCTCCGAGGCCGAAGTGGCCTTGACTGTAGACCGCGGCGTATCGGCGATTGGTTTCTTCATCGAAGCCCTTCGGGAGGAGCACCGTCGCCCCGATGTACATCGGTGCTCCCCAAAACTTCGACAGTAATTCACTCTTGATTTTGATTCGCTTTACCCACTTGGTGTCGGGCGGGACGACGACGGGCGGCAGCGTGCGCACGAGGCTGAGCGAGATCGGCGTCGACGACTTGGGATTCCAATGCACGCGCACCGGCTCGCTCACGAGGTTGCCCGGGGATCTATTGAACTGCTGACCTTCCCACTGATCGTCGTGCACCCAGATCACGTGGCCGTCGGCACGATGAAATTGTGTATAAACATTTATCATTGCCTGCGCGACGTAGTCGCCGGCGGGCACGTCCGCCATGTTCGCGTACGGGTAGCCGACCGCCTTGGCATCGACAGTCGCAACGCCGCCGGGCTTGAGCGCGGAGATATCGACACCGAAGAACGGCACCGTCCCGCCGTACGATCCGCCCTGTAGGCGTGGCTCGCGATCACCTGTGCGGGCGAGGAACACAAACAGCCGACCCGTTACGGGCTGACGTGCGATGCCGGGATCGAGTCGGACATCGAAGCGCTGTGCGGGGACCGCAGTCGCCGTGACAAGCGTCGCTGCCAGTGACCAAACCAGCGGAAGAGAGCGGGGAATCATAATGATCGGTGCCTCGCGATGGATCGGGTGATGGCGCTGCCAATGTGCGTCACACAACGCGCTGATAGTAATGAGCGAGTGTCAAAAGTGTAATCGCGTTGTACGGCTTGCACCGTCGATGGATCTCCTCAGG
Source organism: Gemmatimonadaceae bacterium (assembly GCA_039924785.1). Taxonomy (GTDB): domain Bacteria; phylum Gemmatimonadota; class Gemmatimonadetes; order Gemmatimonadales; family Gemmatimonadaceae; genus JAQBQB01. The sequence continues at coordinate 4,739 of JBDTAE010000041.1, read as the reverse complement.
GCGATGCGGCGTACGTGCTGACGCCATGCCACCCTCATGGAGCACCCAATGAAGACCTCGCTTGCCGCGATCCTGACTCTCATCCTTCCGGCGGCCCTCGCCGCGCAGTCGACCACGCCGCCGGCCAATCCGGTGACGACGGTGTTCCGCGGGCGCACGATAGTACCTGCTTGCGTTCTCGTGCAAGGGCCGCTACCTCTGCCCAAGCTGCCACGCGGACAGCGGCAGCGAGTGAACGATACATGAGAATATTGAAATTGAACGACGCTGCTACGACGACCCCTTGTCCAAGCGGAGCGCCCAGCGCACCCACGGCAACGATCGCACGTGGTCACGCACGCGAACGGCTGCGACGAGGCGACGCTTATGGCGTGCGGGTGTGCCGATGTTGCAACCGGGCGGCGGTGGGACATCGATCGGCCAGGCCGGGTACGTGTATCCAAAGGCTTGGACCCCCAACCCCGAAGGAGCTGACGCCGGCGTGCTACGCCTCGCTAGGATTGTTGGGGTTCGAGTTTGGCACTTCGGTTCCCGCGTCAAAGTTGGCGGTAGGAGTCAGTAAAGCTGGCTGGTCGTACGCTAAGGCAGGAGCGACGGTGATTGGCGGAATGAAAGGGGCGGCCAAGGCCGCCGCGCGAACCGAAGCGCAACTCAGTTTGGATGGTTTCAACTACGGTCTTGCCGGATACTACGCCGGTACTTCGACCGTACAAAATGCACTTGTTACTGTGCAACGGCCCGAATTCCCGTTCGCCGGGGTGCCGGCCGCGTTCAACAACGTTCGGGGAAGTTGTCCATGACCCTCGGCCTGCGAGTCATCAAGGGTGGTGGTATGGGCACGATTCTCGGCACGGTGTTCGGCCTGCTACTGGTCGTTGTGCGGCGCTCGGACGGCGCCTATTTCGGTTCCAGTCGAATCGACACTCGGTACGCGATTGCAGCGTTGATCATCGGCATTGGTTTGTCGGGAATGCTGGCAGGAGTCTCAGCAGGTTATGCGCGGAATCGAGCGACAGCGATGGTTGCCGGTGTGATCGCGGCGTTGCCAGCCACGATCGCTGGCTCGCTGCTGACATATCGGCCCGTCGAGCTGATCCAAACGGGATCGATCGTAGTGGTCGCGTTGTCGACAATAGTCGTCGGTTGCGCCGGTGGGTCCGTGCTGTGGACGGATTATCAACGCGATCGCGGCTGGTGGGACACGTTTTGATATAGGTGAGACGGCTCGAACCTCGCAGGGTGCGATAGCGTTTTCTCATACGCGTTCAAATTGGCGCTGCGCTCAGCGCGAATCGACGGGGCAAAACGCAACCTGACCGTGGCACGGGCGTCGGCCGTGCGGTGTTTTCGCCTTCGGACGTTCGGCGCGAAGACCGTCGCCGTAATCGGGTTCAACCGGACGTCTTTGTCGTACGAGTCGTGGACGGAAAGCGACCTGCGTATCCGTTCGATCAATCCGACCTGTTGCTCGTCGTCGAAGTCGAATCGCCGAGCACCGCGCGGTACGACTATCAGAAAAAGCGCATGTTATATCTGAACGCGGGCGTCCGCGAGTATTGGATCGTGAGTCCCAAAGCACGCACGGTCTCGCGGTGGCGTCGCGCGGAGGATCCGGGCGAGGTGCTCACGCAAGAGATCAGGTGGCATCCGCTGGGTGCGACGAATCCGTTGATTATCGACGTGCCAGCGTCCTTCGCCGAGGCACTCGGCGGTCCGTAGTCCTGCTATCGTCGCAGCGGTGCACCGTCGTCTTCGCTATCACGTGTCGTGACGATTGCTCTTGGTGATATTGCTGATCTGAAGATCCCACCCGAAGGGGTCGGGCGTATGATAGCTCTTGAATTTGGAGGTGTGGATGTCGCCGCCGCCGCCGGTGTCGGGCTGGAGATGCGCCGGATCCTGCCGGTTGGGCGAGCCGAGGCCGCGCTTCATGAGCTCCGCCTCGACGCGGTCCGGTTCGAAGCCTTCGATGCCAAACGAGATGTGATCGATGCTGGTCATACCGCCAGCGCGGTTGCGGATGATCGCGCCACCGATGTCACCGATGTCGACGATCGACTGGGTGCCGTTGAACGCTCCAGGTGTCCAGCTCAGCAACGCTTGATAGAACGCGACTGTCCGCTTGTAGTCCGAGCAGCCGTACGAGATGTGGTCGAGCCATACCGTCTTCCAACCTGTAGGCTCAAACGGCAAGGGCGCTGAGATCTTCGCATTCGCGGCTCTCTTTCGACGATTGGCTTTCGTGCCGTTGCTGACCTGAATGTCGAAGCCGTCGGGATCCTTGATATGGAAACTCTTAAAATCCGATCCCGCGTGGTCCGCAACCGGGTTGAGACCGCGCTTGGAGAGCTCCGCCTCGACGTTGTTCGTGTCCCACGGCTCGATGCCCCAACAGAAGTTGGTAATACCCCCAGTCCTGGGCGGACGCGCCGCACCGCCGCCGCGTCCAGCGCCACGCCCGCCACCGCGTCCACCGCCAGCGCTGTCGCCCGTGGCGGGAGTTGGAACGGGCGGAGGTGGCGGCGCCACAAAGCCGTTCGTCATGATGACTCCGCCGACGTCGTCACCCATGTCCATCACCGCTTGCTTGCCGTCGTCGCTCCTGAGTTTCCATCCCATGACGGCGGAATAGAACGCAGTTGCTTTTGCGTAGTCGGTGCAACGGTAGGTGATGTGGTCAAGCCAAACAGTTCTCCAGCCTGTCGCGTCGAACGGAGCGGGCGCGTGCGTCGTGTCGGCTGGTGCGCGGTTGCCGCGTCCGCCACGACCGGCGTTGTCTTGTCCTCTGCCTTGCGCGAACGAAACCCCGGGGACGGCCAACGCAGCGACGCCGAGCGCGCGGAGAAGATCGCGGCGCGAGAGGCGACCTGTGTCGAATTCCCGGAACAGTCGGTCGATTGGGTTGTCCATCGTGTCCTCCCGGCAATGAGCGCGTGGATTGATTGCGACTCGGACGTGCGACGCTGAGAAAATGCGGCGCAACTTGCCTCTCGCGCAATGTTGATCCTCCGTGTCACTTTGCCAAACCGGATCTGCCGTTTGCTCGGAGCCAGTTGCCAGAAGCCCTCTATGCGCCCACCTATCATCACGTCGCTCTACATTCTCTCGCTCGCCGCAATCGCCGGTGCGCAGAATCCCAATCCAGTCAACCTCTGGCTGGTCGATCTTCACTGGACAGGCAATCGGCTGACCGTTGGCTCGCCGATCAAGCTCACCCACGACGAAGGCAGCAATAGTCAGCCGTCGTTCGCGCCCGACGGACGTGCCATCGTCTTCAGCGCCTTACGCGACACGGGCCCCGGCGCGCGAAGCGACATCTACCGCATCGATCTTGCGACGCGAACTGAGACGCGCATCACTCACACAGCTGAGAATGAGAATTCGCCGACGGTCAACGAACGTGGCGAGTATGTCGCGGTGCGCTGGCAACCGGCGTCGCTCTTCAAAGAGTTCGGTCTGTGGGTCTACACGGCGGACGGCACACCGAAACACGGCGTGCTTCGCGGACCGGACACCACCGGCTACTACACGCCGTTGCCGAATGGCGACTATGCGCTCACGCGTCCCAAGTCGAAGACCTTCACGCTCGGGCTGTTCGACGCAAAGTCCGGCGCGATCGTCGACGTCGACAGTGGCTTGCCCGCGCTGCCGGCACAGCGGATTCCCGGGACGCATGCGCTGAGCTACATCCAGATCGATAGCGCGGACGCTCACAACACCATTCGCCGCGTCGATCTCGTGACGCACAAGACGTCGACCATTGGTCCGACCGTCGTTGGCCGCACGGCACACGCGTGGATTGTCGGTCATCAAACAATCATCATGGCCAAGGGCAACGTGTTGTATGCGCGGACCATGAGCGACCCGACATGGCGCACTGTTGCAACCTTCGACAGTCCCGAGCTGCGCAACGCGTCGGCGTATGTCGTCAGTCCCCAAGGCGACAAACTGATCGTCACGTCGGCCAAACGCCTCGGGCTTGCAACGGTGCTGCGCGATTCGCTGGAGGCTGGCCACAGCGGCGCCGACGTCGCAGCGATGGTGATCTCATGGCAAGCGGCCGCAAGGCTCGGCGACGTTGATGTCACCGAAGGACCCATCAGTGCGCTCGGCGACGATCGTGTTCAGAAAAAGCGATTCGCCGATGCGATCGCGATCCACACGCTCGCGACCACGCTCTTTCCGAAGTCCTTTCGCGCACTCGGCCGTCTTGGTGACGCACCGCGCGCGAGCGGCGACAACGCGGCGGCACTCGCATCCTATAACACGGCGCTCGAACTGAATCCGCGCTCGACCGACGGCGAACGCGCCGTCGCCGCGGCAATCGAGAAGAAAATCGCAACACCGTGAGCGCCGGACTATGGGTGGACGGCGACGGTTGAAATCGGGTTGGCCGACGATCTGCGCTTCCGTGATGCGGCTCTTCTTCATCAGTCCTCTCGGGCAGAGGACTAACACTATCACTGGATCAGGATTCGGGGGTCGCGTCAATATCGACTTTGCCGATCTGGGACGCCAACATTACGACGAACAGGACTTCCCTCGACGGGTACGCGCGGTCCGCGCGTTCTGAATCCAATGAATGCAACCACTCGCCTCTCGATAATCATCGCTGCCGCGTCGGTGGTCGGCGCATTCGCCGTGCGGTGCGACGCCCAGCAAGTGAATCCCGCTCTTTTTTCCGGTCTGCGTTGGCGCTCAATCGGGCCGCCGCGGTCGGGGTACATATCAGCTCCGGC
>JBDTAE010000040.1:0-7085 GCA_039924785.1 Gemmatimonadaceae bacterium | reverse complement strand
GATCGCATTGCGGTTGGGCTTGAACGTCGCCGCAACGAGGTCGGCGTCGCCCACACTTCCGTGAACGACCGCACTCGCCGTTGGGCCGAGCTCGACCGGCTGGCCGGGTTGCGTGTCAAATTTCTTCATGACACGGGTGCGTTCTTCGATGCGAAACCGTATCCGGCCCCGGCGTACCGTGAGCGTTCGCCGCTCATGCACGAAATCCGGCGCGAGGGGATCAACCTGTGACCCCGGAAACCGATCGTTTTTTGCAAAAGGCCACGAAGCACCTTGAACGCGGCCATACCATGCTCAGCGGAACTCAGAAGCGCATCAGATCAGCAGCCAGCACAACGTCGCCCTTGTAGACCGCTTGCACACGGCGTTTCAGGTCGGCATAGACCACCTTCTCGTTGGCCACCGGAATCAGGTGCGTCAGGATGACGCGCTTGACACCCGCATTGGCGGCCAGCGCGCCGACCGCTTCAGCACTCAAGTGTTCCTCGTGCTGGTGTCGCAGCCACTCGCGCTGTTCTTCTTCTGTCTTACGCTGCCAAGTGCCATTGGCCTTGTAGAACGCGACCAGTTCTTCTGCGGCGCCGATCTCAGTGACCAGCACATCGGCGCCAGTGGCAAGGCGCTCCAACGCCGGCGAAGGACCGGTGTCGCCGGTGAAGACGACCGTCTCGTCAGGTGTGACGAACTTGTACGAATAGGACTTAATCTTGGCGCTTAGCGGCGAACTGGTGCCAAAGTTGAAATGCGTGTTTTCGACCGCTAGCACGCGAACATTCTTGTCCTCGTAGACCTGACCGGGTGCCACGTCGCGCGCCTTGACGATTTCTTCGATCGGGCTCGGGTTGCCTTCGCTTCGACGGATCTCGCTGTTCGTCGAAAGGAACTGCAGGGCGTCGTGCGTGAGCTTGGCCGTGCCCGGCGGACCAATGATCTCGATCGGCTCCCGACGCTGGAACTCCCACGCGGTTGCGAGCAGCGTCGGTAGCCCCAGCGTGTGATCACTGTGGCCGTGGGTAATGAAGACTCTGCTGATCTGAAGGAAGTCGGTGCCTGACTGCTGAATGCGGCGCACCGCGTTGGCGCCGACGTCGATCAGATACGGCGTGCCGTTGACGATAAGCAGATTCGCGGTCTGCGCACGGTCCGTGCGTGGCCGGGGGCCACCGGCCGTGCCCAAGGTGACGATGACGGTCGAGCCGCCCGCCTGCGCTCTATGTCCCGTTGGCGCCATTTGCGCCGCTTGCGCCGCCGGCGCATCTGTCGCGCAGCTCGCCAAGGCACCGGCAGACACGAGAATGGCCAAGGCCTTCCTTATGTCTCTCTGCATATGAATTCTCCTGGTGGTTGCATTTCTAATTGTTGCACCCGGCGCCGTGTCTCGCAAAGGGAAAGTTTTGGGACAAACTATAAAGACCCGTATATCAACGGCTTGCAAATCCCGAAACGCTGTCCCACATCTGCGCATGAAATACGGTTGTGCGCGTCTCCCGACCGAGAACGAGAAAAAGGGCCTCCAGCACGCGGCTTTGAAGAAAGCTGGATGCAAAAAGCCTTCGCCGATGACCGGATTTCAGGGGCGACGTTGAAGCACCCTGCCTGCCCCGCTGCCTCAAGACCGTGCAACACGTGATACCCTCTCTGATTGTCTGGAACCTCCACCGGCTAGGGCGAAGCCTGCGCGATCTAATCACTATGCTCGACGACTTTCGGGAACGCGGCGTGAAAAGTCCGCTCCCTCACCCGAGCTATCGGCATCTCGACGAGCAAGGCAGGCTTCGCGCCAACCCCTTCGATTGGAAGTACACTCGACAAGATCTTGCCCGGCTGCTCGCGCGACTGACTGCGGAGCCGAACGGCCTGAAGATCCCAGCCTGAAATACGTCACCGAATTTCCGAACAACAGGACTTAGGAATCTTTACTGCTCGACTCGTACGGCGATCACCGGGTCGATGAGGGATACGAATCGGCCGTCGCCGCGCTATCTAGGTTGCGTTGGTGGCGTCTGCTTCGATTCGACCGCGCCGACGGCGCGCAGCGTAACGAACGTGACCGCCGCGAGAACGACCGCGATTTCCGTTTCCTGATAGCCCACCGCGGCGCCGATGATCGCGGTTGCCCAAATGCTTGCCGCTGTTGCGGTGCCGTGAACGCGATCGTTGGCCTTGATTATCGCGCCGCCGCCGATGAAACCAATGCCGGTCACCAAACCCTGGAGGACGTGCGTTTGATTGTCCGATTTGGCACCGAGCACGCTGCGGGCGAGAACGATCAGCCCGCAGGCACCAACGGCGACGATCGGAAACGTCCGCAACCCGGCGCTCACGTCGTGCATCTCGCGTTCTCGTGCGATCGGCAGTGTGAGCGCGACGGCGACGAGCATCCGCACGAGGGTTTGAAGCATGAACGCCGCGTCAAACGTTCCGAGCCCAATGCCGGTGAACATGGCGGAAAAATGGGTGGTCTGGCCGCTGACCGATAGAAGATTTCTCGGGTGTTAACGAATCTTTCGGCGTCGAACTCACCGTGATCGCGACCCACCGAAACACCTGATCGCCGCGGACCGAAACGACCAATCGAGTTCCGCCGAGATTCTTACTGCTTATCGGTGACTCGAGGATATAGTCCGCACCCTCGCCATCATTGGAGATCGGCGGCGTCGATACGAAACATTTGCCGGCGTACCTAAGCGATCTTGGTCGTTCCGCCCGCGAACTCGCGCCAGTTGTCCTCGACCTCGTGCGCGTAGTCACGAGCGTAGTCGAGCACCACCTTACGAGATACACCTCCCTTCCCGAACGCGATGAGATCGTCGATGCCGCTCGACCCTTGTCGAGACGCCGACCGGAGCTGCGCCCACGCAGTCACGTGACCCATCGTCGCCAACACGCGCGTGAGCCGAGACAGTTTCCCGTTCCACTGCGCCAACGCGAGGCGATCCTCGGTTGGCTGGAGTTCACGGAGAACGAATTGCCTGTTGCCGATCGTCACGCTGGCAAGCAACGCGGCCGACACCGCCTGCATCCGATGCTGAATGCTGACGACCCGCACCGCCTCGTTGCGCCAGCGCGGCTGCGCGGTCGTCAGGTTCGTCGCCAGCGATGAAGGTTCCGCTTCCTTGATATCGAGAAGAAAATGTCCGTTTGGTTCGTCGCTACCACGCGTAAGCACCACGTACCGGCGCACACCGAGACTGCCGGTGCCCGCAATTCGAGCGGCGACGTCGAGTACGCGAAAGCATCGCGGCTCATGCGGCAGGCCACGCGCCGACTCCGCGAATTCGTGCACGACTTCCGCGACGACGGCGCGCTCTTTCGACGACAACTTTTCCGTGCGCTGCCCATCGATCCGTAACCGCACCTTCCCCTTCGCGACGATCGTCCTCGAGCGAAGCAAGTCCTTCTGACGACGTTCGCTCGCCTTCCTCAACAGACCGCGCACCATTCCCGCCGACGTCGCTCGCTCCACCCACTTCGCCTTACCGTCGAGCAGTGAGGCGCTGTAGGCGTCGAGAAAGTGGCTGCACAACGCTCCCGCGTCACGACTCGTCAACCGAAGCGAGCGGGCCGCAAGGTGCGCGCTCGTGAGAAGTCGAACGACATCTGCGGTAACTGGCGCCAGCGCGGCATCGTCGAAGTCATTGACGTCGAAGTAGACGAGCCGGTTGTCGCCGCGAAAACTTCCGAAGTTCTCCAGGTGCAGATCGCCGCACGACCACGCGAGCGGCACGTCGTCGAGCGCGCTCGCGTGAGCCGCCCAGTCTTCCCAGAAAAGGTGCGCCGTCCCCCGAAAAAACACGAACGGATCGGCGCGCATCAGTTCGTACTTCCGGGCCACGCGTGACGCGTTTCTGCCCGCGTTGAACGCGGCGATTCGTTCCATGATGTTTTTCATTCCGCAGCAACGGTAGCCGCCGGAGTGCCGCGCCGCACGGCTGATCGTACCAAAGATTCGTTAATGCGTCTTAAACGCCGTCACGTGGCGTCTGAGGATCGTGCGCTACCCGCGGCCCAGAGCTGCGGACTACCTCGGCGGCAACGTCGGTCGGCCAGAAATTTCCCACGACGCGTGCCCACCAGGGTTCGGCGAATCGATCTCGATCCGAGCGAAGCGGAAAATCACCGACTCGTCGAGCGTTCCCTGCGACCGCAGCTGGCGCGTGAGCAAATCCTGACGCTGGCGCCCAAGGGCCAGGCGCTGCTGCACGTCCGCAACCCGATCCTTTGCCCGAGCCACCTCTTGCCGCGTCGCGCCGCGACTCTTCCCAAGCTCGTCGGCCGTCGTCAGGTCGCGTTGCGCCTGCTGCGCCTCGGTGCCCAACTGGGTCATCGATTCCTGCAGCGAAATTCGTTGCTGCTCGAGCGCATCGCGCGAGCCTGACAGCGCGATATGATCCGACGCAACCGTCACGTCGCCGAGTCGGATCGTGAGCGTCGCGGCTCCGGTGGAGTCCATCACTTGTATCAGCGCGGAGATCGCGTGCGCGCCGCTCGCGCTCATCCCCACGAGGTCTCCCGAGTAGGGCCCCGCCTGTTTGACAATTCGGATTTCCGCGCTCGATGTGGCACTGCCGGCCCGGTCGCTCCCCTCAACGTGTGACACGCCGAGGTCAAAGTTCTGTACGTCGAACCGCGCGACGGTGGCTGAGTCAATCTGAAGCTCGACATGCGCCGAGCTCGCGGCTGGGGTCGGCGTTTGCGAAGAGAGTGATCGCGCTGACAGACCGGCGAGACCCAACATCACGACGGCGGTGCGAAAATATCGGAAGGAGAGCATGACTTGGTTCCAATCGAAGAATGCGCGAACCAGGTTTTTCGCCCGCCGGCGATAACCAACGGCGCGTCGTTAAACCATTCTCATTTTGCGGACGAGGGAACTATCCTAGAAGCCGAAAGTCCAGCTCGCGAGCAGATTCCGGCCCGCCTGCGGACGGAAGAAGCTGGCGTTCGCCGCCTCCGAATAGAGCGCATTGCCGAGATTCTCGACGCTCAAGTTCAGAGTTCCGCTGAGACCGCGGTGTTCCAGCACTCGAACGCTCGCGCGCGCCGTGTGCACCGTAAACGCCGGGAGATCGATACCAACCGGACTCGCCGCGATCTCCCCGTCGCTCATCTTGGCGTTATGACGAATCTCATAACCCAGCGTCCAGCGACCGCCGTCGGGGCGATAGTCCACTTCGCCAATCGTCTTCGACGAGTAGCTCGCGCCGATTGGGTTGTCCGGATTGAGCTCGTCGCGCGACGAGAGTCGCGTATAGCTCGCCCGCAACAAGATCGCGTTTCCAAGTAGCGTCTGCCCCGCGGCCTCCGCGCCGGTGAACAGCAGCCGGTCGACGTTCACGTTCTGATACGCGGCGACATGGTTTACGCTGTCCCCTGTCAGCGAGATTCGAATGCCATCGTGAATCATGTTGCGGAACGTGAACGCCTCGAACGACGTCGTCGCGTTCTGATACCGCGCGCCGAGGTCGAGGTTGAGACTCGTTTCCGGACGGAGATTGGCGTTGCTCTCCTGGAATCCAGAGCCCTCCGGCGTGGGACCGTTGAAGAATCGCTCAACGAGATTCGGCGCGCGGAAACCGCGGCCCGCCGACGCGATGAGATTCACGCTCGACGCCAGGTGATACACCGCGTTCGCCGTGCCCACGACGGTGGAATTCTTGCTGATCAGCGCACTGCCCGTCGCCGGACGCGTGCGCGCTTCGATGTCCTGCCCACGCGCGCCGAGGACGAGCGAGAGCCGGTCGAGTACGGCGAAGTCGCCCTGCACGAATGCGCCGACGCTCTGGAACGTCGCGTTCGGAACCTGCGGCGTTGTCGACGTCTGGGTCTGCGGCGGACCAAACCCGACGACCGTCGTCGCGCTCGAGTCGGTGTTGTTGGAGCGATCGCCGAACGCGTCCATTCCATACGTGATCAGGTGCTTCGCGATTCCCTTCGTCGCCTCCGCGCGAATGCCGAGCGTGCTCAGGTCCGTGTAGTTTGTCGATACGGACTGCACTCCCGCACCCGGCGGTGTGCCCGGGCCGAATGGGATGAAGATGTTCATCGCCAAGTAGCGGGAGTTCCGAACCGTATATGTCGTAACGCTCACGCGGTCGGCAAGCGCGGTCCTCAGCGCCGTCGCCTCGTACCGCAGCGAGTATTTGTCGACCTGCTGTTTCGGATAGAGAATGCGAATCAACGGCTGGTCTGTGCCGAGGAGCGCGGGGTCGACGTAGCCGAAGCCCGCGTCGCGCGCGTCGTACTGCTCGACCTTCGCGATGATCCGTTGTCCGGGAGTGAGATCGTAGCTGATCAAACCGGCCAGCGAGTTGTCGTTCACGCCGGTGTCGTTGACGCGTTCGCTCGACTTGAATGTGATGTTGCCGTACGTGCCCGCGGGCGCGTTGTACGAGTTCGATTGGCGAAGCATTCCCGTGAACCGAAACGCCAATGGGCCATCGCGCTGCTCGAGCGTCACACTCGGCGAGCGTTGGAAGTCGGCGCTTCCGTAGTGGTACGACGCGGAGCCGTGGATCGACGCGTCGGTGTAGTCGGGGACAACGCGCGTGATGATGTTGACGACGCCGGCGATCGCGTCCGTTCCATATAGGACCGACGACGGTCCTCGCACGACCTCAACGCGATCGATGTCGTTGAGACCAACGAGCGACGGCAACTCGCCGAAGTCTTCCTGGCGCCGCGAGTTGTTCATGCGGATGCCGTCTTCGAGCAGCAGGATGCGTTGGCCGCCCTGCCCGCGAATCGACGGTCGCACCTGGTTCGTGCCGACGCCCGCGACGTCGACGCCGGGAAGATCGCGAAACAGATCGGCGACAGAATTCGGCATTCGTTCGCTGATCATTTTACTGCTGATGTAGTTCACCGGGGCGGGTGCGTTAAACTCGGTTTTCGGCGTGCGAGTGGCCGTGACGACGATTGGGGGAAGCGCTCGGTGGGCAGACGAGGTGTCGCGTTTGGTCTTTGCGGTGTCGACGGTCTGCGCGTGTACCGCAGTGCCGGCGATGAGAGCCGCTCCGAACGCGACGATTGCCATTTTCTGCATCTGGAAAACCCGACGGGTGAGAGTGCCGATGAATCTGCTC
>JBDTAE010000039.1:0-7436 GCA_039924785.1 Gemmatimonadaceae bacterium | reverse complement strand
CAGATTGCGCGATCTTGCGTGCAATCCCGCGCTGGAAGGCTTCACGCTGCCGAAGATACTCTGGCTGCGCAACAACGAGCCCGAGGCATTCGCGCGCCTGGCAACCGTGTTGCTCGCCAAGGACTTCATTCGCTTCCGTCTTACCGGCGCGCTCGCGACCGAACCGTCGGACGCATCCGCGACGCTGATGTACGACACCGCGCGACTGCGCTGGAGCACGGAGATTCTTGACGCCGTCGGTCTCAGTCACACGCTCGTGCCCGACGTCGGCGGATCCTCGGAGGTGCTCGGCAGAGTGACGGATGCGGCGGCGCGCCTCACCGGCCTTCGCGCTGGAACGCCTGTGGTCGGCGGCGGGGCAGATAACGCGTGCGGCGCCGCCGGTGTCGGCGCCGTCGCACCGGGTGAGGCGGTCGTGAGTTGGGGAACTTCGGGAACCGTGCTCGCGCCCACTGCGGAACCACGTGTCGATCCGTCGTTGCGCGCGCACACGTTCTGTCACGTCGCGCCGAATACGTGGTATCTCATGGGGGTTGTGCTGTCCGCCGGCGGTGCGTTCGCATGGTATCGCGATCAGCTCGCGCGCGACCTCGCCGGCGGCGACGCGAACGAACGGTTGAACGAGGAAGCTGCGGCGATTCCCCCGGGAGCCGACGGCGTCACGTTCCTTCCCTACTTGCAGGGCGAACGCACTCCGCATCGTGACGCATCCGCGCGGGGCGCGTTCGTTGGACTGAGCCTCGCGCACACGCGCGCGCATCTCACGCGAGCGGTGCTCGAAGGTGTCTGCTTCGCACTGCGGGATTCGGTTTCGATCCTGCAAGAACTCGGTGTAGCGCCCGCACAGATGCTGCTCACGGGCGGCGGTGCGCGCAGTGGCTTCATTCGCCGGCTGCAGGCGTCGGTGTACGGCGTTCCTGTTGGGACTGTCGATCGGGAGGAAGGTCCGGCGTACGGCGCCGCGTTGCTTGCGGCGGTTGGTGCCGGCGCGTTCCCGGATTTGAGTGCCGCTGCGAGAGCGACACTCACACGCGGACAGCTGGAATATCCCGATCCCGCCGTCCACAAAGCCTACGACGCGCCGTATGCGCGATTCAGGGGTGCTTATCCCGCGGCGCATCCGGGTGCAGTTTCGTCGGACTGATTTCGCCAAATCCGACGCGGAAACCGAATGCGCGCATTCGTTCGTAAGCTGGCCGGCTCGCCAGAAGCCGGATTGATCATCGTGCTGGTGCTCGTGACGATCGCCCTCTCGCTGCTGGCGGGCTCGCACTTGGACCGGAACACCGGCGCGACGGTCAACAATTTTTGGAACTCATATACGCTCATTCAGACCGCCACCGACGCGAGCTTCTTCGCGATCATGGCGATCGGCGCGACGATGGTGATCATCTCCGGCGGCATCGATCTGTCGGTGGGGTCGATCTATGCGCTGTCCGGCGTGAGCATGGCGCTCTTCCTGCGCGCATTCCCTGCCGGCGCCGGAACGACTGCGGTCCTCGGCTTCGTCGTCGCGGTGGGCGTCGGGTCGTTGTGCGGCGTCCTCAACGGCGTCCTCGTCGTCGGGCTTCGCGTGCACCCATTCATCGTTACGCTCGGTACGATGTGGGTGCTTCGCGGTATTGCATTCGTTGCGACCAAAGCCGAGAGTATCACAGTTCCCTCATCGTTGACGGCGGTGACGAAAGCGTCGCTCGGCCTCGGCGGCGGGCTCTATCCCGTGCCAATGCTGTGCATGATTGCCGTCACTGTGATCGGGATGGTGTATCTCAGGCGAACGGTGATGGGCAGGCACATCTTTGCGTTCGGGGGCAATCTTGAGGCGAGTCGCTTTGCGGGACTCCGTCTGAAACAGATTCAGATTGGCGTCTTTGCGGTGTCCGGGCTCACCGCCGGCTTCGCGGCATTTCTCGGCGCGAGCTTCTATGGGTCGACGTCGAGCGGCGACGCGCAGGGGTACGAACTGTACGTGATCGCGTCGGCGGTCGTCGGCGGAGCAAGTCTGATCGGCGGACGGGGCAGCGCGCTCGGCGCCACGTTCGGCGCGATTCTCATTGTATTGATTCGCCAATCGATCCGGACGCTCCACTTCGATCAGAACTATGAGTGGATCGTGATCGGCTGCGCGATCATCATTGCTGTGGTGGTCGATCAGTGGAGCGCGCGACTGACGGCTGCGCGATTGAGCCGAGGAACAAAGGACCTCTAGTCAACAACCGAACATCAACAGCGCTGATACGGACAACAAACGGATTGAACAGACCTGAACGGAAACAACAGAACGACCCGAATGTTTTCAGAATTGCATCACACGACGCTCCAGCATAACGCACCGTCCGCGCGTTTTCTTGACGATAGATCAGCGTAGTCTGACAATTACGGAGATTCGAATGAAGAAGCCAAAAGGATTGTTGCGCATCGCTCTGGCGACGACAGCGTTGGTTGTCGCGTGCGGCGGCGAGAAAGCGGATACGAAAGCGCCGGCCGCCGGCGCCGCTCCGAGCACGAGCGCAAAGGGCAAGGACGCGATCACGATCGCGATGATCGCGAAAAGCTCCACCAACCCGGTGTTCCTTGCCGCGCGCACGGGGGCGGAAGCGGCGGCGAAGGAATTGTCCGAAAAGGACAACATCAAAGTCACCGTCAATTGGCTCACACCGCCGGAGGAAGACGGCCAGGTGCAGGCACAGCGCATTCAGCAAGCCGTGAACGACGGCGCCGACGCCATTCTCATCTCCTGCTCGGATGCGGGCAAAGTCACCGGCGCGATCAACGATGCTGTCGACCGCGGCGTCGCCGTAATGACGTTCGATAGCGACGCGCCGCAGTCGAAGCGCTTCGCGTACTATGGTGTCGATGACAACAAGACCGGCCAGGTCACGATGGCCGAGCTTGCGCGCCTCATGAATGGAAAAGGCAAGGTCGCGATTCTCGCCGGTAATCAGAATGCGCCGAACCTCCAGCACCGGGTGCAAGGCGCAAAGGATGAAGCCGCGAAGTATCCCGGCATCACCATCGCCGGCGTGTTCAACCACGTCGAGACGCCGCAGGATGCCGCCGCCGAAGTGGTGCGCGTCGACAATGCCTATCCTGATATTCAAGGGTGGGCAATGATCGGCGGATGGCCGCTCTTCACGCGCGCGCTGCTCACCGACGCTAAGTTCGCCAAGATGAAGGTCGTATCGGTCGACGCCATGCCCGAAGAGCTCGACTACGTCGCTAAGGGAATCACGCCCACGCTGTACGCACAGTCGGTCTATCTCTGGGGCGACGTCGGCGTTCGCACGATCGTCGACAAGCTCCACTTCAAGAAAGACGTTCCGAAGATCATTCCGATGGAGCTCGTGAAGGTCAGCAAAGAGAACCTCAATGCCTGGGCCAAACAGCTCAAGGATTGGGGCTTCACGAACGTCGATCCGAAATACCTGAAGTAGCGAATCGCTGGAGCGCGACTTGACCGAAGCGGCGGTTCGGTTCGAGAACGTCTCGAAACGATTTCCCGGCGTGCTGGCGTTGAACAACGTCACCGTCGAAATCGCCGCTGGCTCGTGTCACGCGCTCTGCGGCGAAAACGGCGCGGGCAAGAGCACGCTCGGAAAGATCCTCGCCGGTATCTATGCAGCCGACGACGGACGTCTGATCGTGCACGGACGCGAGGTGCATTTCACGTCGCCGCGCGAGGCGCTCGATGCAGGCGTGGGAATGGTGCACCAGGAGCTCGCCTTCTGCCCAAACCTGTCCGTCGCGGAAAACCTCTGCCTCGGCGCCCTGCCCGCGCATCGTGGCTTCGTCGATCGCGCCGAAACGGTGCGCCGAGCAAACGAGATGCTCGCCGAAATTGGAGCAACGCTCGACGTCACCCGCCCACTCGGCGAGCTGAACACCGCGCACCAGCAGATCGTGCAGATCGCGGCTGCCGTCGGAAGCGCGGCCAAGATCATCGTGTTCGACGAGCCGACCAGCAGTCTCAGTCAGGTCGACGCGGATCGATTGTATTTATTGATCGAGCGGCTCAAGGCGCGCGGCGTGACGTGCATTTATGTGTCGCACCGAATGCCCGAAGTATTCAAGTTGTGTGATGCGGTCACCGTGTTGCGCGACGGACGCCATGTCGCCACGCGTCCGACCTCTGAGCTCACGGAGCAAGACATTGTCGGCATGATGATCGGCCGGCCGCTCGCCGAATATTTTCCGCGACACGAATCCGCGGCGGCGGGCGAGGAATTGCTGCGCGTCGAGAACATCTCGCTGCCCGGCAAGTTCGAGAACATCTCATTCACGCTGCGCGTCGGCGAGATCGTGGGCCTCGCGGGACTCGTCGGCGCCGGACGATCCGACGTTGCCGCCGCCCTGTTCGGCATCGCACCACCAAGCTCGGGCAGGATCTTCGTGCGCGGGCGCGAGTTGCACATCGGCTCGCCGCGCGACGCGATCGCCGCCGGCGTCGGACTCGTGCCCGAGGACCGCAAGCGTCAAGGACTCGTGGGCAGCGAGACTGGCGTTCACAACGCGTCGATCGCGATCCTCGACCGACTTTCCACGTGGACCTTCGTACGACGCGCCGAGGAGCGGGCACTCGTCAATGCGCTATTCGACCGCTTGCGCTTGAAGACCGCCAGCCGCGAGGTCGTCGTCGGAGGATTGTCGGGCGGAAATCAACAGAAGGTCGTGCTCGCGCGCTGGCTCGTGGCAAAATCACAAACGCTCATTCTCGACGAGCCGACGCGTGGCGTCGACGTCGGCGCCAAGGCGGAGATTCACGCGATCGTCGGCGAGCTCGCGGCGAATGGCGCGGCCGTCTTGCTCATCTCGAGCGAGCTGCCGGAAATTCTCACGCTCTCCGATCGCATCCTCGTGCTGCGCGCCGGACGAATCGTCGGCGAGCTCGATCGCGCGGCGGCGACGCAAGACGGCTTGCTCCGATTGATGGCGGGTCTGGCGTAGCCTCGGAATCAGCGTCCCTTCGCGCCGATTCGGTCGAGGATCAGCGTGGTGATCGATTTGTAGTCGCCGTCGAAATGATGTGCACCTTCGCGCGACACCGGAAACACCAGCGTCGAGTCGACCGATTTGCAGAGCGATTCATCCTCTTTCGTGCCGTAGACGCACAGCATGTTCGTTCCGCGCAAACGCTCGAGCTCCGGCAGAATCGGTGTGTCACTGGGATTCGTGCGCGTGGTCCATAGGTCGGAGAAGTGCGCGACGAAGCTCACGTGTTCCGGCAAGCCGAGCATCGCGATGAGACTGAGATGACTTCGCACGTCGGCGGACAGTCGCGTCGCCACGAACGGTGCGAACGCCGCGCCTCTCGAGTACCCGACGATGACGAGCCGGTCGTCGTTCCACGCGCGCATGAAATGCGAGGCGACGCGCTCGACGTCGCTCGCGGTGCTGTTGGCGTCGCGCCGGCCTTTCATCAAATACTCATGGTCGTCGAAGCCCACGACGTCGATGCCGCGCTCCGCGAGTTCCTTGCCGATCTGTTTGTCAATGTCCGCCCATCCGCCGTCGCCGCTGAGCACGATCGCGAGCGTCTCCGATTTGCCCTTGGCGCGCAGCTCGACCAGCGGCAATCCGTGGACGTTGTCCGACACCGGCGCGACGAGTTGTTGCGCGCGGGCTTCGGCCGCTGGCCCGCACAGCGCACCGATGAACAATGCGGCGCCCACGGCGAAGCAAGACCAACTCTCACGTGCGAACGGACGCGGCATCAGCAAAATCTGAAAGGGTCTGAAGAAAAGATACCGCAATGCGCTCCAGGACCCGCGTGGCCGCCTTGAAATGCGCGCGATCCCGGGCGACACTGCATCTGTCGACGCGCGAACATTTTCGGCGCAGCGGCGTAGCAGACCGTTGGCTGTAGCTCCCTTCCCGATGCTCGAATGCGCGTTCGCCCCCCACATCTGACGGCCTGGCTAGCGCGGATCGCCGCGACGATTGTCGCGGCTGCGTCGCTCACGAGCTGTATCATGGGGGGACACGAGCCGGTCAGTACGATCGCCGACGCGCCCGGCACCGGTGAATTCGAAGTGCAGGTCGGCGATCTGACACGTAGCTTTTTCCTCCACATTCCCGCGAATCGCCCACGCCGACTCGGCAGAGCCGTCCCGTATCCGCTCGTCATCGTGCTGCACGGAAGCGGCGCGAATGGAGAGACCGTTCGGCGCATGTCGGGCATGGACGGCATGGCGGACACGGCTCGCTTCGTCGTCGCCTATCCAAACGGCACCACTGCGTTGCTCGGAAGACATTCGGATTGGAACTCCGGCGAATGCTGCGGGGCGGCCCAGACCAACAACGTCGATGACATTGCGTTTATTCGTGCCCTCGTCGACAACTTGTCGAAGCGAATGCCGGTCGATCCCAACAGGATTTACGTCGCCGGCTTTTCCGACGGCGCCCGTCTGGCGTATCGCGCGGCGTGCGAGCTGAGCACGAAGATCGCGGCGGTCGCCATCGTTTCAGGAAGTCTCATGTACGCGCAGTGCGCGCCGCAGCGGGCAATCCCTCTCATTGCGTTTCACGGAACGGCGGACGAAGACGTTTTGTATTCCGACTCCTCGTACGCCACGCCTGAGCGCGCGCCGCT
The DNA here is from genome assembly GCA_039924785.1 of Gemmatimonadaceae bacterium. Taxonomy (GTDB): domain Bacteria; phylum Gemmatimonadota; class Gemmatimonadetes; order Gemmatimonadales; family Gemmatimonadaceae; genus JAQBQB01. The sequence continues at coordinate 847 of JBDTAE010000039.1, read as the reverse complement.
CGCGGCTGCCGCATCCGCGCCGCCATCGATTCGGTTCTGGTCCGCACACAACGGGTGTTCGACCGTCACGGTCAACCGCCGCTCGCTGCACGTTACGCAAATGCGTTTCGGGGGATGCGCGGGCGAGGTCACGCTCTTCACGATCGACGAAGGCCTTCACGCGTGGCCCGGTGGTGTGTCGGACGGTCAAGAACCGACGCACGAAATTTCAGCGACCCGCGAAGCGTGGCGGTTCTTCGCCAGACATCCGCTCCGCTGATCGCGCACCATCCTTCGCTGGAATCCTGAAGATCAGGCGCTGATCGTTCTTCGTGGCGTGGAGCTTGGCACACCGTTCTGACAGCGGTGTGGTCGCGAGGCGTCGCCCTGGTGATCTGGCTATTTAAGATCGGCGAGCGCCTTTTGCGCGGAGTCTCGCTCCGGAAACGCCGCCTGCGACGAGAGCGCTCGCTGAAGCTCCCGCCGAGCGGCTTTCGCGTCGCCGTTCTTGGCGTAAGCCATTCCGAGATGATACGCCACCGTCGGTTCGTTCGGCAGCTTTGTCGCCGCCTCCTTGAGGGCCTCAACCGCTTTGTCGTATTCCCCGCGTTGGTATAGCACCCAGCCGAACGTGTCGGTGACGGCGGGATTGTTCGGATCGGCCGCCTTGGCCGCCGTAATCACTTTGAGCGCGGAGTCGCGGTCCGGCGCTGAGTCGGCCAGCAAGGCCGCGAGATTATTTCCCGCCGCCGCAAACCTGGGATTGATCATCAGAGCTCGCTCATACGCGCGGCGGGCGTTCGGGCGATCGCCCTTCGCCTCGTACGAGAGTCCGCGCACGAGCAGCAAGCTGAGACTGTTCGGATCG